>NZ_LFLT01000192.1 GCF_001189955.1 Herbaspirillum chlorophenolicum | reverse complement strand
ATGGCCTTCGTGAGACTGGGCTAATGCTGCGCTCATGCTTGCCGATGCAAGGGCCAGCACGAGAATCTGAGTTGAATAGCGGGTAAGAGTCATTCTAGGTATGCCTTTCGGTGCAGGTCCTGGTTAGCTGACGACGACTTCACGGAACATGCCCATATCCATGTGGTACATGAGATGGCAATGCCAGGCCCAACGGCCTA
>NZ_LFLT01000191.1 GCF_001189955.1 Herbaspirillum chlorophenolicum | reverse complement strand
TTCGGTGGAGAAGGGTGCAGGGCAAGGCGTGGTGCGCGGTACAGGGTGGTGCCCTGTACAAGCACCGCAACGTAGCCATGCACCCTTCTCCACCGAACCCTTTGGGCAGCCCCGGGAAGGGGCCGTCTGCGGCGTTGCGGCTCCTTGCCGTAGCACCGCTACGCCGCGTCGCCACGCCTTGCAGCCAGCCCCTTCCCGGGGCTG
>NZ_LFLT01000190.1 GCF_001189955.1 Herbaspirillum chlorophenolicum | reverse complement strand
GCGCTCGACGGTTTGGATGTTCATGAGGTGCCCGCGTGAGTATTTATCTCCTGATCAAATGGCTGCATATTCTCAGCGCCACCATCTTGTTCGGCACCGGGATCGGCATCGCATTCTTCAAATGGATCACGGATCGCAGCGGCGATGTGCGGGCAATTCGCATCGTCACCGAGCGCACGGTGATTGCGGATTGGATATTTACAAC
>NZ_LFLT01000019.1 GCF_001189955.1 Herbaspirillum chlorophenolicum | reverse complement strand
ACCGCATGCTGCCGAATGGAATCGTCCACCTTTCCTACGGCATCTCGCTGACCTCGCTAGGACCCTATCAAATTTGAAAGGCTGTAAATGCAGATCGATGAATTTCTGGTCGAGTTGTCCCAGCTTGTAGCACGACGTAGTACGGCCAGCCATCTGGTTGATACCCTTGCCTTCATCAGCGAAGTTGCCGACCGTCTCGAAGACGATCCTGTTTTTGGTGAATTCGAAAGCATCGAATATCAAGGAACTACAAGCAGAAACCGAACAATGAAGCTTCATGGTTTCAACCGCTTGGATGAATCTGATGGCAGTATTGGATTGGTCATCGGTAAATGGGAGGATACGTCTTCACCGCAGACACTGAATAGCGCCACGGTGAGTCAGATGTCCGGCTGGTTGGAAAATTTTATCCGAGAGTCGATCGAAAATGATCTTTGCGAGCGCATTACCGAGGCCAACCCGGCCTATGAGCTAGCGCTGCAGCTACGCAATGAGCAGAGAAAAATCAACAGAATCCGCTTTCATATTTTCAGCAACTCGGTCTTGAGCAATAGATTCAAGGAAGAACTCCAAGGTGAAATAGCAGGCATTCCTGTCGAAAGTCACATTTGGGATTTACAACGCTTATCTGCGATCTATCAGTCCAACCGTGAGCGAGAGGTTGTTGACATTGATCTGACCACTCTAGGCGGTTTCGGAATACCCTGTATCGAGGCTGCCAAGTCCGATACCTTGCGCTCGTATTTGTGCGTGATCCGGGGCGATCAGTTAGCCGACTTATTCGATCGATATGGAAGCCGGCTCCTTGAAGGTAACGTGCGATCTTTCCTCGGCATGAAGGGCGGCGTCAACAAGGGGATCAGAGCAACCATTCAGGATGAGCCGAGTCTCTTCTTTGCCTATAACAACGGCATTGCTGCAACGGCATCCGATGTGACCATTCAGAGCATTGACGGTCAGCACGTCATCACCAATCTAATCGATCTGCAAATCGTCAACGGTGGTCAAACGACCGCAAGCATCCTGAGTGCCAGAAAGAAGGACAAATTGAGCCTTCAGGATGTTTCAGTGCAGATGAAGCTTACAAAGGTCTTGCCCGAGAAGGCGCAGGAACTGATCCCCAGTATTGCTGAATTTTCGAATACTCAAAATAAGGTCGCTGCAGCCGACTTTTTCGCTAATCACCCGTTCCATCGCAAAATGGAAGAAGTTTCTCGTCGACTTCTTACTCGTTCCATTGCAGGTCACCGTATTCAGAGCAAATGGTTCTATGAGCGCTCACGTGGCCAATTCCAAAATGAACGCCTCTATCTGAGCAAATCAGAGAAAACGTCATTCGAACTACAATATCCACCGGAACAACTGATCAGCAAAACTGACCTCGCCAAATACAGCCACTCTTGGGAGGAAAAACCTTACTGGGTCAGTTTGGGTGCGCAAAAAAATTTCTCACGATTTGCAGCGAAGTTTTCAAGCAAGGACGGTGACATAACCGAAGCAGAACATTGGCAAGCCATCAGTGCGTCCTATGGTGACGAATACTTCAAATCCATGGTCGCCATCGCCATCATCTGGAAGAAAATGGAATCTATCGTCGATGCCGCCAGAAACTCATGGTACGAAGGTGGTTATCGAATCAACATCGTCACCTATACAATTGCCAAGCTCGCACATGATGTCCGCAAGGCTGGTGGCGAAATTGACTTGGAACGTGTTTGGAACAACCAAGACGCAGGTCCGGAAATTTCCGGACGTCTCGAGCAACTCGCACCGCATATTCAGACGTCGCTACTTCTTCCGCCACCAGGAGTAAAGAACGTCGGTGAATGGTGCAAGAAAGAAGCATGCTGGGAAAGCATCAGTCAACTCCGACTTCCTTGGGAAGTCAGCATCAAGGCGATGGCAATCACCAAAGAGGCTCACAGCGAAAAAAAGGTCGAAGAAAAGAAAAAGGGATCAGTTGATATTGGGATCAATCTTCAAGCGGAAACCCTCGCTCTTTGCATGTCCGGCTACTGGGCGGCACTGCACGCGTGGACAGGAAATCGGACAGATATTTTTTCACCTACCGACAGAGCTCTACTGCAGCGGGCCAGTACAACTCAAGGCTTCCTGAAATTGAATCAGGAAGCAAATTGGAAAAAACTAATAGCTTTCAAAAAGGCTGCCGAGGACGAGGGGTTTCGGCATGCAGCACAAAAATAGTCAGTCATCGAGCTACCGCTCGCAATGTTGTCGGATAAATTGACCCCATGACATTGCGAGATATTTCTACTGCGAATTTTGAAGAAGCATCAGCACCTTCTTAGCGATCTTCTGGGCCAACATGGGTGGTACAGCGTTACCGACCTGATGATATTGCTGCGTACGATTTCCTTGGAAAAAGTAGTTATCCGGAAAAGTCTGCAAGCGCGCGGCCTCTCTCACAGTCAAGCTTCTGCATTGTGCGGGATCAGGATGAATGAAATAGTGACCATCCTTGGCAATGTGACTTGTCACTGTCGTTGACGGCATGTCTTTGAGTTGTACCCGGAACCGATCCTTAAATTTTCCACTCGTCCAGTTTTCATGATTAGGATGAAGAGTTTCCAATAGATCAAACTCCTCATGTCCGGATGGCGATCTCTTTCTCGCTCCGGCAAATACCGATGCATATGCGTATCGCCCCAAATCACTACTCATATGTGATCGGACATCATGGTTGAGCCAGACTTTCAAATTCTTGTCCGCGTACCATTTTTCAAGTGGGGAATCTTGTGAGCGGTCGCCCTTGCGCCGTGGATACCTCAACGCACCAGACTCCATGTTCGATGCAATCTTTCCGGCATATTTTCCTAGTTCAGCACGAACATCGGCCATCTCATGGTTACCTACCGTTGCACTTCGCATGTCCTTGAGATGTCGATTTACAGCATCTGCCCACAGTTCAGGACTGTCCGACTCCTTGCTCAATCGACTCCTCAATGGAGGCAACGAACCAATGGCCTCCTCCACAGTCCGGTATTCTGAGTGTTTTTGCAATGCGCTAGGAGCGATATCAATATCTTCCCGTACACCAATCAAAATGACGCGGTGGCGTGCCTGCGGAATACCATAGTCTTCAGATCGAAGGACGAAGTCCTTAGGATTGATGTCGTCAGGATCCATGCTCCGGTCAAAATATGTCTGGCAGGACAGGGAGTGGATACGATAGCCGTATTTTCCTGGTTTGCTTCCCATGGCCAAATCAGGATCTGCCAAGTCACGCAAAATCGTTTCGAATATGCGCTTGCCGCCAACGGAAGCAGACAATATACCCTTGACGTTCTCCATGACGAAAACCGCCGGTCTGTAACGTTGAATAATCTTTAAATACTCTTTATACAGAAAGTGTCGATGATCCTTCTCTGGAACATAGGTAGCAGTACCCATGTTTCGAGAGCGCCCCACTAAAGAGTAGGCTTGGCAAGGGGGGCCACCGATCAGTACCCACGGAATAGCTGGTCCAATCTTTTGTTCTTTCAGAACACGCTCCAAGCGAAGATTGTCCTTTTCTTCACCCAATGTAAGTTGTAGCGCTTCTTTCCCCGCACACTCCCAGTCCGCAAGAGAGGCCATGTCGTAAGGATGCTCGGCTTCGCCATTGCAATACAGATAATACGGCCGCAGTGCCTCTGGACCTTTTCGCTTCAGAATTCTAAAGTAAGCTCGTAGTCGAAGCGTTTGATGGGCGGACGCTTCCATTTCCGCTGATACGGCAATATGGAACGCGTTCTGAGACAGTCCGGAAAATCCTTCACCGAGCCCCCCGGGTCCAGCAAATAGATCGACGATCGGAATAGAATTTTCGGTGACTGAGTGAGCCATTCCCTAGAAGTCAATTAACTAAATAACTAGGATACCAGGAAGCATGGATGTAGTCGACAATTCCACGCGATCAAGAATGATGGCGGGTATACGTTCGAAGAACACCCTACCGGAAAAACACGTCCGATCATTTTTGCATGCTCGAGGATTCCGATATTTAATTCACGATAAACGACTTCCGGGTTCTCCGGACATCGTACTCCCAAGGTACAAGGTAGCCATTTTTGTACATGGCTGCTTTTGGCATCAACATCGCAAATGCAAGAAGGCAGCAACTCCAAAGACCAATCAATCAAAATGGGCTGCGAAATTTGCCAAGAATCGAGAAAGAGACCGTCGCCACTTGGCTGCACTAGAAAATTCAGAATGGAAAGTAATCGTGATTTGGGAGTGTGGGCTGACGCGAAACTCGGATAATAGCGAAGCGTTGCAGTGGCTACCTGACGCTATTCGAACCCCTTCTGCCTCATTTAAAGAGTGGCCACTCAACGACAATTAAAGCGCTGTAGAGCCTAAAGAATCGATTAAGCTAATGACGCCAAGAACAATTGCCATCGCCTCGACAGGGCAGTACTTGATGGTAAATGCCTGCCTTTGATACGCAACTCATACCCGTCAAATTTTTCATAGTCAGTACCGATTTTTGCCTCTGCATGTACTCTGACAGTCAGCGAATCCGGATCTATAGCCAACAATCCCAAATCGAACAATGTATGCAGGTCCGCTCGCAGTAATAAACCGTTTTCAGTGTGGTTATGCTCTTCGCCTCGATAGCAATCGATATGTGCGGCCTCCAAAACACTGAGCAACTCGCATCCACTAATCATGCATTTCGCGCCATAAATGCGAATCAGACCGTCCCTGAATTTTCGTTGCCCGCGACGCAGCTTGATCGCACGAAGCACCTCCTGCCGAGAATCTGTCGCCGACGGCATATAAGCCAGAACCTCAGATCCTGTATCAAAGTTGGCCTCGGTTGCGCCGACCGACAGCGAACTGACGAAACCTTGGATCAAAGAACGTGTTTCACCGTTAGCCGCGAGAATCGCATCTTCAAGTTTAGCCAGATCCAATTCCGCTATCGAGAGCTGATCACTGGGTCGCAATATTGACGACTTAATTAAATCAATGGGAATTCCATCAGGCATAGCAATAAATGCTGCTCCATATGACGCGTCATACGAAGTGACCAAGGCATTTTCCCCTACAGGCTGTGGAAATTGAAATCCACATTTATGGCACTTCCAATTTGGGAGTTTTTTTCGCGTCTTGATATTGGTTGATCTACACTCAGGACAGCGTTGACGATGCTTTTCACTGTTCTCATTTCGTTCGATGTGCTGAACTAACGAGATTCCTATTAGCCTTGTTTTACTACGGATAACAACCAAATCCCCCACCGCCAGTTGTTTGTGATTGGGTACCTCACTGTCATAACGATATGAATTCTCTGGTCGGTCCAAGTACCCATTATTTCCACCGTATTGGAGATCATTTTTTTCTACGGTAAGTAGCGACCATACGCGACTTGTTCTCACTCCCCACCCCTTTGATCAATATATGAATTATTAGAATCCAGCCTCTTATTCTTGCATCGAATCTTGATATTTTTTTGGGCTTCGGATCGAAATTATTCTTCAAACAAACAAAGGTCAAACAATATATCTTTTCTGTTGTCGCAGAGCTTTTTCCCATAAAGCTCACATCCTCCGTAAAGTCTCTCGGCAAAATAAAAAAGGCCGATGAACTTCATCGGCCTTTTCCAAAAACGTACTTAATGACGCAAAATCAAACGTCAATATTCCCCGCCTGCAACGCATTAGATTCAATAAACGCCCGACGCGGCTCCACATCATCCCCCATCAACGTCATAAAGATCTGATCCGCCGCAATAGCATCCTCAATCTGCACCTTCAACAAACGGCGCACCGTCGGATCCATCGTGGTTTCCCACAGCTGCTCAGGATTCATCTCACCCAGGCCTTTGTAACGCTGCTTGTTGACGCCGCGTTCAGCTTCATCACGCAGCCAGGCCATGGCTTGGCGGAAGTCGGTGATGGCGGACTCCTTGCGCTTTTCGCCGGTGCCGCGGGCGATAACGGCACCCTTGCGGATCAAACCCTTGAAGGTCTGCGCAGCATTCGACAACACCTGGTAATCGGGGCCGGAGGCGAAGTCGGCATCAATCACGGTAGCCTTGATGTTGCCGTGGTGGCGGCGCTGGATGTGCAGGGCGACCTTTTCGGAGAGTTCGTCGAGCTTGGCGACCACTTGCACGGTCGGGTCCGCGATGGCCTTGGTGAGTTCGGCGGCGGTGGCTTCGGCCTGTTCCAGGTTTTCCATCTTCAGGGTGACGCCGGCGTTCATGATGGCGTCCAGCGCCGCTTCGTCGATCGCGCGCGTGAGGCGCATGATGATGGCGTTGGCGGTGTTGTACTGGCGGGCCAGTTCGACCAAGGCGTCGCCGCTGATGCCGGCTGCATCTTCCGCCGGTTTCAGTTCGGCGTCGTTCAGGGCGATCTGCATCATGTATTGCGCTTCCTCGAGGTCGTCCTTGAGGTAGCGTTCGTCCTTGCCGGCCTTGACCTTGTAGAGCGGCGGCTGGGCGATGTAGATGTGGCCGCGCTCGACCAGCGCCGGCATCTGGCGGTAGAACAGCGTGAGCAGCAGGGTGCGGATGTGGGCGCCGTCGACGTCGGCGTCGGTCATGATGATGATGCGGTGGTAGCGCAGCTTGTCCGGGTTGAATTCGTCGGCGCCGATGCTCGTTCCCAGCGTGGCGATCAGGGTGGTGATCTGCTCGGAAGAGAGCATCTTCTCGAAGCGCGCCTTTTCGACGTTCAGGACCTTGCCGCGCAGCGGCAGGATGGCCTGGAACTTGCGGTCGCGGCCCTGCTTGGCGGAGCCGCCCGCGGAGTCACCCTCGACGATGTAGAGTTCGCACAGCGCCGGGTCGCGTTCCTGGCAGTCGGCCAGCTTGGAGGAGAGGCCCAGGCCGTCCATCACGCCCTTGCGGCGGGTCAGCTCGCGGGCCTTGCGCGCGGCTTCGCGCGCGCGGGCGGCTTCGACGATCTTGCCGCAGATGATCTTGGCGTCGTTGGGCTTTTCCATCAGGTAGTCGGTGAGCGTCTTGGCGACGATTTCTTCGACCGGACCGCGTACTTCGCTTGAGACCAGCTTGTCCTTGGTCTGCGAGCTGAACTTGGGTTCGGGGACCTTTACCGAGAGCACGCAGGTGAGGCCTTCGCGCATGTCGTCGCCGGAGATTTCGACCTTGGCTTTCTTGGCGAAATCGTTCTCGTCGATGTACTTGTTGATGACGCGGGTCATCGCGGCGCGCAGGCCGGTCAGGTGGCTGCCGCCGTCGCGCTGCGGGATGTTGTTGGTGAAGCAGAGCACTTGCTCGTTGAAGGCGTCGTTCCATTGCATGGAGACGTCGACCGAGATGTTGGTGTTCTGGTCCGACATCCTGTCGCCGGTGGCCTGGAACACGGTCGGGTGCAGCACGTTCTTGTTCTTGTTGATGTACTCGACAAAACCGCGGGTGCCGCCTTCGAAGGCGAAGTTTTCTTCCTTGCCGGTGCGCTGGTCGGTGAGCTTGATGTGCACGCCATTGTTCAGGAACGAAAGTTCGCGGATGCGCTTGGCGAGAATTTCGTAGTGGAATTCGACGTGAGTGAAGATTTCTTCGTCGGCCCAGAAGTGGACTTCGGTGCCCTTCTTGTCGGATTCGCCAATGACCTTGATCGGCGAGACCTGGATGCCGTCGATGGTTTCCAGTTCGCGGTTTTGCACCACGCCTTTGGCGAACTCCATGGAGTGGACCTTGCCGTCGCGGCGGATGGTCAGCAGCAGTTTCTTGGACAGTGCGTTCACGCAGGACACGCCCACGCCGTGCAGGCCGCCGGAGACCTTGTAGGAGTTCTGGTCGAATTTGCCGCCGGCGTGCAGCTCGGTCATCACGATTTCGGCGGCGGAGCGCTTGGGTTCGTGCTTGTCGTCCATCTTCAGGCCGGTGGGGATGCCGCGGCCGTTGTCGGTGATCGAGATCGAGTTGTCGGCGTGGATGGTGACGTGGATCTCGCTGCAGTAGCCGGCCAGCGCTTCGTCGATGGAGTTGTCCAGCACTTCGAACACGAGGTGGTGCAGGCCGGTGCCGTCAGAAGTATCGCCAATGTACATGCCGGGACGCTTGCGCACCGCTTCCAGGCCTTCCAGGATCTGGATGGAGGAGGCGCCGTAGCTTTGTTGCGCGGAGTTGGTGTTGTCTGCTGGGCTGGAGGACATGGTTACCTTCTGAAAAAGCTAGCCAAACGACTAGAGACTGCGGGTGAAACGACAAAGAAATTACAAAATGCGACAGGGGTACGGCTGAAAACGGAATTCTTAAAAGCGACTGAGGGGCCGTCTCAGACGGCCCCTCGTTCGCTTGCACGCGGCAACGCTTAAATGCGCATCGGCATGACGACGTACTTGAAGTCGGCGTTGTCCGGGATGGTGACCAGGGCCGACGAGTTGGCATCGCCCAGGGCGATGTTGACGTAGTCGTTCTTCAGGTTGTTGAGCACGTCGAGCAGGTAGCTGACGTTGAAACCGATGTCGACGGTGTCGCCGCCGTAGTCGATTTCGAGTTCTTCGACCGCTTCTTCCTGGTCGGCGTTGGTGGAGCTGATCTTGAGGCTGCCGGGAGCGATCACCCAGCGCACGCCCTTGAACTTGTCGCTGGTCATGATGGCGGCGCGCTGCAGCGAACGCAGCAGCTGTTCGCGGCTGATGGTGAAGCCGTTCTTGTAGCCCTTGGGCACCACGCGGGTGTAGTCGGGGAACTTGCCTTCGACCAGCTTGGAGATCAGCTCGATGTCGGCGAAGGTCAGCTTGACCTGGTTGTTGGCGATTTCCAGTTTGACTTCTTCATCGCTCTCGTCGAGCAGGCGCTGCAGCTCGATGATGGTCTTGCGCGGGATGATGACTTCCTGGCGCGGGAATTCCTGTTCGGTGGCGACCTGGCAGAAGGCCAGGCGGTGGCCGTCGGTGGCGACCGCGATGACGTTCTTGCCTTCGACGACCAGCAGCAGGCCGTTCAGGTAGTAGCGGATGTCCTGTTGGGCCATGGAGAAGTGGACCATGTTGAACAGGTGCTTCAGGGTCTTTTGCGGCAGGGTGACTTGCGCGTTGTACTGCTCGGCCTGGGCGACGGTGGGGAATTCTTCCGCGGCCAGGGTCTGCAGCGCGAAGCGCGATTTGCCGGATTGCACGGTCAGGCGCTTGTTGGCAAGCGAGATGGAGACTTCGCCGGAATCGGGCAGGGCGCGCAGGATGTCGAGCAGCTTGCGCGCGGCCACGGTAGTGGCGATGGCTTCGCTGCCGGAACCGACTTCGGCGTGCGTGGTGATCTGCACTTCGATATCGGTGGACAGGAAAGACACTTTCTCGCCGTCCTTGCGGATGAGGATATTGGCCAGAATCGGCAATGTGTGCCGACGCTCGACAATACCGCTCACGATCTGCAGAGGACGCAGGAGCGTGTCTCTTTGGGTTTTAACCAATTGCATAGTCTGTTTGTCCTTGCTAATAGTGGTTTAAAGGATGCCGTTGGCTGACTGGCCGCTCATGCAAATGTCGCGCGTGTTCCCCCTCTGGTGAAAACAACCGGAACCTGCCTGGAATACGCAACGCTCCTGCATTTGCACGGCCTGCCCTCAGCCGGTCCGAAACCTGTTCCGATGTCGCCGGCAAGCTTTTGGCGGGCAAATTATTGTGTTTTTGATCACAACCATGAACCATCCGGCTTACCTGACAACACCTTAGGAACATTTGAAGGCAAATCCCCCATTTTTAAAGAGGTTTTCTCCGAAGTTTCCACGATATCCCGCGAATTTTCCGCGTGCTGGGCGGCCCTGGCGTCCGCCGGCGAAATATCGCCTTCCATTGTACCAATCATCCCCCTTGAACGTAAGTTTTTGCCTAGGAAACGAGTACTTTTGGCGATTGGATTGTCCGGGATCAGTATTGGTGCGGCGAAATCCCTGGGATCGCGGGCCGGGGCGGCTTTCAGGCGGCCGGATGGCGAGGGGGCGGGGCGGTCGCCGGCCGCTTTATCGTTGTGCCGGAGAAGGTCCGGAACCATGTGGCGTTTATCGCATATCGGCGGTCAACGCTTCGGCTTCTACAAATAAAAATGCCGCCCAACTCACGTGGGCGGCATGTTGCCGGCATGGCGAACAGCTTGCCGGATCAGCCTTTGAGGGTCTGCTCCAGCACGTGCAGCTCGTGGTTGCATTCCGGGCTCTTGGCGCGGTCGGCGGAGATCTTGCGCACGGCGTGCAGCACCGTGGTGTGGTCGCGGCCGCCGAACAGGTCGCCGATTTCGGGCAGGCTCTTCTGGGTCAGTTCCTTGGCCAGGTACATGGCGATCTGGCGCGGCCGGGCGATGTTGGCCGGGCGCTTTTTCGAGTACATGTCGGCGACCTTGATGTTGAAGAAGTCGGCCACGGTCTTCTGGATGTTTTCCACCGAGATCTGGCGGTTCTGCACCGAGAGCAGGTCCTTCAGGGCTTCCTTGACGACATCGATGGTGATGTCCTTGCCGTGGAAGCGCGAGTAGGCCAAGATCTTGCGCAGCGCGCCTTCCAGCTCGCGCACGTTGGAACGCAGGTGCTTGGCGACGAAGAAGGCGACGTCGTCGGACAGCACGACTTCTTCGGCTGCCGCTTTTTTCATCAGGATGGCCACCCGCATTTCCAGCTCGGGCGGCTCGATCGCCACCGTCAGGCCGGAGTCGAAACGGGAGATCAGGCGGTCGTCCATGCCGCTGATTTCCTTGGGGTAGGTATCACTGGTGATGATGATCTGTTTCTTGGCCGCGATCAGCGCTTCGAAGGCGTAGAAGAATTCTTCCTGGGTGCGGCTCTTGCCGCCGAAGAACTGGATATCGTCGATCAGCAGCAGGTCCAGCGAGTGGTAATAACGCTTGAAGTCGTCGAAACCCTTGCGCTGGTAGGCGGTGACCACGTCGCGCACGTATTGCTCGGCGTGGATGTAGCGGATCTTGGCGCCGGGGTTATCCACAAGCACCTGGTTGCCGATGGCGTGGATGATGTGGGTCTTGCCCAGGCCCACGCCGCCATACAGGAACAGCGGGTTGTATGACACGCCGGGGTTGTTGGCAACCTGGGTGGCGGCCGCGCGGGCGAGCTGGTTGGCCTTGCCGGTGACCAGGTTGTCGAAAGTCAACACGGGGTTGATGCGCGACTGTTCCTGGCGCGGCGCGACCGCGCGCACGGGCTCCGGTTCGGACTGGTAAGCCTGGGCCGAGGGCAGCCCGAGGCCGGAAATGCCATTGCCGCCACCTGCCTGGTGGCCCGTATCGGCGCCGCCGTTGGTGGCCGCTGCCGCGCGCCGGGCTTGGCCCACACGCGGGTCGAGCACGAATTGCACTTCGATCGGGGACTCCCAGTATTCACTGGCGAGGTTGGTGATGCGGCTGGCAAACTGGGCCTTGACCCAGTCGAGTTTGAAACGGTTGGGCGCGGCGATGCGCAGCAGCCCGTCTTCATAGTCGAGCGGAATCAGCGGCTTGATCCAAGCGCTGTATTGTTGCGGAGTCAGTTCCTGCTCAAGTTTGATGGAGCAGGTCTGCCAGAAGTTTTCCATGAAGCTTTCTTATTGAATAGTAGTGCGGCGCCGTTGAACGGATTCAGGTCAGGACCGGTGGATAAAAAACAATGTCGGCCGAGGCGCAAACAAGGGACGCATTTTACCCCGCCGGGAGAAAGTTATCCACAGGGCGCGAGGCAGATTGGCAGAGTAAAAAATCATATCCATCGACAGGAAATGGTCGATTCGGACATTATTTTTTTAGCAAGGGGCCGCGCATGCGGTTTACCGGGGATAACCCCGATGGATTTTCTTTTTGGAAATATCCCGGTTCGTATCAGGCGATGACTTCGCCATCCACGAATACCTTGAGTTCGCCCGGCTGATATTGCGTCCAGACCTCATTGTTGGTCAGCGGCTGGGTGACGATGACGGCTACGCGGTCGTTCACCGTGGTGACCTGGGCGAAATCGACGGACAGGTCGTCATCCGACAGCTTGGCGGTGGCGAAGGGGTGCTGGCGGATGATGTAGTAGAGGTTGGTGGAGCAGTGCGTGTAGAGTGCCGATCCGTCCGAGAGCAGCATGTTGAAGGTGCCGTGGCCGGCGATGTAGTCGGCAATCTCGCGCAATGCGGCGCGCAGTTCGGCCAGCGGCGGCAGCGTGTCGCCGAAGCGCTTGCGGAACTCTTGCAGGATGTAGCAGAAGGCCTGTTCGCTGTCGGTGGTGCCGACCGGGCGGTAGGGGCCGTCGAGTTCCGGCGTGAAGTTCTTCAGGTCGCCGTTGTGGGCGAATACCCAATAGCGCCCCCACAGCTCGCGCACGAAGGGATGGCAATTGGCCAGCGCCACGCGGCCCTGGGTGGCCTTGCGGATGTGGGCGATGACGTGCTGCGACTTGATCGGATACTGCTTGATCAGCTCGGCCACCGGGGAATCGATGGCGGCCTGGTGGTCGACGAAGGTACGCACGCCTGAGCCTTCGAAGAAGGCGATGCCCCAGCCGTCGCTGTGATGATCGGTCAATCCCCCTCGGGTGGCGAAACCGGTAAAGCTGAAGACGATATCGGTCGGGGTATTGCAGTTCATCCCAAGAAGCTGGCACATGATGTTTCTAGCGTGAATATAAGTGTTGCCGGACTGCCAAAGTTATCACGATTGCCTGCTGCCGGGAGCGGCCGGCTCCACAGGCACAGATAAAAAAAACCCCGCGAGCTTGCGCTTGCGGGGTTAATCCTTCCTAAAGAGGGAGGAGGAGACACAGTACGTACTACAAAACCTCAGGTTACTACTCGACTAGAAGTCGGCTTGCCTTGGAACGGCGACTGGCGCTCGCTTAGTCGCGCGCGGCCATGTTGCGCAGTTCGTTGGCGAAATTCGGTTGGGTCAGGCTGTATTCATTGGCCATGCGGTTCAACATGCGCTTGCCGCTGAACTTGTGCGCCAGGATGCGTTGCTCCAGCGACTTGCGCGGCTTGACCAGCACCAGGGCGGCTTGCGCCACTCCCATGAGCAGCGGCTTGAACACCATCAGGACAGTTACCAGTGCTCCCAGACCCAAGGCCGGGCGCATGTAGGCCGCCAGCATGCCGATCAGCGTCTGCGCGAAAGGAATCGCAGCTTCGGCGGGAAAGGCCAGGTTCAGGAAGGACATGATATTTCTACCTCTGATAATTCGTTTCGGTGCGCATCAGGCGCGTTCAATCTCACTGTTGTTGCATTGCAGTATATGTTTACAAGGTTTGTATGACTACTTTAGAGTTCTCATATCAGATATAGCGATGATGAATATGGCAGGGCGGGATTGCCGGCGAGTGGTTTGTGAATATCTCACCGGCCTTGCTGGTGTAGCCTCAGCAGCGGGCGTTTGTACCCGCGAAAAAAAACCCCACAGGCATGGCCTGCGGGGTTAATCCTTCCTAAAGAGGGAGGAGGAGACAACGGATCGGTGTCCAGACGCGTTGATCGAATCAGCGTCAACACAGGCGCCGTACGCGCCTGAACAACCGAAATCCCTGACACCGGAGGCGGTGGCCGGTTGGGCCTGCCGCCATGCCGCGCAGCGAATCGCGCACGGCCGGTAAAAACTTGAATCTTGTACTGCTTTGCCGCCGGCGCTTTATCAGCACCCGCCCGGCCAATGTTGCGAATTAACCGCGCGAAGCGATGAAACGCAGTTCAGCGGCCAGGTTCGGCTGGGTAGCTTCGAACTTGTCGGCCATGCGGTTCAGTTGGCGCGAACCGCTGGCGCGATCCTGTTCGGCGGCGACCAGGGCGACAGCTTGCAGCTCGTGGGCCTTCACGAAGTGGATGAAGATGTTGCGCATGACGGCTGCGAACTTGCTCTTGAATGTGGTGTTAACGGTGCTTTGTGCGATGGTTGCCATGATTCGATCCTTGACGTTATGTGTTATGTTGCATTGCAGTGTAGTGAACTCGTATTTATTTGACCAATTTCCTTTTCGGATATCAGTTATATAATTCGTGAATAGCGATTTCCTGAATTCATTCGCGATCCACTTTCCGCCGCAAAGGCCCGCCCTATGAGCTTCCTGACCCTGGACCTGAACCTGCTGCGCGTATTCGATGCAGTCATGACGGAGCAGAATCTGACGCGCGCGGCCAACTTGTTGGCCATGACCCAGCCGGCTGTCTCCAATGCGCTACGGCGGCTGCGCGATACCCTGAACGACGACCTGGTGATCCGCACCGCCCATGGCGTGAAGCCGACGCCGCGCGCCGAAGAACTGTGGCCGACCGTGCGCCGGGCGCTGTCCGAGCTGGAAGCGGTGATCGCGCCGGAAAGCTTCGATATCTCGCGGGCCCAGAATACCTTCCGCATGGCGATGGTGGACGCGACCGCGGCGCTGTGGCTGCCGTCGCTGGTGCGCACCATCATGCGCGACGCGCCGCGCATCAAGATCCGCATGATGCCGCTGACCACCCGCGACCCGCGCGCCATGCTGCTGCGCGGCGACATTGATCTCGCGGTCGGCTTTTTCCCCGGCGTGACGGCGCAACTGGCCGATGGCCAAGGCATGGCCAAGAGCCAGATCAGCCATGCCCGGCTGTACACCGGCCAATACGTGTGCGTGATGCACAAGAACCATCCGCTGGCGGGCCAGCCGCTGACGCTGGACACCTACTGCGCGGCCGACCACCTGCTGGTGAGCCTGTCGGGCAAGCCGCATGCGGTGATCGACGACGTGCTGGCCGGCATGAACCGCGAGCGCAAGATCCTGCTGACGGTGAACCAGTTCTTCACGGCCGGGCGCATCGTTGCCAGTTCGGAATTGCTGACGGTGCTGCCGCGCCACCTGGTGGCCGCCACCGGCATGGCCGAAGTGCTGGTGGTCAAGGAACTGCCATTCCAGACGCCGGAAGAACACGTCGATATGCTGTGGCACGAGCGCGATGCGCGCAATCCGGCGCACAAATGGCTGCGCGCGCACTTGAGTGCAACGACTCATGACGAATTCGGTCGTATCAACATGAAGCGCTGATGCGGCGCATGCAGGTATAAGAATCCCGTTGGAACCCCGCGGCTGCCCAGGAGACAGGCGGCTGCCGGGATCGCCTGTACCGGACATCTCCGGAGACCGTCGCATCGGCGCATGTTGATCAAAACCCTCACGGGAACAACCATGCCAATGCCGCGTATCCGAAAAATAATCCTGTGGCTCGTCGCCAGCCTTTTCATCGTCATCGCTGCCGCGGTGATCTTCCTCCTCACCTTCGACTGGAACCGGGCCAAGCCCTGGATCAACCAGCGCGTATCCGAATCGATCGGACGCGAATTCGCCATCAACGGCGACCTCTCGCTGCAATGGCAACGCGCCGGAGAAACCGCGCCATCGCAATCCGGATGGTCGAGCTGGGTGCCTTGGCCGCGGCTGCAGGCGCAAGACATCACGCTGGCCAATCCCGATGCCTTCAGCCAGTCCGGCAAGATGGCCACGATCAAGCAGGTCACTTTTACGCTCAACCCGGTGCCGCTGCTGGTGCATGACATCTCGGTGCCGACGCTGGAAATCCACAATCCCGACCTCGCACTCCTGCGCAACAAGGACAACGCCAACAACTGGACCTTCAAGAGCAGCGATAGCGGACCTTCCGAGTGGAACCTGAAACTGGGGCGGCTGATCCTGCGCCAGGGCACATTCAAACTGGATGACGCCATCCAGAAAATCGACATCAAGGCCGAGATCGACACCCTCGACCCCGACAAGGAAAAGGTCTACGGCCTGGGCTGGAAATTGAAGGGCAGCTTCAACGGCGCACCGGTCTCAGGTGACGGCCGTGCCGGCGGCGTGCTCTCGCTGCAGAATCGGCAACAGCCATATCCATTGCAAGCCAGCGTGAAGGTAGGCAAGACCGCCATCGGCGTGCGCGGCACGCTGACCAAACCGGCCCAGCTGGCGGCGCTGGATCTGCGCCTGTCGGTCTCGGGCGCCAGCATGGGCAACCTGTATCCGCTGACCGGGATCTTGCTGCCGGAAACGCCGCCCTTCGCCACCGAAGGACATCTGCTCGGCAAGATCGACGCCACCCACAGCGAATGGCGCTATGAAGAATTCACCGGCAAGGTCGGCAGCAGCGATGTGGGAGGCACGCTGTCTTACAACACCAGCGGTCCACGTCCGCGGCTGGACGGCGCCATCACTTCCAACTTGCTGCGTTTCGAGGATCTGGCGCCGCTGATCGGGGCCGACTCCAATGAGGAAAAAATGCAGCGCGGCGCACAGGAACGCCAGCCGGCGGGCAAGGTGCTGCCGGTCAAGCAGTTCAGCACCGATGCCTGGGGCACGCTGGACGCCGACGTCAAACTGACCGGCAAACGTATCGTCAAGCAAAAGGACCTGCCGATCAGTGACCTGCAAGCGCACCTGGTTCTCAAGGACAAGGTGTTGACGCTGGATCCGCTGAGCTTTGGCGTGGCCGGCGGCAACCTGAGTTCGACCATCCGCCTCGATGGCCAGGATAAACAGATGAAGTCCGATATGAGCTTGTCGGCGCGTCGCATCAAGATCCAGAAGCTGTATCCGGAACTGGACGCGTCCAAAACCAGCTTTGGCGAAATCAACGGCGATGCCAAGTTGAGTGCGACCGGCAATTCGGTGGCGGCGATGCTGGGTTCGGCCAATGGCGAGGTCAAGACCCTGGTCAACCAGGGCGCCATCAGCAAATTCCTGCTGGAAGCGGCTGGCCTGAATGTGGGCAATATCGTCATCAGCAAGCTGTTCGGCGATAAGGAGGTGAAGCTCAATTGCCTGGCCGGCGATTTTCCGGTCAGCAATGGGGTGATGGATATCCGTACTTTCGTGCTGGATACCGAAGATGCGCTGATCAGCGCCGACGGCACGGTGGACATGAAACAGGAAAAACTGGACCTGACCATCCATCCCAAGAGCAAGGGCCTGCGCATTATCTCGCTGCGTTCGCCGCTGTACGTATCGGGCACGTTCAAGAATCCGGATGTCGGCGTGAATAAGGCGGTATTGGCGCTGCGGGCCGGCGGAGCGCTGGCGCTGGGCTTGCTGGCGCCGGTGACCGCCATCTTGCCGCTGATCAACGTGGATGGCGAACAAAAGGCCGATTGTGCCAATCTGCTGGAGGAAGTGAAAAAGCAGCCGCAAGCGCCGCCAGCGGGAAAAACCAGTGCCAGGAAAGTTTCGCCTAAAAAATAGGCATAGAAGAAATTTGATTTTTTAACATCGTTGGCCGGGGGATAACTCTCCCGGCCTTTGTCTTTTTTGGCGGTTCTTTTCCAGCCGTCAGTATTTGGGCAGGTTATTGGGGAAGCCCAAACCATCCAAAAATGCTTTCGAAACGGCCTATCGCCCCTGGAAATCCGATTGAAACGGGCTTGAAACAGCAAAAAATGCGGAATTACTGAAAATTGCCATTCGGCTCACGTTTTCCACAGGAAGCAGCTCAACCTGTGGATAAAGGTCTGGATAACTTTTTCATGGATTGGGGAAAACTAGGGAAGTTATTCACGGCCGATTTTTTATCCAAGAACTGTCCTTCGGCCATACACGCCTTGCCAAGTGTTTATACTTTTCGCAACCCCATGATTTTTTTCCGGTAAACCGGGTTATCCACAGAAAAGGGCCTGTGTTAACTATTACCTACTATTTATATATATAGACTTATTCAAAAGAGCAGAAAACCCGAATTCCGGGAAAAACACCATCCCCAACATCCCAACCCCTCCTGAATTCACTCATCTGACCAAAGCGATATTTCCATCCATGTGAAAAACAGGATTTCCTGATGGATCGAACAGAACGCGCTCAGCTCATCCTTCCAGGTCGATCGCAAGGGGTACCTCCAACACCAGGTCGGATTGCGCTTCAGCTACGCAAGGAAGGATCCAGCCCTCTTCTTTTTCTTCTTTGGTCAGCCCCGGCCATTCGATTTGGTAACTTACCGTGCCGGACTTCAGTTTGCACATGCAAGTACGGCAAGTGCCGTTACGGCAGGAATTGGGAAGGCGGATGAATTGGGCCAAGGCCGATTGCAGCAGCGATAGTCCTGGACGCTGTTCAAAACGCAGGCCGACTGGCTGGATATCAATGGAATGGGGCTGAGCAGGTGGCATGTGACGATGGATGTTCGATGCGATGGCGTAATGACGGCTTATCGATGCTTTTGGTCATTCATTTCAGGCGCCTGTGGATAAGTCTCTGCATATCTGCTGCGCGAATTGGGAATATCTCTGGGAATTATCCAAAAGCGAAAATTTATCCAATATTTGTTCTTGAGCTATGCAGAAGCTTACCAAGCGTTTATCCAAGACGTAAATTGCTGATTCAATTCAGGTAAACAAGCTTATCCACAGAAAAGTCCTGCGTTAACTATTACTACTATCTTTATATATAAACTTTTAATTTAAAAAACAGAAAAGCGGAATTGCGGGGATAACCTGAAAAAGCGCCACAAAAACAATTCAAAGGAAGAATTCAACAACGACGGCGTACTCAACAAGCACCGGAGGTGACATCCAGTGTTTTTGTTCGGCAAGGGGGAGGGATAAAAGGGAGCCGCTTGCTGGTTCAAGACCCGCAAGCGGTAGTCGAACGAAAATTCAATACTTCCAGATTTCCTGGAGCACCTGAAATACTGCCTTGATGGCATCTTCGTTCTGACGTTTCTCCAAGGCGATGAAACGCAGTTCGGTCGACAGGTCGACTGCGTCAGCGATGACCAGACCGTGGGCATGTGCCTGGCTGAGGGCAATCGACTCCCGCGCCAGCGACAGGCCTACCCCCGATTTCACCAGATCCAGCATGGAAGACTCCTGGTCGACCAGGGCCACGGTGTCCGGTTGCACCTTGTGTTGCGCGAATACCTTGCTCAGCAGCCGGTGATGGGCGGACTCCGGCGGTGTCCAGATCCAGGGCAGGCGCGACAGTTCTTTCCAGCCTTTGCCGGAAACCCGGCTTTTCCAGCCGGCCGGGGCAATCACGTTGTAGGTGAAAGGGGTCAGCGTCATGGCATGGAAACCCTTGCCCGGGTCGCCCAGGAAAAAACCGACATCCAGCCGTCCGTGCCGGATTTCATTCAGGACCGAGCCCGACATGTGATGGGACAACTTGGTGGATAACTGCGGGTGGCGTTCGACCAGCAGCTTGAGGAAGGCGCCCAGGCGGATGAATTCCGGATCGAGGATGGTGCCGATGGCCAGCGAACCGGACAGGTGGTCGGCGCTGGTCTGCAAGGCAGCCGCATGGCGACGCAGCTCTTGCAGGTCGGCCAGCACGCGTTCGGCCAATGGCAGCAGTTTGTTGCCTTCTGCCGTCAGCACCATGCCGGCGGCAGTGCGGGTGAACAAGGCCAGGCCCAGTTGTTCCTGCAGCGATTTGATCTGCAGGCTGACGGCGGGTTGGCTGACATGCAGTTTTTCAGCGGCGCGGGTCAGGTTGCCTTCCCGGGCGACTGTGATAAAAGCGCGTAACTGTATGATATCCATCGCTAATTCTTGTTAATTTCGCTTTTCACGTACTAAGTCGCGTACGTCGTAAATGATAGGTTTATAAGTTGTTCTTATATTTCTGTTGATAATAACTCATTGGATAGGATCGAATTGTCGCGATATTCTTCCAACGTCTGCCTAATTTAGCTTTCATCGGCACTTCCACCACGGGCCAACAGGATCGGGAGACAGATCCGGCCCGGATTGATATATCCATCACCAAAGGAATACTTATGAGCATCCCGCACATCGACCATTTCATCAACGGCAAGCTGGCGCGATCGGAAAGCGGCCGCAGCCAGGACGTATTCAATCCGGCTACCGGCGATGTGGCGGCCAAGGTGTCGCTGGCATCGGTGCAGGAAGTCAATGCGGCGGTGGCGGCTGCCAGCGCGGCGGCGCCGGCCTGGGCCGAGACTGCGCCGTTGAAGCGCGCACGCGTGCTGTTCAAGTTCAAGGAGCTGATCGAACAGAACCACGATGCGTTGGCCAAGGCGATCACGCTGGAACATGGCAAGGTGTTTTCGGATGCCAAGGGCGAGGTGACCCGTGGATTGGAAATCGTGGAATTCGCGACCGGCATTCCGCAACTGCTCAAGACCCAGTTCACCGACAACATCGGCGGCGGCATCGACAACTGGAACCTGCGCCAGCCGCTGGGCGTCACCGCCGGCATCACGCCGTTCAACTTCCCGGTGATGGTGCCGCTGTGGATGGCGCCGATCGCCATCGCTACCGGCAACAGCTTCGTGCTGAAGCCTTCCGAACGCGATCCGTCGCCTTCGCTGATGCTGGCGGAGCTGTTCAAGCGTGCAGGCCTGCCTGATGGCGTATTCAACGTGGTCCAGGGCGACAAGGTCGCGGTCGATGCGCTGCTGGAGCATCCCGAGGTGCAGGCGGTGTCTTTCGTCGGCTCGACGCCGATCGCCGAATATATCTATCGCAAGGCAACCGAGCGCGCCGGTACCTTCCCGCTGCGTGCGCAAGCGCTGGGCGGCGCCAAGAACCACCTGGTGGTGATGCCTGACGCCAATCTTGAGCAGGCGGTCGACGCACTGATAGGCGCGGCTTACGGTTCGGCCGGCGAGCGTTGCATGGCGATTTCGGTCGCGGTGGCGGTCGGCAGTGTGGCCGACAAGCTGGTGGACGCGCTGATTCCGCGTGTGAAGGCTCTGAAGGTCAAGAATGGCATGGAGGACGATGCCGAGATGGGGCCGCTGGTGACCGCTGCCCACAAGGCCAAGGTCGAGGGCTATATCCAGAGCGGTGTCGATGCCGGCGCCAAGCTGCTGGTGGACGGCCGCGGTTTGAAGGTGCCGGGCCATGAAAACGGCTTCTTCATCGGCGGTACGCTGTTCGACAACGTGACCACCGACATGAAAATCTACCAGGAAGAAATCTTCGGCCCGGTACTGTGCGTGGTGCGTGTGCCGGACTTTGCCGAGGCGGTGAAGCTGATTAATGCACATGAGTATGGCAATGGTGTGTCACTATTCACCGCCGACGGCAATACCGCGCATGAGTTCTCGCGCCGTATCCAGGTGGGCATGGTCGGCATCAACGTGCCGATTCCGGTGCCGATGGCATGGCACTCCTTCGGCGGCTGGAAGCGCTCGCTGTTCGGCGATACGCATGCCTATGGCGAAGAGGGGATCCGCTTCTATACGCGTTACAAGTCCATCATGCAGCGCTGGTCGGCGACCATCGGCAAGGGGGCCGAGTTCACGATGCCGGTGGCGAAGTAATCTGCGTGTAAAGATATCTTGGTATGGTCGTCCCGGCTTTGGCCGGGGCGGCAGGCAAGAATAAGAACGGCCGGAACGGCCAATAAAAAACGGAGACACCATGCAATCGGCAGGGCAATACGACTACATCATCATCGGCGCCGGCACAGCCGGTTGCGTGCTGGCCAACCGCCTTTCCAAGCAACCCGGCGTGAAGGTGCTGCTGCTGGAAGCAGGGGCCAAGGATGATTACATCTGGATCCACATCCCGGTGGGCTACCTCTATTGCATCAACAATCCCCGCACCGATTGGATGTTTCGCACCGAGGCCGATCCCGGGCTGAACGGGCGCAGCCTGATCTACCCGCGGGGCAAGGTGCTGGGCGGCAGTTCCTCGATCAACGGCATGATCTACATGCGCGGACAGGCGCGCGATTACGACGAGTGGGCGCGCATGACGGGCGATGACAGCTGGCGCTGGGACAATGTGCTGCCGCTGTTTCGGAAGAGCGAGGATTACTACCGCGGCAGCGATGAATTCCATGGCGCCGGGGGCGAATGGCGAGTGGAAAAGCAGCGCCTGAGATGGGACATCCTCGATGCGTTCCGCGAGGCGGCTGCCGAAAACGGCATTCCCAAGGTCGACGATTTCAACCGTGGCGACAATGAAGGTTGCGGCTATTTCGATGTGAACCAGAAACGCGGTATCCGCTGGAATGCATCGAAGGCGTTTTTGCGGCCGGCGATGAAAAGCGGCAACCTCGACATTATGACCGGTTCGCATGTGAAGAAACTCCGATTCTCTCGTGGTGAGAATGGACTGGTCTGCACCGGTGTGGAATTTACCGGCGGAGGCAGCGAGTGGTTTGCCGAATCGAAGAAGGAAACCATCCTGTCGGCCGGGGCGATCGGATCGCCCCATATCCTGCAGCTGTCGGGCATCGGCAACGGCGAACTCCTGCAGCAGCACCAGATTCCGGTAGTGCATGCGTTGCCAGGCGTGGGCGAGAACTTGCAGGACCATCTGCAGATTCGCACGGCCTTCAAGGTCAGCGGGGCCAAGACGCTCAATGCGATGGCATCCACGCTTGTCGGCAAGATGAAGATCGGCCTGGAATACATGCTGACGCAAAGTGGACCGATGTCCATGGCGCCGTCGCAACTTGGCGCCTTTGCCCGGTCCGACCCGTTGCAGGCCCGGGCCAACCTGGAATATCACGTGCAGCCGCTGTCGCTGGAAAAATTCGGCGATCCGCTGCATCCTTTCCCGGCCTTTACCGCCAGTGTGTGCAACCTGCGTCCGACTTCGCGCGGCCATGTGCGACTCGCCTCCACCGACCATGCGCTGGCGCCGAAGATCACCACCAATTACCTGTCCACGCCGGAAGACCTGAAGGTGGCGGCCGATTCGCTTAAGTTGACGCGCCGCATCGCCGCCGCGCCGGCGCTGGCGAAGTACATGCCGCAGGAGTTCAAGCCCGGTTTGCAATACCAGACTGAAGAGGATCTCTATCGTGCCGCGGGTGAAGTAGGCACGACGATTTTCCATCCTGTGGGCACTTGCAGCATGGGGCGCGCCGACGATGCGGCGGCGGTGGTGGACTCGCAATGCCGTGTGCGCGGGGTGTCCGGATTGATGGTGGCAGACGCATCCGTGATGCCTGCCATCACATCCGGCAATACCAACTCGCCGACGGTGATGATCGCCGAGAAAGTCGCATCAGCTCTGCTTTCCAGGGGGTGAGACAATATTTTTGAGGCGCTGGCCGATACGGTACTTATACGTATTGTAGGAATGGTACTACTCGGCTACTATGCGCCAAATATTAAAAAGAGCTTCTCAATTCGCCAGATAAGAACCGCGGTCTCTCATGCCAAAAGCGTTGGGCGATTTGCAGCAGGGCAGGCCTCGATGACCGGATAAACCGGCACGGGCATCAAAGGGAAAGATGAGACTATGACAGACGTCATTCTGGAGACAAGGAACCTGACGAAGGAATTCAAGGGTTTCACGGCAGTAAGCGCGGTCAATCTGCAAATTGAGCGCGGCCACATTCATGCATTGATCGGCCCCAACGGCGCCGGCAAGACTACCTGCTTCAACCTGCTGACCAAATTCCTGGTGCCGACTTCGGGCCAGATCCTGTTCAACGGGAAGGACATCACATCGGAAGCGCCGGCGCAGATCGCGCGCCAGGGCATCATCCGTTCATTCCAGATTTCCGCCGTGTTCCCGCACATGAGTGTGCTGGAAAATGTGCGCATCGGCTTGCAGCGCAAGCTCGGCACTTCCTTCCATTTCTGGAAGAACGGCGAGAGCCTGAAGCAGCTCGACGCGCGCGCCATGGAATTGCTGGACGAGGTCGACCTGACCGATTTCGCGCACACCACCACCGTGGATTTGCCTTACGGCCGCAAGCGCGCGCTGGAGATCGCCACCACCCTGGCGATGGAACCGGAGCTGATGCTGCTGGACGAACCGACCCAGGGGATGGGGCACGAAGACGTGGACCGGGTCACTGCGCTGATCAAGAAAGTTTCGGCCGGCCGCACCATCCTGATGGTGGAACACAACATGAGCGTGATCGCAGGCATCTGCGACCGCATCAGCGTTTTGCAGCGCGGCGCCCTGTTGGCTGAAGGCACCTATGCGGAAGTCTCGCGCAACCCGCAGGTGATGGAAGCCTATATGGGTACGACCAGCGCCGAGCTGCAGGGAGCGCACTGATGACTACCGCAACTTCGGCAACCATGAATTCCACCGTGAGCACATCTTCTTCCAACGCGCCGCTGGCGCTGCAGATCAGCGACCTGCAATCGTGGTACGGCGAGTCGCACATCCTGCATAACGTCAACCTGAACGTGCGCCAGGGCGAAGTGGTGACGCTGCTGGGCCGCAACGGCGCCGGCCGCACCACCACGCTGCGTTCCATCATGGGCTTGGTCGGCACCCGCAAGGGATCCATCAAGATCAACGGCCAGGAAACCATCAACCTCGCCACGCACAAGATCGCCCATTTCGGCGTCGGCTATTGCCCGGAAGAGCGCGGCATTTTTTCTTCGCTGTCGGCGGAAGAAAACCTGATGCTGCCGCCGTTCGTGTCGAAGACGGACAAGGGCATGTCGATCGACGAGATCTATGACATGTTCCCCAACCTGAAAGAGCGCCGCAACAGCCAGGGCACGCGCCTGTCGGGCGGCGAACAGCAGATGCTGGCGGTGGCGCGCATCCTGCGCACCGGTGCACGCTTGCTGCTGCTGGACGAAATTTCCGAAGGCCTGGCGCCGGTCATCGTGCAGGCGCTCGCGCGCATGATCACTACCCTGAAAGCCAAGGGCTACACGATTGTGATGGTGGAGCAGAACTTCCGCTTTGCCGCCCCGCTGGCCGACCGCTTCTATGTGATGGAGCATGGCCAGATCGTCGAGTCGTTCGAAGCGTCGCAGCTTGAAGCCAAGATGCAGACCTTGAACGAATTGCTGGGCGTTTGATCGTTTCAAGACTTGCATCCGGATGTGAACGGATGCTGTCGCAAGAATCATAAAAAGTACTGCCAACAAGTACGTCGCGGGGAGGCGATCCCTTTTCCGCTCAACATAAAGCTGTCTCGCAGGTCTATCAATTTAGCGGGCTCATATAACTGAGGAGATGAAAATGAAACTTAAGGCAATGGCACTTGCTGTCACCGCTGCAGCCGCAGCGTTTTCCATGGTGTCGTCGGCATCGGCGCAGACCTCCGGAGACGTGATCAAGATCGGTTTCATCACCGATATCTCCGGTGTGTATTCCGACATCGACGGCCAGGGCGGCGCCGAAGCGATCAAGATGGCGATCGCTGACATGGGCGGTTCGGTCAACGGCAAGAAGGTTGAACTGCTGGTGGCAGATCACCAGAACAAGGCCGACGTCGCCGCCAGCAAGGCGCGCGAATGGTTCGACCAGCAGGGCGTGAACATGCTGATCGGCGGCACCAACTCGGGTACTGCGCTGGCTTCGGCCAAGGTTGCAGCCGAGAAGAAGAAGGTCTACATCCAGATCGGCGCCGGCTCCGCGCGCCTGACCAACGAAGAGTGCTCGCCGTACACCGTGCACTATGCGTATGACACCGTGGCCCTGGCCAAGGGTACCGGTTCGGCAGTGGTGAAGCAGGGCGGCAAGAGCTGGTTCTTCCTGACCGCCGACTACGCGTTCGGCCACTCGCTGGAAGCCGACACCGCAACCGTGGTGAAGGCATCGGGCGGTACCGTGGTCGGTTCCGTGAAGCACCCGCTGGGCGCTTCGGACTTCTCTTCCTTCCTGCTGCAGGCGCAAAGCTCCAAGGCGCAGATCATCGGCCTGGCCAATGCCGGCGGCGACTTCATCAACTCGGTCAAGGCGGCCAATGAGTTCGGCATCACCAAGACCGCCAAGCTGGCCGGCCTGCTGGTGTTCATCAACGACGTGCACTCGCTGACCCTGAAGACCACCGAAGGCCTGTACCTGACCGATAGCTGGTACTGGGATGCCAACGAAGAAACGCGCGCTTTTGCCAAGCGTTACTTCGCCGTGCGCAAGAAAATGCCTTCGTCGCTGCAAGCCGCCGACTACTCGGCAGCCCTGCAGTACCTGAAGGTGGTCAAGCAAATCGGTACCGACGATCCGGACAAGGTCATGGCCCAGCTGCGCAAGACCAAGTTCAACGACATGTACCAGAAGAACGGCTACCTGCGCGCCGACGGCCGCGTGATGCACGACATGTACCTGTACCAGGTCAAGGCGCAGTCGGAATCGAAGTATCCGTGGGACTACTACAAGCTGGTGCAGACCATTCCTGCTGAACAGGCATGGACCACCAAGGCAGAGTCCAAGTGCGCGCTGTGGAAGTAATGCGCAGGACGTATCACAGGCATCAACCGCATCAACGCTGAAAGGCGGCAGTAAAAGAAGCGGCAGTAAAGGCAATCCGCAAAATCTGTCATTTCTGCTGGCCGGAAATGGCAGATTTTTGCTGTTGGAAGCGGCCCCCGATTTTGTTCGCGGGCGGCTTCTGTCTAGGCAAATAAGCGGTTGCGTTCTTCACCCATCTGGATGAACGGGTTTTTATGGAACTATTCGGAATCCCCTTGCAAGCCTTGCTGAGCCAGCTCCTGCTGGGGTTGGTCAACGGCTCTTTCTACGCCATGCTGTCGCTCGGCCTGGCAGTGATTTTCGGCTTGCTCAACGTGATCAACTTCGCGCACGGAACGCTCTACATGATGGGCGCTTTCCTGGCTTGGATGGGGTTGAGTTACTTCGATCTCAATTACTGGGTCATGCTGGCGCTTGCGCCTGTCCTGGTCGGCATCTTCGGCATCATCATCGAGAAGACCATGCTGCGTTGGCTCTACAAGCTCGACCACTTGTATGGCCTGCTGCTGACGTTCGGCATCACGCTGATGATCGAGGGCATCTTCCGTTCCATCTATGGCGTCTCGGGCCAGCCGTATTCGGTGCCTGATGCGCTGCAAGGCGCAACCAACCTCGGCTTCATGGTGCTGCCGAACTACCGCGCATGGGTCGTCGTGGCCTCGTTGGTGGTGTGCTTCGTGACCTGGTTCGTGATCGAGAAGACGCGCCTGGGCGCTTACCTGCGCGCCGGTACCGAAAACCCCAAGCTGGTCGAAGCCTTCGGCATCAATGTGCCGCTGATGGTTACCCTCACGTATGGCTTTGGCGTGGGACTGGCGGCATTCGCGGGCGTGCTGGCGGCCCCGGTGATCCAGGTCTCTCCGCTGATGGGATCGAACCTGATCATTACCGTCTTCGCAGTGGTGGTGATCGGCGGCATGGGCTCCATCCTGGGCTCCATCGTCACCGGTCTTGCACTGGGCCTGATTGAAGGCCTGACCCGGGTGTTTTATCCCGAGCTGTCAGCCACCGTGGTGTTCATCATCATGGCGATCGTGCTGATGATCCGTCCGGCCGGCCTGTTCGGCAAAGAGAAATAATCGGGAGACCGGCATGAACAAGAAACTGATAGTTGTTATTTTGTTAATACTTGCATTGGCTGCACCGTTTGGGCTCTATCCGGTGTTCCTGATGAAGATGTTGTGCTTTGCGCTGTTCGCCTGCGCCTTCAACTTGCTGATCGGCTATACCGGCCTGCTGTCTTTCGGCCATGCTGCCTTCCTTGGTTGGGCCGGCTATCTGTGCGGCCAGGCGCTGAAGGTGTGGGGCCTACCGACGGAACTGGGCTTGCTGGTGGGCACCGGTGTGGCGGCGCTGATCGGCCTGGTGATGGGCTTGCTGGCAATCCGCCGCCAGGGCATCTACTTCACCATGATCACCCTGGCGCTGGCGCAGATGCTGTACTTCGTTGCGCTGCAGGCATCCTTTACCGGCGGTGAAGATGGCCTGCAAGGCGTGCCGCGCGGCAAGTTGCTGGGCTTTATCGATCTCAGCAACGACCTGACCTTGTACTACGTGGTGCTGGCCATCGCCATCTTCGGCTTCGCCCTGATCGTGCGCACCATCAACTCTCCCTTCGGCCAGGTATTGAAGGCGATCAAGGAGAACGAGCCGCGCGCCATCTCGCTGGGTTATGACGTGGCGCGCTACAAGCTGCTGGCCTTCGTGCTGTCGGCTGCGCTGTCCGGCCTGGCCGGCTCCACCAAGACCCTGGTGCTGGGCTTCGAGACGCTGACCGATGTGCACTGGAGCATGTCCGGCCTGGTGGTGCTGATGACCCTGGTTGGCGGGCTGGGTACCATCGTCGGTCCCATCGTCGGCGCCATCATCATCATCATGCTGGAGAACAAGCTGGGCGATATCGGCAGCTGGCTGGCGAATGTGACCCATATCGACTGGTTCAATACCCTGGGTGATTCGGTGACCATCGTGACCGGCTTCATCTTCATCATTTGCGTGCTCTTGTTCCGCAAGGGGATCGTTGGCGAAATCCTGGCCTTGACCAAGAAGGGATCGGCAAGCCAGTCGCACTGAGTTTGAGAGAGAAGTTCGCCATCCCTGCGATGGCATCCTTGCCGCCGGCAAGTCATCGAGAGATGATTGCCGGCGGTATTTTTTTGCCGGTACGGCCTGATTGCATAACAGATGCTGCTGTTGCGTAACAGAGAAAGGGCGGCTGGATCTGTTGCCAATGTGGAAGCTGAGGGCAGGGTAGAATAGCGCTCCCGGCCAGGGCCGGGAGCTGTATTCAACAATAACAATCGCGCCAGTTTGTCTTCGATCGAAAGCCTTTCCATGCAATCTCGTTTTCCTGTACTGGTGATCCGCCATGGCTGATTACCTGATCCTGTGCGCCGCTGCTTTTGTCGCCGGCCTGATCGATGCGGTCGTCGGTGGGGGCGGGCTGGTACTGGTGCCGACCTTGTTCTCGGTATTTCCCAATACGCCGCCGGCAACATTGCTTGGCACCAATAAAGTAGCAGGTGTCATGGGAACCAGCGCCGCAGCCATCAATTTCGCCCGCAAGGTCGCGGTACGCTGGAGCACGGTAACGCCGGCGGCGATCGCGGCATTCGCCTTATCCTTCTTCGGCGCTTATGTGGTTACGCACATCCCGACCGATCTGATCCGCAAGGCCTTGCCCTTTGTATTGATTGCAGTGGCGGTGTATACGCTGAAGAAAAAAGACTTTGGGCAGACCCATGCGCCTACCTTGAGCGGCGCCAAGGAAATGATTTATGCCGCACTGATCGGGGCCGGCGTTGGTTTCTACGACGGCGTTTTTGGCCCGGGTACCGGCAGCTTCCTGGTTTTCCTGTTTGTGCGCGTATTCAGTTATGACTTCCTGTCGGCATCGGCAGTCTCCAAGTTCGTCAATATCGCGACCAATTTGGCCGCCCTGTGCTGGTTCGGCTATAGCGGCCACGTGATCTGGCAGTTGGGATTGCTGATGGCGGTATTCAATATTGGTGGTTCGCTGGTGGGCACCAGGCTGGCGATGAAACATGGCAGCGTATTCGTGCGCAAATTGTTTTTGCTGGTGGTGGGGGCATTGATCTTGAAGAGCGGGTACGATGCCTTCCTGAGATAAGGAAAAAGGGTTGTGTTTTTGGTCCGATGTTTCACGTGAAACATCGCATCAAAATTGGGGAAGAAAATCAAACGGGGCTGCGGCTCCGTTTTGTTTTGTGTTCACATGGTTTTTGTCGCCAAATGTTTCACGTGAAACAGTCGATGCCGGATAGCTATCCGATAGCTAGCGGATATCGGTAGAGCCGGGAATGAGGTAAACCTGCATCACCCCATGCCGATATTCCACATAATCCAGGCAGCCTTCCGACCCCATCATCCAAAAGACTTTATAATCTCGCCTCTGTTCACACCGTCTCCACGAGGCGCATCATGCTATTCCCCACACAATTTGACGTCATCGTTGTCGGCGGCGGGCACGCCGGCACGGAAGCTGCACTGGCCGCGGCACGCATGGGCCAGAAGACCCTGCTGTTGACGCACAACATCGAAACACTGGGCCAGATGTCCTGCAACCCGTCCATCGGCGGCATCGGTAAGGGCCATCTGGTCAAGGAAGTCGATGCCATGGGTGGGGCGATGGCGATCGCCACTGACGAAGCCGGCATCCAGTTCCGCATCCTGAACTCGTCCAAGGGACCGGCCGTGCGCGCTACCCGCGCCCAGGCGGACCGCATCCTGTACAAGCAGGCGATCCGTTCGCGCCTGGAGAACCAGCCCAACCTGTGGCTGTTCCAGCAGGCGGTGGACGATTTGATGATCGAAGGCGACCGCGTGGTCGGTGCCGTGACCCAGGCCGGTATCCGGTTCCAGGGCAGGGCGGTAGTGCTGACCGCCGGTACTTTCCTGGACGGGAAGATCCACGTCGGCCTCAATAACTATGCCGGCGGCCGCGCCGGCGATCCACCGGCGGTGTCGCTGTCGGCGCGCCTGAAGGAGCTGAAGCTGCTGCAAGGCCGGCTGAAGACCGGCACTCCGCCACGTATCGACGGCCGCAGCATCAATCTTTCGATCCTGGAAGAGCAGCCGGGCGACTTCGATCCGGTGCCGGTGTTCTCGGTCATGGGCAATACGGCCATGCACCCGCAGCAGATGCCGTGCTGGATTACCCATACCAACAGCCGTACCCATGACATCATCCGCGGCGGCCTGGACCGCAGCCCGATGTACACCGGCGTGATCGAAGGCGTGGGCCCGCGTTACTGCCCATCCATCGAAGACAAGATCCATCGCTTCGCCGGCAAGGATTCGCACCAGATCTATCTGGAACCCGAAGGCCTGACTACCCACGAGTTTTACCCCAACGGCATTTCCACCAGCCTGCCGTTCGACGTGCAGCTGGAGCTGGTGCGGTCGATGAAGGGGCTGGAAAACGCCCACATCCTGCGTCCCGGCTATGCCATCGAATACGATTACTATGATCCGCGCGGCCTGAAGTCGTCGCTGGAAACCCGCCAGATTCAGGGACTGTTCTTCGCCGGCCAGATCAACGGCACCACCGGCTACGAAGAAGCCGCTGCCCAGGGCATGCTGGCCGGCCTCAATGCCGCGCTGCAGACCCAGGGCCGCGACGCCTGGGCCCCGCGCCGCGATGAAGCCTACCTTGGCGTGCTGGTCGACGACCTGGTCACCCAGGGCGTGCAGGAGCCGTACCGCATGTTCACCAGCCGCGCCGAATACCGTCTGTCGCTGCGCGAAGACAATGCCGACCTGCGCCTGACCGACATCGGACGCCGGCTCGGTTGCGTCGGCGACGCGCAATGGGAAGTCTTCGAGAAAAAGCGCGAAGCGGTTGCACGTGAAATGGAGCGCCTGAAGACCACCTGGGTCAATCCGCGTATCCTGGCCGCTGCCGAAGCCGAACGCGTGCTCGGTAAGGCCATCGAGCACGAATACAATCTGCTCGACTTGCTGCGCCGCCCGAACGTGAGCTATGACAGCCTGATGAGCCTGACCGGCGCCGAAGGCCAGCCGCTGGCCGGCCCTGGCATCGAAGATGGGCCGGTGCGCGAACAGGTCGAGATCCAGGTCAAGTACGCCGGCTACATCGCCCGCCAGGCCAGCGAGATCAGCCGCCAGGACCACAATGAAAACCTCAAGCTGCCGGCTGACCTCGACTACATGGAGGTCAAGGCGCTGTCGATCGAAGTGCGCCAGAAGCTCAACAAGCACAAGCCTGAAACCCTGGGCCAGGCGTCCCGCATTTCCGGCGTGACCCCGGCGGCGCTGTCGCTGCTGCTGGTCCACCTGAAAAAGGGCGGCCTGAAGCTGGCGCAGGGCGAGACCAACGAAGCGGCCTGAGCGCGGCGCCTGACAGGCCAGGACAGCAAGCACAAGAAAACGGAATACGGATGAGCATTACGGCAGACCAGAACCCATTGACCCAGACCCTGAAGGACGGCGCCGCCGAACTCGGCCTGCACCTGAGCGAACGCCAATTGTCGCGCTTGCTGGCCTACCAGGCGCTGCTGGCGAAATGGAACAAGGTCTACAACCTGACTGCGTTGCGCGATCCGGCGCAGATGATGACCCATCACCTGCTGGACTCGCTGGCCGCGGTATCGGCCTTCGCCGGTGCGCAGCGCGTGCTGGATGTGGGTGCCGGCGGTGGCTTGCCGGGCATCGTGCTGGCGATCTGGGCGGCTGAAGCCGAGCCGCAGATGAGCATCACCCTGGTCGATACGGTGCAAAAGAAAACCGCCTTCCTGACTCAAGTGAAGGCGGAGTTGCAATTAAGAAATGTTTCGGTGGTCCATGCACGCGTCGAACAGTTGCCTGTTGAGCAACAATACGATGTCATCACCTCGCGCGCCTTCGCCGAACTGAACGACTTCATCGATTGGTCGAACCATCTGTTGCAAGAGGGCGGCAAGTACATTGCCCTCAAGGGCATCATGCCGCAACAGGAGATCGACCGGCTGCCGCCGGGCTGGAACGTGAACAAGGTACAAGCCTTGCATGTACCGGGACTGGATGCCGAGCGGCATCTCATCTTTTTGGAAAGAAAGTCCTGATGAAAATCTCCATCGCCAAGGCTGCGGCTGCCATGCTCATGCCACTGGTCCTCATGACCGCAGCCGGTGCGCAGGAAGTGAAGACCGTACCCTCGGTCGACCTCAAGCGCTATGCAGGCAAGTGGTATGAGATCGCCAAGATTCCCAACGGCTTCCAGAAAAAATGCGTGTCCGGCACCATTGCCGAATACCGCGCCCGCAGCGATGGCGATATCGACGTCACCAGCCGCTGCAAGACCGCCGATGGCAACGATGAGGAACAGGGACTGGCACGCGTAGTCGGCGGCAGCAGCAACGCCAAGCTGCAAGTCAGCTTCATGCCGTCATGGTTGTCGTGGCTGCCGTGGGTCTGGAGCGATTACTGGGTCACGGAACTGGATGCACAATACACGCTGGTCACCGTCGGCAGCCCTTCGCGCGAATCCCTGTGGATACTCTCGCGCACGCCGGCCATCAGCGACGAGCAATATGAGAACGCAGTCAACAACGCCACCAAGCAGGGTTTCGATACCGCGCGCCTGGTGAAGACCCGGCAGTAATGAATAAACGCCGCCGCGTCCGCAATGACTGCGGGACGGCAAGAACAGCAAAGGGAGAGGCAATATGCAGGCACTGTTTCATACCATCGGCATCACCGACATCTGGCAACTGGTTGCCGCCACCATGGTGTTCCTGCTGTTGCCGGGCCCCGGCACTTTTTGTGTACTGACCTGCTCGGCCAAGCATGGCTTGCGCGGCGGCTTCGCGGCTATTGCCGGGCTGATGCTGGGCGACATCGTCCTGATGTTCCTGGCGGCCATTGGTGTGGCGGCGCTGCTGCATGCCAATCCGCTGCTGTTTCGCGGCATGCAGTACCTGGGCGCGGCCTATCTGGCCTACCTCGGACTGCGGCTGTTGTTTGCAAGAGGCGAGGGCGGTGGTACAGTCGTACCCTTTTCCAACGCTGCGGATTTCCGGCGCGGCTTTCTGGTGACGCTGATCAACCCGAAAGCCATCGTGTTTTACATGGCGTTCTTCCCGCTGTTCCTGGACCCCGCCACGCAACAGGGTGCGCTCACTTTTGTCACGATGGGCGCGGTGATCTGCTGCTGCACCGTTTTCTACGGCAGCATCCTGGTCCTGATCGGCAATGCGGCTGCGCGGCGTCTGGCGCGCAACCGCACCATCGCTACCCTGGCTTCGCGCGCGGCAGGCGTGTTCCTGATCGGTTTCGGCATCAAGTTGACTACTCAATAAAAAAGACATGGCTAAAATTTTTTGCGTCGCCAACCAAAAGGGCGGCGTCGGTAAAACCACCACAGCAGTCAACCTCGCCGCCGGTCTGGCGCAACTGAACCAACGGGTCTTGCTGGCTGACCTCGACCCCCAGGGCAACGCCACCATGGGCGCCGGCATCAACAAGGCGACGCTGGAAGGCTCGATCTACGAAGTGCTGCTGGGGATGTCCGACATCCGCAGCGTGCGCAAGACCTCGGAAGCCGGCAACTTCGACGTGCTGCCAGCCAACCGCGAACTGGCCGGCGCCGAAGTCGAAATGGTCGAGCTGGAGCAGCGCGAGGCGCGTTTGAAAAACGCCTTCGCTTCCGTGGCCGACGACTACGACTTCATCCTGGTCGATTGTCCGCCGGCGCTATCCATGCTCACGCTGAACGGCTTGTGTTCGGCGCATGGCGTGATCATCCCGATGCAGTGCGAGTACTACGCGCTGGAAGGCCTGTCCGACCTGGTCAACACCATCAAGAAGGTGCATGCCAAGCTGAACCCGGAGCTGAAGGTGATCGGCCTCTTGCGCGTGATGTTCGACCCGCGCATGACGCTGTCGCAGCAAGTCTCCGACCAGCTTGAGCAGCACTTCGGCGACAAGGTCTTCAAGACCGTCATCCCGCGCAACGTGCGTCTGGCAGAAGCGCCGTCCTACGGCGTGCCGGGCGTGAACTTCGATCCCAACTCCAAGGGTGCGCAAGCCTATATCGCGTTCGGCGCGGAAATGGTCGAGCGCATCAAGACCTTATAAGTAACAGGCAATCCAATGGCAACATCACTGAAAAAATCCAAAGGCTTGGGGCGCGGACTCGATGCGCTTCTGGGCGGCTCGTCCGACATTACCGAAGAAGCCCAGGCGCAAGCCGCGCAAGCTGGCCTGCCCAGCGTGATGGCGGTGACCGAGCTGCAGGCCGGCAAATACCAGCCGCGTAGCCGCATGGACGAAGGTGCGCTCAATGAACTGGCAGCCTCGATCAAGGAACAAGGCTTGCTGCAGCCGATCCTGATCCGCGCCATCGGCCAGAAGAACGGCAAGGATATCTACGAGATCATCGCCGGCGAGCGCCGTTTCCGCGCCGCCAAGATCGCCGGCCTGACCGAGGTGCCGGTGCTGGTCAAGAACGTCGACGACCAGACCACCGCCGCCATGGCGCTGATCGAAAACATGCAGCGCGAAGACCTCAATCCGCTGGAAGAGGCGCAAGGCATTCACCGCCTGATCACCGACTTTTCGTTCACGCACGAACAGGCTGCGGTTGCCGTGGGCCGTTCGCGCAGCGCAGTGTCCAACCTGCTGCGCCTGCTGAACCTGGCCAAGCCGGTGCAGACCATGCTCATGGCCGGCGACATCGACATGGGCCATGCCCGTGCGCTGCTGGTGGTCGACTCGGCTACCCAGATCCAGCTGGCCAACCAGATCGTCGCCAAGCGCATGTCGGTGCGCGACGCCGAAAAGCTGGTCACGCGTGCCTCTGCAGAACAGGCCGCGAAGCCGCGTGAAGGCAAGGAAAAATCGCGCGACATCGCACGCCTGGAAGAAGAGCTGTCCGACCTGCTGGCCACTCAGGTCAGCATCAAGACCGGCGCCAAGAACAAGGGGCAACTGGTCATCAGCTTCAACGATCTCGATGCGCTGGATGGCGTGATTACCCGCCTGCGCGGGGAATCGGTGGAGTCCTGAGGCTAATCGGATAAGCCGGCAGCACGTCAAGCCGCAATGCCGTCCAGTTCAGGCTGGACGGCATTTTCATTTGGATCGTAAAAAAGCCGCTTCAACGGAAGCGGCTGGAATTAATTATATAAATAATTTTTAGGAGGCTGGCGATCAGAACGTCCGCTGCACATCCGAACGCGGCGGCAACTGGTAGCTCCAGGTCTCGGTCAGCACCTTGGGACCGGACAACAGCGCCGCACGCAACTCCACCGCCTGCGCCGAATTCCGGACCTTGACCCGCAGCGTCAGGCGCCAGCCGTTGATAGCCGGGTTGGGTTGCAGTTTGGCATCGATCAGTTCGCCGTTGTTGCTGATGCTGACTTGCGGACTGACCTGCGCGCCGGCCGGCAGCTTGGCCAGTGCCGGGCCGGTGAAGTCGACCAGCAGGGCGGTCGTGCCGTCGAAGCTGCGGATCAGGTTGGCCTGGGTCAGCTCGCCATCGGTGTGGAACGTCTGCTTCACCCAGCTTACTTCATCCTTCAGGATCGCGGCCTCGTCCATGGTCCAGTGGATGCGGTAATCGAAAGCCATCGGCACACCCTTGGCCGGCAATTGCGCCGGCAGCCAGTAGGCTACGATGTTGTCGTTGGTTTCGTCGGCAGTGGGAATTTCCACCAGCTGCACGGCGCCTTTGCCCCAGTCGCCCCTGGGCTCGATCCATGCGCTCGGGCGCAGGTCGTAGCGGTCTTTCAGGTCCTCGAAATTGGCGAACTCGCGGCCGCGCTGCAGCAGGCCGAAGCCCTTGGGATTGGTTACTTCGAACGAACTCACTTCCACGTTCTGCGGATCGTTGAGCGGACGCCACAGCCATTCGCCGGAACCGGTGTGGATCGCCAGGCCGTTGGAGTCATGGATGGCCGGACGGAAGTTGCGCCTGGACGATTGCTGGTTGGGACCGAACAGGAACATGCTGGTCAGCGGCGCGATGCCCAGGCGGGCCACCTCGCCGCGCAAGAACACGCGCGCCTGCACATCCAGCACCGAATCCTGGCCGGGCGTGAGGGTGAACTTGTAGGCGCCGGTGGCGCGCGGGGAGTCGAGCAGGGCGTAGAAGGTCAGCTGCTTGTCGCCGCTGGCGGGGCGCTGGATCCAGAATTCGGTGAAGTGCGGGAATTCCTCGCCGCTCATCATCGCGGTATCGATGGCCAGGCCGCGCGCAGACAGGCCGTACACCTGCCCCTTGCCGATCACGCGAAAATAGCTCGCGCCCAGCACGCTCATCACCTCGTCTTCCTTGCCGGGGCTGTTGACCGGATAGACCACGCGAAAGCCCGCATATCCCAGGTGCGAAGTGCTCTCCTTGTCGAAATGCAGGTCGCCGAAGTCGAAGCGGTCGGTGCTGTAGCCGATCTCTTGCATGCGGCCGCCGACGATTTCATGGATCAGTACCGGCGAGTTGAACTGCATGCCCTGGTGGTAGAAGGCCAGTTTGAATGGCGTCTTCTGGTCGCGCCATTCGAACTTCTCGCTCTTGGGCTGGATCTTCATATAGTCGGCAAACTGCATGCTGGAAAACACCGGCGGCAGATTGCTCACAGGCTTGCGGTAAGGCTGCTCGACCAGTTCCTTGGCGCGGGCCGTCACCTGGTCCAGCGAAAAAGTCTGGGCCTGCGCAGCCGTTGCCAGCAGGGCGGCAGACAACAGCAAGGCGCTGGGCAGGGGAATGCGCTTGAACACGTTCAGAATCACTTATTTCTCCATAAGGACGCGGCGCCTGCAGGTGCCGCCATGGCAACTTTGCGCTGCGATCGGCAGCGGGGGCAGAGCCCGGCAAGCATTAAAACAGAATAATATAGCGAACCGTCCAGCCACCGGCACGTCATAGAACAAGCAAATGCGCAGGAAAATGCGCAAGCATTCATCGCGCCAGGGCTCCCGCACCGACGGCATCATCCGTTTCCAGTCCGCGGCGCCTCCAGTATGAGGACGTGCCGCGGTCAAAGTTTCAGAACGCATTTCATCCACAGGCGTGAGATGCGTCCTATAAAAAGAGAGGAATTTACGTGTTCATCAAGCACCCCGCCAGGCCGGCCGCTCACGCGCGCCGTTCACGTCATCGCTACATTGCATCAGTGTGTGCGCTGGCCTGTGCCGTCAGCCTCCTGGCGCCGCAGGCATATGCGCAGGGCAAGCCGGCCCTGCTTGGCGATAAGGCCGCCTTCATCAATGACCTGATGTCGCAGATGACGGTTGATGAAAAGATCGGCCAATTGCGCCTGGTCAGCATCGGCCCCGACATGCCTGCCAAAAAACTGGCCGATGAAATCGCCGCCGGTCGCGTCGGCGGTACCTTCAACTCGGTCACGCGCGCCGACAACCGGCCGTTGCAGGATGGCGCCATGCGTTCGCGCCTGAAGATCCCGATGTTCTTCGCCTACGACGTGATCCACGGCCATCGCACCACTTTCCCGATCGGCCTCGGGCTGGCCTCGAGCTGGGACCTGGACGTGGTCGCCACCGCCATGCGCACCGCCGCCGAAGAAGCCGCTGCCGACGGTATCGACATGACCTTCGCACCGATGGTCGACATCAGCCGCGATCCGCGCTGGGGCCGTACTTCGGAAGGCTTCGGCGAAGATCCGTATCTGGTGTCGCGCATCGCTGAAGTCTCGGTGCGCGCGCTGCAGGGCGAGAAGAAGCCCATCGCCGCCGACCGCCTGATGGCCAGCGTCAAGCACTTCGCGCTGTATGGCGCGGTCGAGGGCGGACGCGACTACAACGTGGTCAACATGGACCCGCAGCGCATGTACAACGACTACCTGCCGCCTTATCGCGCCGCAGTGGATGCCGGCGCCGGCGCGATCATGGTGGCGCTCAACTCCATCAACGGCACGCCTGCCACATCCAATGTCTGGCTGCTGCAAGACCTGCTGCGCCGCGAGTGGGGCTTCAAAGGGCTGACCGTAAGCGACCACGGCGCCATCACCGAACTGGTGAACCACGGCGTGGCGCGCGACGAGGCCGAAGCGGCGCAACTGTCGATCAAGGCCGGCACCGACATGAGCATGGCCGACCAGGTCTACCTCAGCCAGCTGCCGGGCTTGCTCAAGTCGGGCAAGGTAGCGCAGCAGGATCTCGACAATGCCGTGCGCGAGATCCTTGGCGCCAAGTACGACATGGGCCTGTTCCAGGACCCTTACGTGCGCATCGGCCAGGCCGCCGGCGATCCGCCCAGCGTGAATGCCGAGAGCCGCCTGCACCGCGCCGCCGCGCGTGAGGTAGCGCAACAGTCCATGGTGCTGCTGGAAAACCGCAATGCCACGTTGCCGCTGAAGAAGACGGGAGCCATCGCACTGGTCGGCCCGCTGGCGGATTCGCATATCGACATGCTGGGCAGCTGGTCGGGGGCAGGAGTGGACAAGCAGACCGTCACGCTGAAACAGGGCCTGCAGGATGCGCTCGGCGCCAAGGCCAAACTGGTCTACGCGCGCGGCGCCAACATCACTGAAGACAAGCACATCGTCGACTACCTCAACTTCCTCAACTGGGACGACCCCGAGGTGGTGCAGGACAAGCGCAGCCCGCAAGCCATGATCGCCGAGGCGGTCAAGGCGGCGCGCAGTGCGGACGTGGTCGTGGCGGCAGTGGGCGAGTCGCGCGGCATGTCGCACGAGTCGTCGAGCCGCACGCAGCTGACGTTGCCGGAGAACCAGATGGCCTTGCTCAAGGCGTTGAAGGCCACCGGCAAGCCGCTGGTGCTGGTACTGATGAACGGCCGTCCGCTGGACCTGAACTGGGCGCGCGACAATGCTTCCGCCATTCTCGAGACCTGGTACACCGGCACTGAAGGCGGCCATGCGATTGCCGACATCCTGTTCGGCGACGTCAACCCCTCGGGCAAATTGCCGATCACCTTCCCGCGCTCGGTGGGCCAGATCCCCAGCTACTACAACCACGCGCGCCTGGGCCGTCCGTTCACCGAAGGCAAGCCGGGCAACTACACCTCGCAGTACTTCGAAGAACCCAACGGACCGCTCTACCCATTCGGCTATGGCTTGAGCTACACCGAGTTCAGCCTGTCCGGTGTGACCATGTCACAGCCGGTGATGAAAGCCGATGGCCGCGTCGATGCCACGGTCACCGTGAAGAACACCGGCCGCCGCGCCGGCGCTACCGTGGTGCAGTTGTACATCCGCGATGTGGCCGCTTCGGTGGTGCGTCCGGTCAAGGAGCTGAAGGACTTCCGCAAGGTGTTGCTGCAGCCGGGCGAGCAAAAGGAAGTGCGCTTCACCATCGATGCGAAGGCGCTCAGCTTCTACAACGCCAAGCTGGAACACGTGGCCGAGCCGGGCGAATTCCAGGTGCAGGTGGGGCTCGATTCCAAGGACGTGAAGACGGCTTCGTTCACGCTGGAGTGAGCGTCGCGGTGATGTCGGGGAGTTTTGTCTTGCTGAGCGCTTCCCGCAAAAAAAAGCCCCGTCACATTGACGGGGCCATCTCCAGACCTTGCGTTTTCCTCAGGCCATCGCTTCAGCCGGCTCATCATCTTCTTCACCCAGAAACCCGCCGCTCTGGTGCGCCCACAACCGCGCATACAGGCCGTTGGCGGCCAGCAGTTCGCTGTGCGTGCCTTGCTCGATGATGCGGCCCTGATCCAGCACGATCAGGCGGTCCATCGCCGCGATGGTCGACAGGCGGTGCGCGATGGCGACCACGGTCTTGCCTTCCATCAGCTTGTACAGGCTGGTCTGGATGGCCGCTTCGACTTCCGAGTCGAGCGCGCTGGTGGCTTCATCCAATAGCAGGATGGGCGCGTCCTTGAGCATGACGCGGGCGATCGCGATGCGCTGGCGCTGGCCGCCGGAGAGCTTCACGCCGCGTTCGCCCACATGCGCGTCGTAGCCGGCGCGGCCCTTGGCATCGGCCAGCGTGCCGATGAAGTCGTGCGCTTCGGCGCGCTTGGCGGCATGGATCATCTCGGCATCGCCGGCATCGGGGCGGCCGTAGAGGATGTTGTCGCGTACCGAGCGGTGCAGCAGCGAAGTATCCTGCGTCACCATGCCGATCTGGGCGCGCAGGCTGTCTTGCGTGACATGCGCAATGTCCTGGCCGTCGATCATGATGCGGCCGCCTTCGATATCGTAGAAGCGCAGCAGCAGGTTGACGATGGTCGACTTGCCGGCGCCGGAGCGTCCTACCAGGCCGATCTTTTCGCCCGGGCGGATCACCAGGTTCAGACGATCCACCACCGGCCGCGGTGCGGCGCCGCCATAGCTGAAGTTCACGCCTTCAAAGCGCAGTTCGCCTTGTTTCACCAGCAAGGGTTTGGCATCGGGCGTGTCCTTCACATCATGTGCGCGCGACAGCGTGTTGATGCCGTCCTGCACCGTGCCCACGTGTTCGAACAGCGCAGCCATTTCCCACATGACCCAGTGCGCGATCCCGTTCAGGCGCAGCGCCATCGCGGTGCCAGCCGCCACTGCGCCGATGCCGACCTTGCCTTGCGTCCAGAGGTAGAGCGCGATGCCGGTGGTGCCGATGATCAGCACCATGTTCAGGATGTGGTTGACCACTTCGAAGCCGGATACCAGGCGCATCTGCTGGTTCACCGTGACCAGGAACTCGCGCATGGCGCTGCGCGCGTAGCCGGCTTCGCGGCCGGCGTGCGAGAACAGCTTGACTGTCGCGATGTTGGTATAGGCATCGGTGATGCGCCCGGTCATCAGCGAACGGGCATCGGCCTGGTTGCGGGCCACCTTGGACAGGCGCGGCACGAAGTAGCGCATGGCGATCGCATAGGCGACCAGCCAGATCATGAAGGGCACCAGCATCAGCAGGTCGAAGGTGCCGACCACGGCGATCAGCGTGACGAAGTAGATCACGATGAACACCATGATGTCGCCGGTGATCATGCAGAAGTCGCGCACCGCCAATGCCGTTTGCATTACCTTGGTGGCAACCCGGCCGGCGAACTCGTTCTGGTAGAAGCTCATGCTCTGGCTGAGCATCAACCGGTGGAAATTCCAGCGCAGCAGCATCGGGAAATTGCCGGCCAGGGTCTGGTGCTTGTACAGCGTCTGCAGCGCGACCAGCAGCGGACTGCCGGCCAGCACCAGGCACAGCCAGAGCAGATGGTGGCCTTCCTGCGCCCACAGTTGGGCCGGCTCGACCTTGGCCAGCCAGTCGACAACGCGGCCCATCATGGCGAACAGCATTGCCTCGAACACGCCGATGATGGCAGTCATCGAGGTCATGGCCGCAATGTAGCCGCGTACCCCACGGGTACAGAACCAGATGAAGCTCATGAAGCCGCGCGGGGGCGGCAAGGGATGGTCTTCGGGATAGGGGTGAACCAGTTTTTCGAACCAGGCGAACATGCAAACTCCACAAAAGCCGGGCCTGCCGCAAGTGGCGTCGCCGCGACGCCGACGGTCGATGTGAGCGTGTCGGGCCGGGCAGGCGGGGCGTCAATTATTATTCATTCATCGTTGCGCGCCGGGAAGTCGGTATCGATCGGATGACCGTGCGCGCAGGTGTTGCTGGGCGGGTGCGGCTTAAGGCCGCTTATTTTGTTGCCCGGTACGGCGATGGCTTGTCTTCCTTACTGTTTTCCTGCGGCATCCGGCCATTTTAGGGAGCCGGAGCGTTGCAGAAGGAAAAGATGAAGCCGAATGATCTCATAACGGGAAGGATTGCGTACACCGCCGCACAGGAAAACACTTGTCGGAAAAAACGAATTGTCGCTTCCTTGGAACAGGTTCCTGCATCGGCGGATGTTAAGTCTGGCTTAAGTCTGTAACGGCAAGCTGGTCGGCAAGTCCATCGCCAACCCGCTTGCCATGACCAACACTACGCCACCCAGCAGCCCCGGCCGCGCCGCCGTCTGGAAACTGATCAAACCGTTCTGGGCTTCCGACCAGAAATGGAAAGCCTTCGGCCTCCTGTTCGCGATCATTGCCCTGAACCTGGGGATGGTCTACATCAACGTGCGCCTCAATTCCTGGAACCGCGACATGTATGACGTGCTCCAGGCGCACAATTACCCGCAGTTCAAATCGCTGCTGTGGCAATTCTCCGGCCTGGCCTTCGTCTTCATCGTGGTCGCCATCTACAGCGTCTATCTGACGCAGGCGCTGCAGATCCGCTGGCGCTACTGGATGACCGAGCGCTACATGGATCGCTGGCTGGCGCACCGCGCCTACTACCGCATCGAACAGGGCCAGCAGGGCCGCCTCTCCGACAACCCCGACCAGCGTATTGCCGAGGATTTGCGCGCGCTGACTTCCGACACGCTGTCGCTGGTGCTGGGCTTCATCTCCAGCAGCGTCACGCTGCTCTCCTTCGTGCATATCCTGTGGCTGGTGAGCGGGCCGGCTTCCTTCTCCGCGCTGGGACAGGCATGGAGCATTCCCGGTTACATGGTGTGGTTCGCGGTGGCCTATGCGGCGGTCGGTTCGGCCGTTGTGTGGTGGATCGGCCAGCCGCTGGTCGGCCTGAATTTCAACCAGGAACGCTTCGAGGCGAACTTCCGTTTCGGCCTGATCCGCGTGCGTGAACATTCGGAAGCCGTCGCCTTATATCGCGGCGAGGCGCAGGAGCGCGCGCAGCTCACCGCGCGCCTGGACGACATCCGAGGCAACTGGTGGGACATCATGCGCGTGACCAAGAAGCTCAATATCGCGGTCAATTTCTACGGCCAGTTCGCGGTCATTTTTCCGATGCTGGTGTCGGCGCCGCGCTATTTCTCCGGCGCCATCTCGCTGGGCGTGCTGATGCAGATCAGCAATGCCTTCGGCCAGGTGCAGGATGCGCTGTCGTGGTTCATCAACGCCTTCACCACGCTGGCCAGCTGGAAGGCCAGCATCAACCGCCTGGCCGGCTTCAATGCCGACGTCGAGCGTGCGCAAGGCATGGCGCGCACCATCGAGGTCGAGCGGCACACCGGCAGCGCGCTGACCATCGAAGGCCTGCAGCTGTCCTTGCCGGATGGCGGCGTTGTGTTGCGCGGCATGGATGCGCGCCTGGAATCGGGCGAGCATGTGCTGGTCAGCGGCCCTTCCGGCTGCGGCAAGTCGACGCTGATCCGCGCCATCGCCGATGTCTGGCCCTATGGGCGCGGGCGTATCGGCCTGCCTGCCGACGCGGCGATGATGTTCCTGCCGCAGCGCAGTTACCTGCCGATCGGCACCTTGCGCGCGGCACTGTCGTACCCGGCTGCCGAAGGCAGTTTCGACGATGCGACGATCGCGCGTTACCTGGCGCTGTGCCGGTTGCCGCAACTGGTTGGCCGACTGGACCAGGCCGCCAACTGGAGCCATGCCTTGTCGCCTGGCGAGCAGCAGCGCCTGGCCTTCGTACGGGTGTTCCTGAACCGGCCGGCGCTGGTGTTTCTGGACGAGGCCAGCAGCGCCATGGATGGCGAAACCGAAGAAGTGCTGTACGCAGCGTTGCCGCGGGAGCTGCCGGGCGTGACGGTGGTCAGCATCGCCCACCGCGAGACGTTGGCGCGCTTCCATTCGCTGCGCTGGAGGTTCGTGCCGATGGGCGAAGGCGAGGGATGCCGGGTAGAGGTTGCGGCGCTTTAAACCTCGCATGCCGTCCTGGTGAAAGTCAGGGCCCAGCGTCGTCCGGCGGCAAGTGAAAAACGGGAGATGCAATACCGTTTTTGCATAACCCCGTACACTTGCGTATGCCACAATCTTTGAATGGCGGCTGCGAATCCACCGCTTTCCCTCATTCCCGACCACTTGGAAAATTCACCATGAACGACCCCATCGTCTACCTGAACGGCGAACTCACGCCCCTGTCCGAAGCCCGCGTTCCCGTGCTGGATCGAGGTTTCATCTTCGGTGACGGCATCTATGAAGTGATCCCGATGTATGGCCGCAAGGCCTTTCGCGGCCAACAGCACCTGGCGCGCCTGTTCCGCAGCCTGAAGACCATCTCCATTCCGAATCCGCATAACGAAGCCGAATGGTTCGCCCTGATAGAGCGCGTGGTGCAGGCCAACAACCTGGACGACCAGATGATCTACATCCAGGTCACGCGCGGCGTGGCCAAGCGTGCGCATGCTTTCCCCAAGGAAGTGGTGCCGACCGTGCTGATCATGACCAATCCCATGGTGCTGCCGCCGGCCTCCGCGCGCGAAAACGGCGTGGCTTGCGTGAGCATGGAAGACCGCCGCTGGCTGAACTGCCAGATCAAGTCGACCTCGCTGCTGGGCAACGTGCTGGCGGCGCAGTTCGCGGCAGAAAACGAAGTGACCGAGGCCATCCAGTTCCGCGACGGTTTCCTGTCCGAGGCATCCTCGTCCAACGTATGGGTGGTCAAGGACGGCAAGATTTCCGCGCCGCCCAAGGACAACCTGATCCTGGAAGGCATCCGCTACGGTTTGATGGAAGAACTGTGCGCCGGGCAGGGCATCGCGCTGGAAGCGCGCCGCATCCTGCGCGACGAGGTGTTCGCCGCCGATGAACTGTTCATCTCCTCGGCCAGCAAGGAAGTGCTGCCGGTGGTGACGCTGGACGGCAAGCCCATCGGCAGCGGCAAGCCGGGTCCGGTCTATGCCAAGGTCTACGCTGCTTACCAGGCGGCCAAGGCGCGCCTGTAAGCCGTTTGAGGTTTTTTGCTTGCATGGGCCGCCAAGTGCGGCCCATGTGCGTGTTGGGGTGTATTGTGGGCTTGATTTGCCGTTGTATGGCGTAAAATGTCGGCATTCCCCCTCCCGCAACCCCTTCCGCTTGAAGCCGGCCGTTTGAGCCCCATATGGGTACATTGAAAACGGAACGCCAGCGGAACACGCTGAGCCATACTGCCATGACTATCCCAACCGAAGAATCCCTCATCGAATATCCGAGCGACTTCCCGATCAAGGTGGTCGGGATCCTGCACGATGAATTCGCCCAGACTATCGTCGAACTGGTGGTCGAGCACGACCCTGAATTCCATGCCGGCAAGCTGGAGATGCGGCCGTCCTCGCAGGGCAAGTACCTGTCGCTGACGCTGACCGTCCGTGCCACCAGCCGCGAGCAGCTGGATAACCTGTACCGCGCGCTGTCGTCGCACGAGAAGGTGAAATTCGTGCTGTAAGCCCTTGCGCGCTTGCTTATGAAACCCGGCGTTGCCTGCCAAGGCGCGCCGGGTTTTTGTTTGGGGAAATCAGCCGGGCCAGCCGCCGGTTTCGCGGAAGAGCTTCATTTCCATGAAGATCCACTTCTTGAATTCAGCCACGGCCGGCTTCTCTTGTCCCTCAGGAAGGTGCACGAAGTAATACGATTCGTCGGCCTTCAGGGCCACGTCGAACAGCCGCACCACTTCGCCGGCGGCGATTTCCTGCGAGGCGATCATGTGCCGGGTCAACGCCACGCCGCTGCCGTCAGCCGCCGCGCGCAGGGTCAGCGAAGAATCCTCGATCACCAGTCCGCCGGTGGGCTCCGGCAAATCCAGCCCGGCTTGTTGCAGCCAGGGCTGCCAGGATTCGCGCTGGTCCATGCGCAGCAGTGTGCATTGCGCGAGGTCGGCGAGTTTGGAGGGTTTTTTGCCGCGCTTGCTGCGGTAGGCGGGGGAAGCCACCGGGTAGTAGTAATCGTCGCTCAGTTTTTCCGATACCACACCGCTATAGCCGCCGCGGCCGAAGCGCAGGCCGACATCGACGCCGTCCAGGCGCAAGTCGGATAAATGGCTGCCCGACTGCAGCACCACCTCGATCTCCGGATGGCGGTCGATGAACTTCCACAGGCGCGGCGCCAGCCAGCGCGAGGCAAACGAAGGCGTGCTCGATATCACCAGCCGTTGCTGGCGGTTCAGGCTGCGCAAGTGCTCGGCCGCCAGTGCGATCTCGGACAGCGACTTGCGGATGGTGGCGGCGAAGCGCTGGCCGGTTTCGGTCACTGAAATGCGCTTGCCGTGGCGGATGAACAGCTGCAGGCCGAGCTCCTCTTCCAGCGCGCGCACCTGGTGGCTGATGGCGCCGGGCGTGACATGGATTTCCTCGGCGGCGCGCGAGAAGCATTCGTAGCGCGCGGCGGCATCGAAGGCGCGCAGCGCCGCCAGGTTGGGTAGCTTCCTCAAGTCGGCCATGCTGGTTCCTTGTGAATTTGATTCGCAATAACGCCGAATATATATCGTTTTGGTTTGCGCGTGAGGCTTCCTACAATGAAATCCAATTCAACGAAATCACCGGAAATATCCTAGAAGGGCAAGGCATAGAGGCTTGGCCCGGGCTTGTCCGGCGAAACGGGAAAAGGAGTCCGCCATGCCAATTTCATTCACAAACGAACAGGCCCCGCTATGCCTTGAAGAAGGGCGCGTCCACGCCATGCGGCTGCAAAGCCCGGTACGCGTGAGGGTGCGCAGTGGGTTGATCTGGCTGACGGTGGAAGAGGGCGGGGCGGACGTGTGGCTGAGCCCCGGCCGCGACTTCGATTTCCACGGCCGCGGGCTGGCGGTGTTTGAAGCCGTCAAGGGTTGCGCCGAATTTGACATCCTGCCGCTGCCCGGCCCGCTGGCGCGTGCCGTTCGGGCGGTGCGCGGCTGGTTTGTCCGCCAGCAGCCGGCTATCGCCGACTGCTGCACGGCGGACGGCCAGGGCGCGCTACGCATCAGCCGCCTGTTGCCGCGCGGGCTGATCCGCTGGTTCTGAGCCGGGAGAACGAGGCGGCCGGCCGGTCGCCTTTTTCCAACGTTTTCCAGCCATGAATATTGCTCCTAATGCAATATTTTCCGTCAAAACCCTTGCCGCGCCGACGGGCCAGAGCGAAGTTCGCTAAACTGGCAGCCATGCAGACAGCAACACAAACCGTAGGCGCGCAGCAGCTTGCCGCTTCGCCCACCATCCTGACCGGTTCCGGCCTGCCCCAGATCGTGCGGCGCGGCACCGAGCCCTACGAGGCCAGTTTCGCGGCCATGCGCGCCTACACCGACGCGCGCACCGCCGAGACGCCCGACCAGCTCTGGATCGTCGAGCATCCCCCGGTCTACACGCTGGGCCTGGGCGCCGACCGTTCCCATGTATTGAATCCCCACGACATCCCGGTAGTGCAGACCGACCGCGGCGGCGAAGTCACCTTCCACGGCCCCGGCCAGGTGGTGATCTATCTGCTGATGGACCTGCGCCGCAGCCGCACCGGAGCCCGGCTGTTCGCGCGCGAGTTCGTGCACAACATCGAGCAGGCGGTGATCGACACGCTGGCGGCGTATAATCTCGCCGGTGAACGCAAGCAGGGCGCGCCGGGCATTTATGCCGCCGACGGGCCGTGGCAGGGCGCCAAGGTGGCCGCATTGGGCTTGAAGATCCGCGGCAACGGGTGCACTTACCATGGGGTATCGCTCAACGTCGACATGGATCTGATGCCGTTTTCCTGGATCAATCCCTGCGGCTACGAAGGCCTGGCCACGGTCGACATGAAGACCCTGGGCGCCGACGATGCCCGCCTGGCCGACGTCCAGGCGCTGCTTGCCGAGAAACTGATCGCCCGCTTCACGGGCATAGACGGGCGCTGAGGCATACGCCGGGCGCCGGAAACACCGACATCATGACTACCGACATCACTCCAGCAGCAGATTCCTCCAGCAACGCGGCGCGCGCCAATCCGCTCGACAAGCAGAAGGGCGCCGGCAAGACCGCCTGGATCCCGATCAAGATCGTGGCCGCCGAGAAACTGAAGAAGCCGGACTGGATCCGCGTCAAGGCCGGTTCGCCGACCACGCGCTTCTACGAGATCAAGGACATCCTGCGAGCCAACAACCTGGTGACCGTGTGCGAGGAAGCCTCCTGCCCCAACATCGGCGAATGCTTCGGCAAGGGCACCGCCACCTTCATGATCATGGGCGACAAGTGCACCCGCCGCTGCCCGTTCTGCGACGTCGGCCACGGCCGTCCCGACCCGCTGGACCCCAATGAGCCGGAAAACCTGGCCAAGACCATCGCCCAGTTGAAGCTTTCGTACGTGGTGATCACCAGCGTCGACCGCGACGACCTGCGCGACGGCGGCGCCGCCCACTTCGCCGAATGCATCCGCCGCGTGCGCGAACTGTCGCCCGAGACCCGCATCGAGATCCTGACCCCGGACTTCCGCGGCCGCATGGACCGCGCGCTGGAAATCCTCAAGATGGCCCCGCCGGACGTCATGAACCACAACCTGGAAACCGCGCCGCGCCTGTACAAGGAAGCACGCCCCGGTTCCGACTACGAATACTCGCTGAACCTGTTGAAGCGCTTCAAGGACCTGCACCCGGAAACGCCGACCAAGTCCGGCATCATGGTCGGCCTCGGCGAAACCGACGAGGAAGTGCTGCAGGTCATGCGCGACATGCGCGCACACAACGTCGACATGCTGACCATCGGCCAGTACCTGATGCCCAGTGGCGACCACTTGCCGGTGCGCCGCTACGTGCACCCCGACACCTTCAAGATGTATGAGGAAGAAGCCTACAAGATGGGCTTCGTGCACGCCGCTGTCGGCGCCATGGTGCGTTCCAGCTACCATGCGGACCAGCAGGCGCATGGATTGGTGTAATCCAGTTTTTGCCTGAATCGCCCGTTCAGCCCCGCCCATGGCGGGGCTGAGTCGTTTTTGGCAGGTCTTGCCGGTGCCGGGCCGGCTTGCAAAGCGAATGATCGCCATCATCTGCAGGTCCTGAAATAAACCCCGCCGCAAGGTAAGATACGCGGTTCACCGCATCCGTATTGAAAGCAGGTTGTCATGTCGTCACCGATTGAGCCCGGCGCCGTGCCGGAAGAAAAACTCGAATTCGTCAGTTCGTGCAAGTTGCCCATGCCGTGGGCGACATTTGAACTGCATGCCTTTTACGATGAGATTTCCGGCAAGGAACACCTGGCGCTGACCTTGGGCGATGTCGGTAACGGCGAGCCGGTCTTGGGCCGCGTGCATTCCGAATGCCTGACCGGTGACGGCCTGTTCTCGCAGCGCTGCGATTGCGGCGCCCAGTTGGAAGCAGCATTGAAGAAGATCGCCAAGGAAGGCCGTGGCGTACTGTTCTACCTGCGCCAGGAAGGCCGCGGCATCGGCCTGTTGAACAAGATCCGCGCTTACCACCTGCAAGATCAGGGGGCCGACACGGTCGAAGCCAACGAGCGCCTGGGTTTTCCGGCCGACATGCGCCGCTACACCATCGTGCTGCCGATGCTGGCGCACCTGAAGATCACCAGCCTGCGGTTGATGACCAACAACCCGCGCAAGGTGAAGGCGCTGGAAGACAACGGCATCCCGGTGGCCGAGCGCATCCCGCTGATCGCCAACCATAACCCGTTCAATATCGGCTACCTCGGCACCAAGGCGCGCAAGCTGGGCCACTTGTTGCCGGGCATGGGAAAAGGCGCGGAACCGGCCGCCAAGGTGCCGCTGGACGCGCACGACAACGAGTAAGATCCCTGCAAGACGGACCCCGCGCGGTCCGTTTTTTCATGGCGCACGGCCCTCTTGACGCATCGGTTAGGATGGAGGTTTACGCGCCGATTGCGCGCCATATTTCCGCCCGAACATTCCATCATGAACCCATCCGTACCTGCCGGCGATGCGCCGATTCCCGTTTCTCTCCTGACCGGTTTCCTCGGCAGCGGCAAGACCACGCTGCTCAATTACCTGATCGCCCAGCCCGAGATGAAGGACACCCTGGTCATCATCAACGAGTTCGGCGAGATCGGCCTGGATCACCTGCTGGTGGCGCACAGCCAGGAAGACACCGTGGTCGAGATGAGCAGCGGGTGCCTGTGCTGCACCATCCGCGGCGACCTGAAGAAGACGCTCAAGGACATCACATGGCGCTTTGCCGAAGGGGGCCAGCGCAAGTTCAATCGCGTGGTGATCGAGACGACCGGGCTGGCTTCGCCGGTGCCGATCCTGCACACGCTGATGACTGATTCCTTCATCGCCTCGCGCTACCGGCTGGACGGCGTGATCGTCACGGTCGACGCCGTCAATGGCATGTCCACGCTGGACAACCACGTCGAAGCGGTGCAGCAGGCCGCGGTCGCCGACCGTTTGCTGCTGACCAAGAGCGACCTGGCCGATGCCGCCCAGCTGGAGCAATTGAGCGCCCGCCTGCGCGTGCTCAACCCGAGTGCGCGGCAGCTGCTGCCGCAACAGGGAAAGATTTCACCGTCCGAATTGCTGGACGCGGGTTTGTTCAGGCCGGGCGAGAAGATGCCCGACGTGGCGCGCTGGCTCAACGAGGAGGCTTTTGCGGAGAAGAAGGCGCACGACCATCATCACCATGATCATGGGCACGGTCATGACCATCACGATCACGGCCACCATGACCACCACGACCATGCGCACGACGTGAACCGCCACGACGATCACATCCGTGCCTTCTGCTTCACTTTCGATGAGCCGATCGATCCTGTGTTGTTCGACGAATGGCTGAGCTTGCTGGTCGGTTTCAAGGGCCCCAACATCTTGCGCATCAAAGGCATCCTCAACCTCAAGGGAGAAGACAAGCCGACCGTGATCCACGGCGTGCAGCACATCTTCCATCCGACCGTGACGCTGCCAGAATGGCCATCCGGGGATCGCCGTAGCCGTATCGTCTTCATCACCCGCGACATTGAGCGCGCGACCATCGAGCGCTCTTTCGATGCCTTCATGCAAGCGCAGGCGATCGAGCAGGAAGAACGTAAAAAACAGCCATCTTCGCCATACAGCTACTGACCCGGGACGCCGGTTCAGGGGGCCGGCCAGGTGTTTTCCGGGGCCAACATGCGCTTGGCGGCCGTTTATTCTGTTTTCGGTCGTCAATAAAAATAAATCTGGTGTTTCTGATAATTTGATGAAGACCAGATTATTATCGATGTCGTTCAAGATAACGATTCAGGTATGCGGCGTGTGATCAACAAGCTGGGGGCAACGTTGTCGGCATCGCTTACGCTGATGTTGGGGCTGTGCGCAACCACGTTGGTGTTCATCGCCACCAGCCGCCTGGAAGACGACGCCGTCAACCTGGATTTCGAGCGCCGCGCAGCCTTGCGTACTTTTACCGTCCAGCGCGGCCTGGAAGAGGCCGTGCAAGTGTTGTCGGTGATCAACCATTTCTACGCCACCGTCGGCGACCCCACCCGCCAGCAATTCCGCAACTTCACCAAGCCGCTGCTGGAACGCTACCCCTATGTGCGCGCCTTCAGCGTCCAGCGCTTCGTCGCCGACGACGACCGGCCGGTATTCGAAGCCTTGCGCCAGGGCGCCGTTCCCGATTTTGAGATCACGGCGCTCATCGACGGCAAGGTCGAGCGGGCGCCCCAGCTCCCGTTCTATCTGGTGGTCGACTACGTCGAGCCGCTCGACGGCAACCGGGCCGCGCTAGGATTGGACCTGACCGGCAACCCGGTCATCATGCAAGCGCTGGAAATGGCATTGGCCAGCGGCCGTCCGGCCTCGACGCTACCCATCCGCCTGGCCCAGTCCTCATCCGACCAGCGCGGCTTGCTGGTGCTGCAGCCGGTCTACCGCGGCGGCGTCCAGCCGGACAATCCTGCTGCGCGCCGCGCCGCCATGACGGGCGATACGGCCGTCGTGCTGCAGGCTACCGAATTGGTCCAGAAGATCCTGGATGGCGCCGGCCTGCTGGACGACGACCAGATCAGCCTGCGCATCTTCGTCGGCCCGAAAGCCGATGAGTCCAGCCTGGTGTACCGCCATGACAGTGCGATGGAGCAAAGCCACGGCCAGTTGACGGCATTGGGCAATCTGTTCAGCGAGCCGTCCAGCACCATGACCAGCTTCGATATCGCCGGCCAGACCTGGCATATGGGCATCAGCATTGCCCCGCACTCCGTATTTGCCGACCACTACGGCTCGCTCCTGATCCTGCTGGCCGGGGTCATTTCGTCCCTGCTGGGCGCAGCCTACCTGCGCGCCTTGTCGATGCGTTCGTACCGCGTGCAGCGCCTGGTCGAGGAGAAGACCGCCGAGCTGCGCCACACCAATGCGCTGCTGTCCGACGACATCAAGGCGCGCCGCCTGGCCGAGCGCGCCCTGCAACTGCGCCACCAGGCCATCGAAGCCAGTGCCAACGCCACCATCATTCTCTCCGCACAGGCGCCGGACTACCCCATCGAATACGTCAACCCGGCGTTCGGCCGGATCACCGGCTACAGTCCGGACGAAGTCGTGGGCCAGAGCATCCGATTCCTGGAAGGGCGCGACAGCGATCCCGGCGGCTTTGAAACCGTGTGGATCGCCATGCGCGAGAAGCGCGAGCACAACGTGGTGCTGCGCAATTACCATAAGGACGGCTCGGAGCTGTGGAATGACTTCTACATCGCGCCGGTGAAGGATGACAACGGCGCCGTGACCCATTTCGTGGCGGCGCTCTACGACATCACTTCCATGAAGCGCTACGAGGCCGAACTGGAATTCCAGGCCAGCCGCGACACGCTCACCGGCCTGATCAACCGCCACATGCTGCGCCACCATCTGGACCAGGCCATCGGCAACGCCGAACGGCAGAAGCAGGCGCTGTGGCTGGTGTTCGTCGACCTCGACCGCTTCAAGTTCGTCAACGACACGCTGGGCCACAAGGCCGGCGACACCCTGCTGCGCACCGTGGCCGGACGCCTGCGCGCGGCGGTGCGCGAGGCCGACACGGTGGCGCGCCTGGGCGGCGATGAATTCATCATGATCCTGCCCGAGCAGGATGAGCTCACGCTCGACACCCGCAGCCTGCAACGCATCATGGATGCGGTGGCCGCGCCCATCACGCTGGGCGGCCACACGCTGTTCATGACCTGCAGCATCGGCGTGGCCTGCTACCCGGCCGACGGCACCGACGGCGAGACCCTGATCAAGCACGCCGACATCGCCATGTACCGCGGCAAGCAGACCGGGCGCAACAACTTCCAGTTCTACACGCCGGCCATGAACGAGCAGGCGCTGGAACGCCTGCGCATCGAAGGCGACCTGCGCAGCGCGCTGGACAATAACGAATTCCTGCTGCATTACCAGCCCAAGGTCGACCTCGCCAGCGGGCGCATCGTCGGCAGCGAAGCGCTGATCCGCTGGCAGCATCCGCAACTGGGCATGGTCTCGCCGGCGCGTTTCATCGGCCTGGCCGAAGAGACCGGGCTGATCCTGCCGATCGGCGCCTGGGTACTGCGCACGGCTTGCGTCCAGTGCCGCCGGTGGCAGCTCGACGGGCACGAGGACATCAGCGTCTCGGTCAACCTGTCGGTGGGACAGTTCCTGCAAAAGGACCTGGTGACCTCGATCGCCGACGTGCTGGAAGACACCGGCCTGCCGCCGGCCTCGCTGGAACTGGAACTGACGGAAAGCCTGATGATGACCGATGTCGAACATGCCATCGGCATCCTGACCGGCCTCAAGGAGCTGGGCGTGCGCCTGTCGATCGACGACTTCGGCACCGGCTATTCCTCGCTGGCCTACCTCAAGCGCTTCCCCATCGACGTACTCAAGATCGACCGCTCCTTCGTGCGCGACATCACCATCGACGCCGACGACGCTGCCATCACCGCATCCATCATCTCGCTGGCGCGCCACCTGAAGCTGCGCGTGATCGCCGAAGGCGTGGAAACCGACGAGCAGCTGGATTACCTGCGCCACTACGGCTGCGATGAGATCCAGGGCTACCTGTTCAGCCCGCCGGTGCCGGCCGAGAAGTTCGAGCAGCTCCTGAGGCAGGAGCGGGCGGTGGTCTGAGCGGTGCGCGGAATGGGCAGACGCAAGGAAAAAAGGCCGGTGGGCGATGCCCCACCGGCCTTTTGCTTTGGATGGCCCGGTTCAATGATGGCTGATCCAGGCCAGGATCAATGCGATGGTCGGCAACGACAAGGTGGTGGAAATCAGGATCGCGCGCGACATCCCGGCCACCTCGCGCTGGTATAGCTCGGCCAGCATGAAGGGACCGGTGCCGATCGGCATGGCCGCCAGCAGTACCGCGCTGTCGGCCCACAGGCGCGGCAGCGGAAACACCCAATACGCCAGCACCGCGGTCACCGCCGGCTGCAGCAGCAGCTTGAAGGCCACCAGCAGCGACACCGAAGAGCCTTCGCCATGCCGCACCGGCTGCGCCAGGAACAAGCCCAGCGACACCAGCGCGCAAGGGCTGGCCGCGTCGCCCAGGATCTTGAATAGCTGCTGCACGCCGCCGGGAATGGACAGGCCCGACAGCGCCACCGCGATCCCGGCGACCGGCGCGATCATGATCGGGTTGCGCACCAGCGAGCGGCCCACCTTGGAAACCGTCTTGCCCAGGCTGGCTCCGGCGTGCAGGCTGGTTTCCAGCAGCACGATGGCGACCGCAAACAGCAGGCAGGCGGTCATCACCATGGCGATCACCGAAGGCGGCAGGCCGTCGTGGCCGAAGGCCAGGTAACACAAGGGGATGCCGATGAAGCCGACATTGGCGTAGGACGTGCCCAGGCTGTCGATGATGACATCGGCCGCGGCGGCTTTCTGGCGCACGCGTATCCAGGCGGTCAGCAAGAACACGATGGCGATGCCGGCGGCGAATACGCCGATGAAGCGCACATTGGCGAAGTCGGCCGGCGTGAGCCGCGACATCGAGTCGAACAGCAGCGCCGGCAGGCCCAGGTAGATCACGAAGCGGTTCAGTTCGCTGGCCGCACCGGCCGAGAGGATATGGCGCTTGCGGCAGATCCAGCCGAGGAAGACCAGCGAAAAGATCGGGAAGACGATGTTGAAGATGGCGAGCATGGCGGCGCGCAGCCATGCTGCGCGGGAGATGATGGTGTGTATGGGGTAAGCGGCGCCGGCCGGGCCAGAACGGCCCGACGGCAAAGGCGGGATCAGGCTTGCTTCCTCTTCGATGCGTATTCTTCGCTGGTCAGTACCCGCGCCAGATGTTCGGCCGCGCTTTCGGCATGCTGGCGCGCCAGCTTGTCGGCCACCGCCGCGCGGCCATCGATGATGGCTTGCAGGATGGCTTCATGCTCGTCCCACACGGAGATGTGGGAGCGCACGTCCGACGAGAGGATGGCGCCCATGGCGCGGCGGATGTGGTGCCAGTGGATGGCGGTGGTTTCACCCACCATCGGATTGCCGCAGCTGCGATAGATGAACTGGTGGAAGTTCATGTCGGCCACGATGCGCGCCGACAGGTCGCCCATGTCCGAGACATTGCGCCCGGCGGCGATCAGGGCGCGGCCTTCGCGTTCGCCGGCGCTGCGTTCATCGCCGTCCTGTTTCCAGCGTTCGGCGGCCTCGCGCGCGGCCAGGCCGTCCAGCACGGAACGCACTTGATAGAGCTGCATCAGCTTCTTCGGATCGAGCGGCGTCACCATCACGCCTTTGCGTCCGGCATCCTCGATGAAGCCCTGGCGCTTGAGCAGCTGGAAAGCCTGCAGGATGGGTTGGCGCGATACGCCCAACTGTTCGGCCAGGCCTTCCTGCGTGATTTTTTCGTTGGGTGCCAGCGTGCCGGAGCAGATCGCATCCAGGATGGCATCGTAGACTTGCTCGATCAGTTGCGCCGGGGCGTCGATTTTGTACATGGAACTGCCGCTAAAAAAGATAAAAAAAACCAAATTGGAAATCAGGCCGGAGAGACCGAAAACACATCCTGAAACGGCCCCCCGAAGTGCTGTTTCGTGTTCTGTATGCAGATTATTGCTGCGCCGCAGCTTTGTCAAGCCGCATCATCCGGCGCCGGGCGAGGGCGTAGAATGGCGGCCTTCCTCCAACTTGCCTAAGAACCCGTTCTAAAACCGGAACACCGATGCCCGCCCGTCCTGTCATCCCAGCCTCTGCCAACCTGCTTGCCGCCTGGCGCGCCGACCCGCATAGCGGCGACGCCGGCCAGATGGCGCAACTGCTGGCAACGCCGCAAGCCGGGCTGGACGCCTGCCTGAAAGAGCAGCATACCCCTGCCATTCTGGATCTGCATTTCGGCGCCGGGCTGGCCTTCCTCACCAGCTGGCGGCGTTTCGAGCAGATGCGCGAGCAGGGCGGGGCGCAGCGCTTGCATTATGTGGCGATCCAGCCGCATCCCTGCACCGTGGAGCAGTTGCTGACGCTGCATGCCAACTGGCAAGGGCTGGCGCCTTATGCCGCGCAATTGCGTGCGGCGTGGCCGCTGCTATTGTCGGGCACGCACCGGCTGCTGCTGGATGAGGGCCGTGTGACGCTGACTTTGGTGTTCGGCCCGCTCGACGAAGAATTGGCGCGCCTGGAAGCGCCGTGCGACCTGTTCTACCTGCACGGGCGGCAGCAGGATTTCGACGTTGCCGCATCGGATTGGAACCCGCATGCCTGCAAGCGCCTCGCACGTCTGGCCTGGACCGGCGCGCGCGCGCTGGTGTTCGACGGCGCCGCCACGGCTGGCGCGATGCGCCAGGTCGGCTTCAGCGGCGAAGCACTACCGGGTGCGCTTGCCTTGTACTATGCGCCGGCATGGACACGGCCGCCTTCGCATGTGGCCGCGGCCGATACCCCGCTGCGGCGCCAGAGCTCACATGCGCGCCACGCACTGGTGATCGGCGCCGGATTGGCCGGCTGCGCCATCGGTGAGCGGCTGGCCGCGCGCGGTTGGCGCATCGATCTGGTGGAGGCCGGCGACGGACCCGCTACCCAGGCTTCCGGCAACCACGGCGGACTATTCATGCCGGCGCTGGCGCGCGACGATAGCCCGCTGGCCCGGCTCACACGCGCCGCTTTCCTGTTCGCTGCGCGTCATTGGGAACGGCTGGGCGGTGTCGGCACGGCGGCGGATGCGGCCATTGCCGGCGAGCGTTGCGGCATTCTTCAGTTCGGCCGCGACGCCAGGCAAGCGCAGTCCTTCGAACAGGGGGCGCGCGACTGGAACTACCCGCCCGACTATGCGCGCTGGATGGATGCCGAGCAGGCGCGTGCCTTGTTGGGTATGCCGGTCATGGGCGGCGGCTATTTCTTCCCGCAGGCCGGCTGGCTGAATCCGCCGTCGGTATGCCGCCGCCTGTTGGCCGTAGCGCAGCAGGGTGGGGCGCTTGCCACGCATTTTGGCCGGCAGGTAGCAGCCTTGCGCCGCGACGGCGAGCATTGGCAGGCGCTGGACCAGGCGGGACAAATCATCGCGCAAGCACCGGTGGTGATCCTCGCCGCCGGCGCCCAGGCACGCGTGCTTGCGCAGAGCGCATCGCTGCCGCTGAACACGGTGCGCGGCCAGGTCACGCATCTGCCGGCACAAGGATTCCCCGAGGTGCCGGTGGCCTTATGCGGCGACGGCTATCTGACCCGTCCCTATGCCGGCCAGGTGTGCATGGGCGCCAGCTACGACCGCGACGATGGCGCCGGCCTGCGCATCAGCAGCCATGCCGAAAACCTGCGGCGCCTGCGCAATATGCTGCCCGGGATCGGCGAGCGCTATGCCATGCCGGATGCGGAAACGGCCGAACTGCAAGGCCGCGTCGGCTTTCGCTGCATCGCCCCCGACCGCCTGCCGCTGGTGGGCGCCTTGCCCGACATGGATGCCGCCGCCGCACTCGCGCCCACGCGGCTGGACGCCGTGCCGCGCCACACCGGACTCTATGGATTGCTGGGCTACGCTTCGCGCGGGCTGATCTGGGCGCCGGTCATGGCGGAACTCCTGGCGGCGATACTGGAGCGCGAGCCCCTGCCGCTGCCGCGCGACTTGCTGGCCGCGCTCGATCCCGCCCGCTTCGTAGGGAAAGCCGACGTCGAGACGGCGGCGGCCGACGATTGATTCCGTCTCCTCAAATGCCAACCGCCGCTGCGGCCTGAACCGGAGCGGCGGTTGCGTGCGCCTGATGACGGGGGATGCTCAGCGCATCCAACGGCCCGGCACGAAGTACCAGCCGCCATGCCGGCCTTGCTGCCAGTGCGCAGGTTCATAGCGGGCATAGCCGCGGCGCGCATGTTCCCAGTGGCCGCCCATCCAGACATGGCGGTGGCCGTTCCAGGCCCAGTAGCCGGGCGCCCAGGCATAGCCAGGGCGCGGCCGCGGTGCGGCTTCATAGCGTGGCGGGGGCGGCGGCGTGCCGATGCGTACATTGACCGAACCGGCCACTTGGGCCTGGGCTGCAGGGGCGGTAGCGACGACCGCGCCGATGGCCGTCAGCGTGGTCAGCAAAGCGAAGGCGAGGCGTGTTGTTGTGGTTTTCATGATGGGCTCCTGCTTATCTGGTGTGCATGGATGGCACATGGATCAATGGTCTCGGTCCGGGGGCGCGATGCCGGGTGGCATTTGCCGTGTGCGGCATCGCGCATGGCCGTGAGTTCAATGTAGAGGGACGCCGCGTTTGACGCTGTAAATTTGTGTTTCCATTTGTGTCGCTTTTTCCCGCCATCGCGAGGCGCTGATGCGTTGCCAATTTGCCGCATCCCAAGAGGAAATTTCGACAAAGCCGGGCTGCCGATATTGTTGGCGAGGGGGCGCGCGTGCGAGGATTGTCGTCAGGATGTAAAGAACAAGAAAACCTCAGGCGCATTTCACGCAGACGTGGGATGCGTTCTTGTAACAAGCTCCGGCGTACTGTTACTTGGCGCCGGCTGCCGACCTCCGGAATTGCGCCATGAACCAACAGATCCGCCATCACAAATCCCATCAGCCATCCCTGCTGCGCGTGCGCGACGGCCACGAGGCCCGGGTCTCCTTCGTCGAACTGTTCTTCGACCTGATCTACGTCTTCGCCGTCACCCAGCTTTCGCACAGCCTGCTGGAAAAGCTCACGCTCGAAGGTGCCATCCAGACCCTGGTGTTGTGGTTCGCGGTTTGGCTGGCGTGGCAATACACCGCCTGGGTGACCAACTGGTTCGACCCGGAAGCCCTGCCGATCCGCACCTTGCTGTTCGCCATCATGCTGGTCGGCCTGCTGATGGCGGCGGCGCTGCCGGAAGCATTCGGCGAGCGCGCTCTGGTGTTCGCCATCGCTTACGCCGCGATCCAGGTCGGCCGCACCTTGTATGTGCTGGCCAGCCTCGGCCGCGACCACGAACTGGCCGCCAACTTCCGGCGCATGCTCGGCTGGCTGTCGATCTCGGCGGTGCTGTGGATCGCCGGCGGCTTGCTGCCGCAATACCGGCTGGGTTTGTGGATTGCTGCCGTGGCCTGCGAGTACATCTCGCCCATGATCGGCTTCTACCTGCCCGGCATGGGCCGTTCGCGCACCGACGACTGGACCATCGAGGGCGGTCACCTGGCCGAACGCTGCCAGCTGTTCGTCATCGTCGCCTTGGGCGAAACCCTGCTGATGACCGGCGCGACATTGGCCCACGCCCACGAATGGGAAACCCCGGTGCTGGTCGCCTTCATCGTCACCTTCCTGGGGGCGGTGGCGATGTGGTGGATGTATTTCGACACCAGCAGCAAGGACGGCAGCGAAGCCATCGTGCGCTCCGACGATCCCGGGCGCATCGGCGCCTATTTCCATTACGTGCACGTAGCCATCGTGGCCGGCGTGATCTTGTCGGCGGTGGGCAACGAACTGGTGATCGCCCATCCCGACCAGCGCATCGACGTGCTGCACGCCGTGTTGCTGATCCTGGGGCCGGGCATCTATGTATTGGGCAACGGCATCTACAAGCAGGTGGTGTACCGCCGCTTCCCGCTATCGCACATCGCCGGCCTGGTGATGCTGGCCGTGCTGGCGCCACTGGCTTTCTTCACCGACCTGCTGATGGTGAGCGGCCTGACGACCGCCGTGCTGGTGGTTGTTGCAGGCTGGGAGGGCTGTGCGCGGCGGGCGGTGCGGCTGGGTTATCTGGATGAGCACGTCACCGACTTCTGACGCGGTTGGATGTTGCGGAAAAAAGCCCGGCAATTTGCCGGGCTTTGCTATTGCGGCTTGCCGATTCAATTGCGCGCCTTGATGCCGCCCTTGCGCACCGGCCGGACAAAGCGCTGCTCCACCACGCGGCTGCCCCATTGTTCCCCGGGCGATTCTTCGGCCAGCGTGAATCCCGCCGCTTCATACAGATGGCGCGCCGCATGCAGTCCCTGGAAGGTCCACAGGTAAGTTTCAAAGGCGTGCGCATCGGCAAAGGCCAGCGCCCGTTCCAGCAGCGCGCTGCCGATGCCGCTGCCGCGCAGGCTGTCGTCGACGATGAACCAGCGCAGGTGCGCCACGCCAGAGGCCGGATCGCCGTCGATCGCGATCGAGGCCAGCGTGCGGCCGTTTTCCACATGCAGCCAGAGGTCCTTGCCCGGCGCCGGCAGCGCCTGTGCGAAAGCGCCCAGCTCGCTGCCGACCTTGTGTTCGAAGAACACGCCGAAGCCGGCCGCCTGTGCGTAATAGCGCGCATGCAGGCTGGCGATGTCGCCGATGCAGCCGGGGACATAAGCTTGGCGGATGGCATCGCCGCCGGCTGCCGCCGAACGGGACGGGGCCAGGTTGGGATTGTCCTGCGCCAGCGCTTGCGAATACAGCGCCAGCGCGCGCACCAGCCCTTGCTGGTCTTCCGGCGCCAGGCGGGTGAGGGCGGCCGAGACCTGGTCGGTGGCGAACTTGTCGATCTTCTTGCGCAGGGCCTGGCCCTGTTCGGTCAGGAACAGGCCGTAGGCGCGGCCGTCGCCATCCACCGCTTCGCGCCGCAACAGGCCCAGCGCTTCCAGCCGGGCTGCCTGGCGGCTGGTGTTGGACTTGTCCAGCGACAAGATCTCGCCCAGGTCGCGTGCCTGGATGCCGGGCGCCAATCCGATCTCGATGATGGCGTGCACGGCCGACGGCGCCAGCTCGCTGCCGGCCAGGGTGTTGCGCATGAAACCCAGTTCGCGCACCAGCTTGCGCGAGAGCTCGCGCAGCTGGCGGATGGTTTGTTCGCGCGGGGGGATATTCAGTCCGACAAAGTCCATGGTGGATGCTTTAGTTAGTTGCGATGTACAACTAATTTAATCCATGATGATTGCGAGAAGCAACTTGTTTTTGCCGCCCGGCAGCGTATTCGTATCCCGCCCGGCTGGAGTAAAATGGCGGCTTTCGCGCAGCCCGTCGGGTTTTTCCGTCCGCCAGCGCCCCATCCCGTCCGCCAGCGTGCGAAGGAGGAGGAGGGCAGGATCGTCCGGGCTGCGCCCGTACTCTGCCAACCGAAAGTCCCCGCACATGCTGCGCATCAACGAATTATTCCTCCCGCTGGAGCACACGGAAGAAGACCTCAACGCCGCCATCCTGGAACGCCTGGGCATCAAGGCCGACGAGCTGGTTTCCTTCACGCTGTTCCGCCGCAGCTACGACGCGCGCAAGAAGGCCGCCGTCACGCTCACCTACACCATCGATGTGGAAGTGAAGGACGAAGCGCAGGTACTGGAACGCAACAAGAAGAAAACCAATGTCGGCCCCACGCCCGACACCGGCTACCACTTCGTCGGCCGGGCGCCCGCCGGCCTGAAGCAGCGTCCGGTAGTGATCGGCTTCGGCCCGTGCGGCCTGTTCGCTGCATTGCTGCTGGCCGAGATGGGCTTCAACCCGATCATCCTGGAACGCGGCAAGACCGTGCGCGAACGCACCAAGGACACCTGGGGCCTGTGGCGCCAGCGTGAATTGAAGCCGGAGTCGAACGTCCAGTTCGGCGAAGGTGGCGCCGGCACCTTCTCCGACGGCAAGCTTTACAGCCAGGTCAAGGACCCCAAGCATTACGGCCGCAAGGTGCTCAAGGAATTCGTCGCCGCCGATGCGCCGCCCGAGATCATGTACGTCAGCAAGCCGCACATCGGCACCTTCCGCCTGGTGAAGATGATCCAGCTGATGCGCGAGAAGATCGAACAGCTGGGCGGTGAATTCCGCTTCGAGCAGCGCGTGGAGGATGTGCGGATCGAAGATGGCGAGATCCGCGGCCTGACCCTCGCATCCGGCGAACAGATCGACGCCGACCATGTGGTGCTGGCCATCGGCCACAGCGCGCGCGACACCTTCGAGATGCTGTATGAGCGCGGCGTCTACATCGAGGCCAAGCCGTTCTCGATCGGCTTTCGCGCCGAACACCCGCAGTCGCTGATCGACAAGTGCCGTTTCGGCCCCAGCGCCGGCCACCCCATCCTCGGCGCGGCCGACTACAAGCTGGTGCACCACGCCACCAATGGCCGCGCGGTCTACAGTTTCTGCATGTGCCCGGGCGGCACCGTGGTCGCGGCCACCTCGGAGCCGGGCCGCGTGGTCACCAACGGCATGAGCCAGTACTCGCGCAACGAGCGCAACGCCAACAGCGGTATTGTGGTGGGCATCACCCCGGCCGACTATCCCGGCCACCCGCTGGCCGGCATTGCCTTTCAGCGCGAATGGGAAAGCCGCGCCTATGAACTGGGCGGCGGCAACTACGACGCGCCGGCGCAACTGGTGGGCGACTTCATCGCCAACCGCCCGTCCACGGCGCTGGGCAGTGTGGAACCGTCCTACAAGCCGGGCGTCAAGCTGGGCGACCTCAACCCGTCGCTGCCCAAGTACGCCATCGACGCCATCCGCGAGGCCTTGCCGGCCTTCGACAAGCAGATCCGGGGCTATTCGATGCATGATGCAGTGCTGACCGGCGTCGAGACCCGCACTTCCTCGCCGATCCGCATCAAGCGCGACGACCATACGCTGCAAAGCCTGAATACCAGGGGCTTGTATCCGGCCGGCGAAGGCGCCGGTTATGCCGGCGGCATCATGTCGGCCGCCATCGACGGCATCCGCGTGGCCGAGGCGCTGGCGCTGGACATCATCGGCCGGCAGTAAGCATTCGGTACATAAGAAGACAAAAGGCCGCTCCGGTTTCCCGGAGCGGCCTTTGTCATTTGCCCGCAGCTTGCTGCTGCGTCTTGCTTACCTGCCGATTACTTCTTGGAGCGGGTAGTAGCAGCCGTCTTTTCCGCAACCGCGGTGAATTGCTTGGCGGCGTTGCTCAGGTTGGCTTCCAGCGTTTCGACGGCTTGCTTGGTGCTCTTGGTCAGCTGTTCGTAGCCGGCGTTGGCGTTGGTCAGGGTGGCCTTGAGCAGCGAAATCGCTTGTTCCGAGCCCGGAGGCGCGTTCTTGCTGATTTCGTCGATCAGGGCGCCGACCTTGCGGCTGGTTTCGGCGACCTGGGCTTCAGCAGCCTTGGTGAATTCAGCTTGGGTAGCCGAAACGATGCCGGCCAGGTGACGACCGTAAGCGGCAGCCTTTTCAGCGCCCGGCTGGGCTTGCGCGGCAGCCAGCGATAGCAGTTCCTGAGGATCCTTGGCAGCGGCCAATTGCTTGGCGGCGGCAGCGGACTCTTCCAGCGAAGCCTTAGCGGCGGACAGGTTCAGTTCAACAATCTTTTCCACGCCTTCGAAAGCCTTCGCGGTCAGGGTGTTGATCAGATCCAGCTGAGCCTGCAGGTTGGATTTGGTGGCGGCGGAAAACTGATCTTGGTACGAAAACATTTTCATCTCCTTGATGTGTGACAACGTGATGCACTAAACGAACAGCCGGTATGGATAAACAAACGGCCTTCCACAGCGGCTTTCGACCAGAATCAACCAACAATCATGATTTGTGCGCCGCAACAATTCCTATTTTATGCACTTCTTTGGGGAGGTCAAGTGAATTTTGTGCGGCGCACAAAATAATTTGTAACATCGTCGAAAATATGCGACGCCCAATCCAGGCGCGGCTTTGCGGCTAATCAAGACGAACGTTCGGACACTTTTACATGGGTTTCCCCGGTGGGAAGCTCATGCACCACAATACCTGCCTCTGAAGACCCGAACGGGCAACCGGCGCTGACCTCGATACCGCGCAGGCCATCCTGGTAGCCCTGTTCCCAGCGCCAGAGCAGCGAGCCATGCGCGAAATTGACATCCTTGGAAGCCATGTTCCAGTCGCGCCCGGCATAGGGCAGGCGCACGATATGGATGGTGGTGTCGGCGCCCAGCTCGGCCATCATCTTGCGGTCGGCGGCGCTGAGCATGCCGGCCGGCAGGCGCTTGTAAAGGTCGTGCGCGGCGCGGCGCAACTGGTATTGCTTGAGATAGGCATCGATATGGCGTTGCGAGCGAGAGGCGAAGGTCACGTCCTTTTCGCGCGTCTGCACTTCTTCCAGCGTCTTGGGCTCGGGGCCGTCGGAGTGCCACAGGTCGACCATCATGCACAGCGTGTTCATGCGCGGCTCATCGTTGAGAACCGCTTCCAGCGGGGTGTTGGAATACAAGCCGCCATCCCAGTACAGCTCGCCATCGATACGCACCGGCGCGAAGCCCGGCGGCAGGGCGCCGCTGGCCATGATGTGCTCGGGGCCGATGGGGCGGGTGGCGGAGTCGAACTTGACCAGCGTGCCGCACGTCACCTTGACGGCGCTGACCGTCATGCGGATGCCGGCCTCGCGGTTGAGGTAATCGAAGTCGACCAGCCGCTCCAGCGTCTCCCGCAGCTCGGCAGTGCTATAGAAGCTGGCGTCCTCGGGCGGCACCGGCAGGCCCAGCGCAAACGGGTTGAGCAGGCGCGGCCGGAAGAAGCCCGGCGCGCCGCGCACGAAGGTATCGAGCGTGGTCAGCCGGGTGGACAGCAGGCGCAGGTTGTCGGGCAGATACTGCAGGTCGAACAGGTCGGGATGGGAGACCGTTTCCCAGAATTCGCGCAGGCGTGCGATGCGCGTCTCGCGCGGGTTGCCGGCGATGATGGCGGCATTGATGGCGCCGATGGAGGTGCCGACGACCCAGTCCGGCGTCAGGCCGTTTTCATGCAAGGCCTGGTAAACCCCGGCCTGATAGGCGCCCAGCGCCCCGCCGCCTTGCAGCACCAGCGCTACCCGAGGCTTGCCGGGATCGGCCTCTTTGCGGGAGCGCGTGGCGGGCCTGGCCGGTTCCGCTTTTCGGCGGCCGGCAGGAGGTGTCTGCTCGGGGATCTTGCGCATGTTCCTTCCTTTCGGGATGGATCGGGCGGAAACGGAAACGTTCAGTGGAGGTCCGCGCGCTGCCAATCCATTAGCGGGCTTCTAGCATAGCGCGGTTACAGAGGGAGGATGTGGCGGCGTGAAAGAAAAATGGGGCAGGGGAAGCTCAGGCGCGCGTGCCTTGCCAGGACTCCACCAGCTGGCGCGCCTGGGTACCCATTTCGTCCAGCGCCACTTCATGGCGGTGGTCGTAGATCATCATCGCGTACAGGTCGGCCAGCGCGTTCACCTCGGGCGACAGCGCGCATTCCTCGCCAGTGGCGGGGCGCTGCTGGCGCCAGTAGTTGATGGCTTGTTCGAGGTCGGTGAGCGAGAGCATGGCGTTCTTGTTGATGGTGACGGACTGGAGCGGGTCGGCTCATTCTAGCGTAATTTGGCCGGACTACTGTCTAAAAACACAGGTAAATCCGATTCGCCAGGTCGACGATGAAGGCCGGTTGCAGATAGGCAAGAAATATCGCCGCCAGCATTCCCGCCCCCGCCAGCGCCAGCAACAGGCGACGCCAGCGTCCGGCGGGAACATGCTCAGAGGGTTTGGCCACGGCAAAGTTCTCCACTCAGTTCACCGCCAGCGGGCGAGCAATCGCCTGCTCGCGCACCGGCAAGTTGATCAGCGTGGCGAAGATGCCCAGCGCCAGCGTGATTGCCCACACCGTGTCGTAGCTGCCCTGGCGGGTGAACAGCCAGCCGCCCAGCCACACGCCCAAAAAGCTGCCTACCTGGTGCGAGAAGAACACGAAGCCCGACAGCATCGACAAGTGCTTCACACCGAAAATGCCGGCCACGATGCCGTTGGTCAGCGGCACGGTCGACAGCCACAGGACTCCCATCGCCGCCGCGAAGATATACACCGACCAGGTCGACAGCGGCGCCGCCAGGAACAGCCCGATCGCCACCGTGCGCGAGAAATAGATGCCTGCCAGCAGGAAGCGCTTGGGCAGCAAGCCGCCCAGCTTGCCGGCGTAGTAAGAGCCGAAGATATTGAACAGGCCGATCAGCGCCAGCGCCACCACGGCCACATTGGGATCCATGATGCCCTTGTCCTTCAGGTAGGAGGGCAGGTGCGCGCCGATGAATACCACCTGGAAGCCGCACACGAAATAGCCCGCCACCAGCAGCTGGAAGGGACGGTAGGCGAACGCCTCGCGCATGGCTTCGCCGATGCTTTGCTCTTGCGTCGCCTTCGCCAGCGGCGGCTCCCGCAGACGGAATGCCATCGGCAGCATCGCCACCAGCACCAGCGCGGCCAGCCAGAAGAACGCCTGTTGCCAGCCGGCCAGCGAGATCAGTTGCTGCTCTACCGGCATCATCATGAACTGACCGAAGGAGCCGGCCGCGGAAGAAATGCCGAAGGCCCAGGAGCGTTTTTCCGGCGGCGCGCTGCGGCCGACGATGCCGCTCACCGCGCCGAAGGCGGTACAGGCCAGCGCTGCGCCGATCAGCACACCGGACCCCACCACGAACAGCACCGGTTGCGCCACCAGCGCCATCCATATCAGCCCCGCCGCGTACAGGAAGGCGCCCAGCACGATCACGCGCGCCGTGCCGAAGCGGTCGCAGGCCATGCCGGTGAAGGGGCCGATGGCGCCCCACATCAGGTTTTGCATGGCGATGGCCAGCGAGAAGGTCTCGCGCGTCCAGCCATGCGCCTGCGACATCGGTTGCAGCCAGAAGCCCAGCCCATGACGCACGCCCATGGCCAGCGTGAGCACCACACCGCTGGCCAGCAGCACGGTCTTGAAATCGGGGGCGCGATCGGTTTGAAACATGTCTCTCTTCTTTTGGTGATGTTGTTGTTATGTACGGCGCTGTGCCGACAATGCATGCGCGTATTTGCTTATGCGTTTTTTGTTGGTGCCGGTGGAGTTTACTGCAAAGCCGCCACAGGCATCGGCGCACGGCCTTCCCGGCTTTTTCCAATGCTTCGCAAAAACGGCCGCGGCCTGCAGGAAATCTGCATCTGGGTTAAGGTGCGCGCATAGAATTGTTGCGGCACAGCATGGATTTGTGCCGTGGCAACCCGCACCGCCATCCGCCACGCTATCCGGAGAAAAACATGCCCATCCCCTTATTTGCCCTGGCGCTATGCGCCTTCGCCATCGGCACCACCGAATTCGTCATCATGGGCCTGCTGCCCGAGATGGCCGCCGACCTGCAGGTCAGCTTGCCTGCCGCCGGCTACCTGGTCAGCGGCTACGCGCTCGGCGTCACGGTCGGCGCACCGATACTGGCGGCCGTCACCAGCCGCATTCCTCCCAAGCGCGCGCTGGCCATGCTGATGCTGATCTTCATTGCCGGCAACTTGCTGTGTGCGCTGTCGGCCAACTACGGCATGCTGATGGTTGCGCGCGTGGTCACCTCGTTCGCCCACGGTTCGTTCTTCGGCCTGGGTGCGGTGGTCGCCACCAGCCTGGTCAGCAAGGAGAAGCAGGCCAGCGCCATCGCCCTCATGTTTACCGGCCTGACCCTGGCCAACGTAGTGGGCGTACCCGGCGGCACGCTGCTGGGCCAAAGCTTCGGCTGGCGCGCCACCTTCTTCGGCGTGACCGTGATCGGCCTGCTGTCGCTGGCGGCGATCATGGCTTTCCTGCCGTCCCGCATCAAGACATCCGATGGCACCGCTGAAGACAGCGCCGCCCTCTGGCGCAGCAAGCCGGTATGGCTGGCCTTCGCCACCACGGTAGCGTTTTCGGCCAGCACCTTCGCCGTGTTCACCTATATCGCCCCTATCCTGCGCGACGTTAGCGGCATCTCGCCGCGCGGCGTGGCCGGCGTGCTGCTGTTGATCGGCGTCGGGCTGGCGGTGGGCAACATCATCGGCGGCAAGCTGGCCGACCGCAGCGTGATGCTGGCGCTGCGCACCAACTTCATTATTCTGGGCGCGGTGCTGCTGGTCTTCATGTTCACTAGCCACGCGCCGGTTTCGGCCATCGTCACGGTCTTCCTGTGGGGCATGGCCGCCTTCGCCGCCGTACCGGCATTGCAGATGAACGTGATGAACAAGGCCGCGATGGCGCCTATCCTGGCATCCACCCTCAACATCGGCGCCTTCAACCTCGGCAACGCGCTGGGCGCCTTCGGCGGCGGCGCGGTGCTGACGCTGGGCTTCGGCCTGACCGGCATTCCCCTGCTGGGCGCGGTGCTGGCTTTCGTCTCGCTGGGGCTGGCGCTGTTGGGCGCGGCGCTGGACCGCCGTGCATCCAAACCGGTCGATCACGCCTTGCATGACCAGGCCAAGCTGGTTAAACAGGAAGAGGAAGTCTGCGCGGAATAACGCGCACATTCGCGTGTTGACGCAAATGCCGTCCGGCCAGCCGGGCGGCATTTTTTTTGTCTCTCCATGGCAGGCCGGGTTCTTGCGACACACAACGTATATGCATGTGCGGAAAACGCGGCATGAGAAATCCAAGCAAGCACATGCGGAATGCTTCGTTCTGCCCGGCGCGATGCTTTGCTTTAATGATCCTCCGCCCTGGTGCGCCCACATCGGGACAGCGCCGGCCATATCAGGAAGGATCATTGTTTCATGTCAGCGGCCATCGACGCCTTGCGCGCCCCCAGCGTGCGGCACCTCTTCCAACGCACTGCCCAGCGCATCGCCAGCCAGGCCCAGGCGCTGCAAGTCGCGCATGCGCTGGCGCAGGAATTCGCCCGGGGCGCAGCCGAGCGCGATCGTGAACGCCGCTTGCCGTTCGAGGAGATCGAGCGCTTCTCGCACAGCGGCTTATGGGCCATCGCCGTGCCGCGCGCCTATGGCGGCATCGGCGCATCGTGGGCCACGGTGGCCGAGGTCTTCAAGATCGTCTCCGCCGCCGACCCGTCGATCGGCCAGATTCCGCAGAACCATTTCGGTAACCTCAACGTCATCGCCAATGCCGGCAGCGAGGAGCAGAAACGCTTTTTCTTCGGGGAGGCCCTCAACGGCGCCCGCTTCGGCAACGCCGGGCCGGAACGCAACAGCAAGAACGTGCTCGACGTGCGCACCCGCGCCGTACTCGACGACGAGGCCGGCGACGGCAGCTACCTGCTGACCGGCACGCGCTTTTATTCCACCGGCGCCTTGTACGCGCACTGGATTCCCAGCCGCGCCATCGACGACCAGGGCGATCCGCTGTTCGTCTACAACCGTTTTGATGCGCCGGGTTTGCGGGTGGTCGACGATTGGTCCAGCTTCGGCCAGCGCACCACCGCCAGCGGCAGCGTAGTGTTCGACCGCGTGCGTGTGCCGGCTTCGCAGGTGCTGCAGGTGAAGGATTTTCTCAAGCAGCCCAACAACATCGGTCCGGTGTCGCAACTGATCCAGGCCGCCATCGACGCCGGCATCGCCCATGCGGCGGTACGCGACGCCATCGAATTCGTGACCACGCGCTCGCGACCCTACGCCGACAGCGGCGTCGAGCGCGCCGGCGACGACCCTTACATCATCCGCGACATCGGCAATCTGAAGCTGCGCCTGCACGCCAGCGACGCGCTGCTGGAACGCGCAGCGGGCGTGCGGACGCCTTGCCTGACGCCATCAGCTTCGACCAGATGGCCGAAGCCTCGGTTGCCGTGGCAGAAGCCAAGGTGCTCTCCACCGAGCTGTCGCTGCTGGCGTCCGAAAAGCTGTTCGAACTGGCCGGCTCGGCCTCCACGCTGGCCGCCCACAATCTCGACCGCCACTGGCGCAACGCGCGCGTGCATACGTTGCACGATCCGGTGCGCTGGAAATATTACGCGGTCGGCAACCACGCCCTGAACGGCACGCCGCCGCCGCGCCATTCATGGAGCTGAAGCGCTCCGCACCCATCGATCGACCCTTGTCCGAAGAAACGTCATGACCCAAACCGCAGCCACTACTGCCACCGCGCTCGATTCCCTGCCGCCATCCTCGGCTTCCGCCACCCCGCGCATCGTCGCCCGCATCCGCGATGATGCCGAGGCGCTGGCCGTGGCGCGCAAGCTGGCCGAAGACTTCGAGCGCGAGTCCGCCCTGCGCGACCGCGAGCGCAAGCTGCCCTGGGACGAACTGGAACGCTACGTGCGCTCCGGCCTGTGGGGCATCACCGTGCCCAGGGAATACGGCGGCGCCGGCGTTTCTTACGGCACGCTGGCCGAAGTGATCGCCACCATCTCCTCGGCAGACGGTTCCATCGGCCAGATCCCGCAGAACCATTTCTATGCGGTCGAGCTGATCCGCGTCAACGGCAACGAATCGCAGAAGCGCTTCTTCTTCGAACGCGTGCTGCAAGGCGACCGCCTGGGCAACGCGCTGGCCGAACTGGGCACCAAGACATCGCACGACCGCAAGACCAGCCTCACGCGCGATGCGAACGGCCCCGGCTATCGCATCAACGGCCGCAAGTTCTACGCCACCGGCGCGCTGTATGCCGACTGGGTGCCGACCTCGGTGGTCGACGAGAACGGCGTGCAGCAACTGGCCATCGTGCCGCGCCACGCACCGGGCCTGACCATCATCGATGACTGGTCGGGCTTCGGCCAGCGCACCACCGGCAGCGGCAGTGCCGTGTTCGAGAACGTACACGTGCCGGCCGACGCCGTGATCGGCTTCGCTTCCGCCTTCACGCGCCCGACCCAGATCGGCCCGATGGCGCAGATCCAGCACGCCGCCATCGACCTGGGCATCGCGCGTGCCGCCTACCGCGACCTGATTGCCTTCGTGAAGACGCGCTCGCGCCCCTGGATCGACAGCGGCGTCGAACGTGCCGGTGACGATCCGCTCACCATCCGCGAAGTGGGCGACCTGACCATCCAGCTGCATGCCGCCGAAGCGCTGGTGCAGCGCGCCGGGCACAAGGTGGACGCCGCCGCCGCCGCGCCCACCGAAGACAGCGTGGCTGAAGCCTCGATTGCCGTGGCCGAAGCGCGCGTGCTGACCACTGAAGTCTCGCTGGCGGCCGGCAGCAAGCTGTTCGAACTGGCCGGCTCGCAATCGACGCTGGCCGAGCACAACCTCGACCGCCACTGGCGCAACGCCCGCACCCACACGCTGCACGATCCGGTGCGCTGGAAGTACCACGCCATCGGCAACTTCTATCTCAATGGCAAGAAGCCGCCGCGCCACGGTGCGTTGTAGCAGGAGCCGCCGATGAGCAAGAAGCAGATCCGGCTCAACGCGTTCAACATGAATTGCGTGAACCACATCAACCACGGCCTGTGGACACACCCGCGCGACCGTTCGCAGGACTACACCGACATCGCTTACTGGACGCACTTGGCGAAACTGCTGGAGCGCGGCAAGTTCGACGGCCTGTTCCTGGCCGACATCGTCGGCGTCTACGATGTCTACCAGCAATCGGTCGACATCACGCTGCGCGAATCGATCCAGTTGCCGGTGAACGATCCGTTGCTGCTGATTTCAGCCATGGCCGTGGTTACCGAGCACCTCGGTTTCGGCATCACTGCCAACCTGACCTACGAGGCGCCGTTCCTGTTCGCACGCCGCATGTCCACGCTTGACCATCTCACCAAGGGGCGCGTCGGTTGGAACATCGTTACCGGTTACCTCGACAGCGCCGCGCGCGCCATGGGCCTGACCGAGCAACTGGAGCACGACCAGCGCTACGACCGCGCCGACGAATTCATGGAAGTGGTCTACAAGCTGTGGGAAGGCAGCTGGGAAGACGGCGCCGTGGTGCGCGACCGCGCCAACCGCATCTACGCCGATCCGTCCAAGGTGCACAAGATCAGGCACAGCGGCGACTACTACCGCGTCGAGGGCATCCACTTGTCGGAGCCTTCGCGCCAGCGCACGCCGGTGCTGTACCAGGCCGGCTCGTCCGGACGCGGGCAGGCTTTCGGCGCGCGCCATGCCGAGTGCGTGTTCATCTCCAGCCAGACGCGCGATGCCGCCCGGAAGCTGGTGCAGGGCATCCGCGAAGGCGCCGCGCGCGAAGGGCGCAACCCGGACGACGTCAAGGTCTTCATGGGCCTGACCGTGGTCACCGCCGCCACCGAGCAGGCCGCACGCGACAAGTACCGCGAGTACGCCAGCCATGCCAGCCCGGAAGCCGGGCTCGCGCATTTCTCGGCCGGTACCGGCATCGACTTCTCGCAATATGAACCGGATGAGCCGATCCGCGCGGCCAAGACCAATTCCATCGAATCGCTGGCCAAGACCGTGACCAATCCCGAGCTCAACTGGACCAAGCGCAAGCTGCTCCAGCAGCTTGAGCTGGGCGGACGCTACGCCACCGTGGTCGGTTCGCCCACCCAGGTGGCCGATGGGCTGGAAGCCTGGATGGCCGATACCGGCATCGACGGCTTCAACCTCACGCGCACGGTCACGCCCGAGAGCTTCGAAGACTTCGTCGACCTGGTGATCCCGGTGTTGCAGGAACGCGGCTCCTACAAACGCGACTACGCTGACGGCACGCTGCGCGAGAAGTTGTTTGGCGGTGCATCGGTGCTGCCGCAGAACCACGCTGCCGCAGCATTTCGCGCGCACGAGCCGGAGTCGCACACCTATTGATGAGCGTTGGCCTCACAAATGCAGGCGGCACATATTCAAGTCGGAAAAGATTCGTTCCACTGCAATGAGGCCGTCGCTACATTGGCTGTTTTTCTTGCTGAGGACGACGGATGAAACACGCAGTGGCGACATGGATCAAGGCAGTGGCGGGGACGGCATTGGCGGCGGCGCTGGTGATGCACGTACCGGCCCGGGCACAGGAGAAGGTGTTGAAGGTCGGCGTCACCAGCGGCCCGCATGCGCAGATCTTCGAAGCGGCCAAGCGGGTGTTCGAGCGCGACAATCCGGGCTACAAGATCAAGATCATCGAATTCAACGACTACATCCAGCCCAATGCCGCACTCGATGCCGGCGAACTCGACGCCAACAGCTACCAGCACCGGCCCTTCCTCAACGCGCAGATCAAGGCGCGCGGCTACAAGCTGTACGGCGTCGGCAAGACCATGATCGGGCCGATGGCGATCTATTCGAAGAAGTACCGCAAGCTGGAAGACATCCCTGCCGGCGCCAAGATCGGCATTCCCAACGACCCGGCCAATGAAAGCCGCGTGCTGCTGCTGTTGCAAAAGCATGGCGCGATCAAGCTGCGCGCCGGCATCGATGCCCTGACCGGGACCAATGCCACGCCCATCGATATCGTCGATAACCCGAAGAAGTGGAAGTTCGTCGAAATCGATGCGGGACAATTGCCGCGCACGCTGGACGACCTCGATGCCTCCGCGATCAACGCCGACTTTGCCTCCAAGGCCGGTTTGAACCCTGCCAGGGACAGCCTGGTAGTGGAGAATGGCGACAGCCCCTATGCTTGCCTGATCGCCGTGCGCGAGAAGGACAAGGAGCAGCCCTGGCTGCCCAAGCTGGTGCAAGCCTACCAGTCGGATGAGGTGAAGCGCTTCGTTGAAACCGAGTTCAAGGGCGGAATCCTGGCCGCCTGGTAATTTTTATTCCGTGGCCGTTCCCGCATACGCCACGCAGCGCCGCGCCAGCGTGTCGGTGGGGTCGACCAGCGCGACGATCTTGCCGCTGCCGTGTTCCAGTTGCGGGAACGGCAGCAGCAGCGGCAGTTCGGTGCACCCCAGGATGACCACGTCGGCGCCTTGCCGCACCAGGTCATCCAGGCCGGCGCGGATGTCGTCCTGGCACTGGCCTTCGGTATAACCCGCCTTCACCCCTTCGCGGCCGTAGATGGCGTTCATCACGCGCTCTTGCATGGCCGGGGTGGGTAGCAACTGCTCCAGTCCCTTGTCTTCCAGTGCACGGCGGTAGACGCCGCTGCCGACGGTGCCGGAGGTCGCCAGCAGGCCGACCTGCTTCAGGTCCGGGAAACGCGCGCGAATGCTTTCCACGGTCACCGTCAGCATGTTGACGATGGGGATGGAGAGGCTGGACTGGATGCGTTCCACATAGGCGTGCGCGGTGTTGCAGGGAATCGCGATGAGGTCGGCGCCGCCTTCCTCCAGTTTCTTGCAGGTGGCATACAGCGCGATGGTCGGGTCCGGCCCCTTGCCGACCAGGTTCTCGGTGCGGTCGGGAATCTGCGGGTTCTGTTCCACATGCACCTTGATATGGTCCTGGTCGCGTTCGGCCGGCGTGTTGCGCACGATCTTTTGCATGAAATCCACCGTGGCCGCCGGCCCCACGCCACCCACCACACCAATCTTGAACGGCTTGGCCGACATCTCGCGCCGGCCATCGGCCACGCATTGCGCGTAGACCTGGTTGGCATCGACGACCGGCACCGGCAGCGTGCCGATGGCATGCGCCACCAGCGCGACTTCGGTGAGGCCGGGCAGGATCAGGTCTGCGCCTTGCGCCACCAGATCCTGTGCGGCTTCGGCCAGCAACTGCAAGGGCTTGCCGGTGAGCGCACCCTGCTTGATGCCGCCAGCGCCATAGACCGCTTCGGTCACCGCATCGCGGCCCTGCGGCATGCGGGGATAGATCACATCGAAGGCCGGGGCGGGAAAGTAGCGTTCGAACAGGCCGCTGCCGCGCGTGTAGTCCGAAGTCAGCACGCCGATGCGGGAGGCTGCCGGGTGGGCGCGGCGCACATGGCTGCGCAGCGCATCCATCAGGTCGACGATGGGCAGGGTGGTGTTGGACTTGAGTTCGTCGAGGAAGGTGTGGCTGAGGAAGCAGGGCAGCACCACCGCGCCGACGCCGCGCCTTTCGAAATCGCGGATCATGTCGAACACATACAGCTTGCGTTCGGTGGTGGCGGCGCTGGTCGAACCGCTGCCGTGGAATGGATGCTGTTCGAACACGACATCGGCTTGCTCGATATTGCCGTGCGCCGCCATGGCCTTCATCAGCTTGAAGAAAACATCGGCACTGGCCAGCGGACCGAGTCCGCCGATGATGCCGAACGAGCGGGTGCCTTCGATGAGGGGGGCCATGGTGTTTCCTTTGCGGTGGTGGGCCGGACGTGTTGTCCGATACCGCCCAGTATGCGCCCCGGGCGGGGTGGCGTTCATGCTTAGCGTGCATGGAAGGGCAGTGCCGATGGCGACAGGCTTTTTCGGCTTATGCAGATAAGGCATAAGCGGGCGCCAGGCTTTTCCATCCGCCCGGCTGGCCTGCGCATACGGCATCCGGCCATCCCATCGTTTCGGATTAAAATGCAGCCTTGCCTGGGCGGCCCGCACTGCCGGCCCCGCCCCAGCCCCCAGCTGCCACCCACCAGACAAGGAACGAATGAGCTATACCCCGAGCCGGGCCATGGGCTACGGCTGCCTGATGCTGAGCATGTCCATGGTCGGCGCCTACGTCGCGCTGACCAAACCGCTGGCGGCGGCGCTGCCGATCTTTCTGCTTGCGTGGCTGCGTTTCGGCATCGGCGCCGTCGCCATGCTGCGCTGGATGAAGAAGCCTGCGGATGAAAAGCCGCTGTCGCCGCAGTCGCGCCGGCTGGTGTTCCTGGAGTCCTTCCTCGGCAATTTCCTGTTCACGATCTGCATGATCACCGGCGTGTCGATGACCAGTGCGGTGTCGGCCGGCGTGATCATGTCGGCCATTCCCGCCGTGGTGGCGCTGATGAGCTGGATCTTCCTGAAAGAAAAAATCACGCCGCGCGTGTGGGGTGCAGTGGCGTGCGGCGCGCTGGGCATCGGCATGCTGTCGTTCGCCAAGAACACCCACGGCGCTGGCGAGGCCCACGGCCAATATATCTGGCTGGGCAACCTGCTGGTGTTTTGCGCGGTATTGTGCGAAGCCTCGTATGCGGTGATCGGCAAGAGGCTGACCGCAGTACTCACCCCCAAGCGCATCAGCGCCATCATCAACCTGTGGGGCCTGCTGCTGATGACGCCCATGGGGCTCTACACCGCATTGCGTTTCGATTTCGGCGCCGTATCGGCCAATATCTGGCTGCTGCTGGTGTTCTATGCGCTGGCCGCCAGCGTGTGGAGCGTATGGCTGTGGATGACCGGCCTGAAGGTGGTACCGGCCGGGCGCGCCGGTGTGTTCACCGTGATGCTGCCGGTCAGCGCCGCGCTGGTGGGGGTGGCTGCGTTGGGCGAAAGCCTGACCGTGCTGCAGGGCGCGGCCTTCGCCGTAGCGTTGGCCGGCGTGTTGCTGGCGACCCTGCCCGGTGGCGGCGCCAAGATTGAATACCAGGAAAAACCATGAATAAACCAACCCGCCCGCAGGGCAAGCCGAATGGCAATCCGAACAGCAAGGCCGCCGCCAGGCCGCAAGGCCCGGCCAGGGGCAAACCCAAGACCCACGTCGCCACCGACGCCTCGCGCCGCCGCCAGCATAATGCCCACGCCGCATCGCAGGAGCAAGACGAGGGCGAGGAGCAGGTCTTGCAATTGGCCGCGCTGGCTGCCGCCGTGGCCGCCGGCGAGCCGGACGCGGCCGGACGCCGTGTCGGCCAGGACGAGCTGGAACGCATGATCCGCAAATGCCTGCGCCAGCGCGATGACGAAACCTTGTATGAAGCGCTGGAGCACCTGCGCTTTGAAGACAGCCGCGGCCATGCCTTGCTGCGCGCGGTGGCGGAAGAGGCCGCCGATATCGTGTTCATGCGCCGCGGCGAGAAGGAAATGGAAATCAACGCTTTCCTGATCCCGTTCCTGGCGCGCACCCAGGGCGGGTTGCAGGCCGGGCGCGTGTTCACCGATGGCGATGCTTTCGACACGCTGCGCGCCAGTTTGCAGGAAGCCGGACTGGAAAGCCCGAAAGCCCGCGTGGTGCTGGTGCACCACCTGTACCACCCGGACGAGATCGGTGCGCTGACCTATAGCGATGTCGATGCCATGAACCGCGATGCGTTCGCTTCGCTGACCGACAAGAAGGTGATGAGCGTACCGGCCATCGAGCGCAGCATGCGCGGCTGGCCGGCCAATGACTTTGCGGCGGACGATGAGGTGCTGGAGTTGCGCTTCCTGCTCGGCTTCGCCCTGAAGGACCTGGACGATCCTTTCTATGCGATCCCGCAGGACGAGGCCGCCGCCGACGCTTACTTCGAACAGCGCGCCGAACGCTTCCGCACCTGGGCCGAAAAACACACGCCGCTGATGCAGCACTGCCTGACCGGCAAATCCGGCGACGAGGCGCGGTGTCAATTGCACTTCATGTACCAGGACCTGTTCCACGGCGGCAAGCAGACCGGCAATGCGGAATACGGCACGCTGCAGATGATGTCGGAGCTGGAGCACGGCCTGGCGCAGTCAGGCACGGCCGCCGCCGATGCTACCGCGATCTTCGCGGTAGCCGATGAAGACGGCGAGACCGTATTGCAGGTGCAACTGCGCGCCGCCGGGCAAGTGCTGGCGCAAGCGGCGCGGGTGCTGGAAGGCGACCCGCATGAACAACTGGCCGATGCCGCCGATGCGGTCTCCACGCTGGGCGTGGCGCAATTCAGGCTGGCCGACGGCTTTGCCGCGGATGGCAGCGTGCAGCGCGAGCGCGACTTTCCTGCCTGAATCCGCAGCCGGCTTTAATCGAGCAGGGCCTGCAGGCTGATGCCTTTGGGCTGGCAGCGGAAATACAGATCAACTTGCATCGGCCGCCAGCCGCGCACCAGTTGGCGCAGGTCGGCATTCATCTGCTGCTTGCCGCAGAAGTCGTAGGCTTTTTCCTTGGCGGCGGCGGTCAGCGCGGGTATCGACATGGTGTAGCTCACGCCGGTGGCGGTGACCATGAACATGTCGCGCTCCTCGGATTGCACTTCGCTGAAATTGGCGCAGCCGGCCAGCGCGGTAGCGCCGATACAGGCAGCGAACAGGCCTCCGGCGCGCAGGCGCCGGGATAGATGTGGTGTGCGCATGAGATCCCCCTCTTGCTATGCTTTTGATACTGCACATCGCCGCAGCATTGTTGCTGCGGAGAACGAGGCGCAGGAATCACAGCGTAAGCTTGGGCGGATTGGGGCAGGGGGCTTCTTACCCGGATTTACGCAGATGGCGTTGCTGTTAAAAAGTGCTGGGATTTGCAAGGATGCCGCGGCAGCGATAACGCCGCTGCCTGGCAATGTACAGCGCGCCATCTGCCATCGCTACCGAAGGGCATCACCCGATGTCAAACCTCACACCCTGTGCCAGCGGCAAGGCGCCGCTGTAGTTGATGGTGTTGGTAGCGCGCCGCATGTAGTTCTTCCACGCATCCGATCCCGACTCGCGGCCGCCGCCGGTTTCTTTCTCGCCTCCGAAGGCGCCGCCGATTTCGGCGCCGCTGGTGCCGATGTTGACGTTGACCAGTCCGCAGTCGCTGCCCAGCGCCGACATGAACAGCTCCGTCTCGCGCACGTCATTGCTGAAGATGGCGGAAGACAATCCCTGCGGCACCGCGTTGTTGAGATCGATGGCTTCCTCGATGCCGTCGTATTCGACCAGGTAGAGGATGGGCGCGAACGTCTCGGCATGCATGACCTCGCTTTGACGCGGCATGCGCACCAGCGCCGGTTTCACATACCAGCTCGCAGAGGCCGCTTGCGCCGCGCCGACCGGCACGCGTTCGCCGCCGGTGATGGCGCCGCCTTGTTCGCGTGCGTCGCGCAGCGCGTTTTGCATCGCTTCATAGGCGCGAGCGTCGATCAGCGGGCCGACCAGCTTGCCTTCCTCGCGCGGGTCGCCGATCGCCAGGTGCGCATAAACCTGGGCCAGGCGCTCATGCAGGCGGTCGGCGATGCTGCGGTGGACGATCAGCCGGCGCAGCGTGGTGCAGCGCTGCCCCGCGGTGCCCACTGCGGAAAAGACGATGGCGCGCAGCGCCAGTTCGAGGTCGGCGCTGGGCGTGACGACCATGGCGTTGTTGCCGCCCAGTTCCAGCAGGCTGCGCCCCAGGCGCTGCGCCACGGCAACCGCGACCTTGCGTCCCATGGCGACGCTGCCGGTGGCGCTGACCAGTGCTACCTGCGGCGATTGCGAGAGCATCTCGCCCAGTGGTGCGCCGCCCAGCAGCAGGCTGCATAAGCCTTGTGGCGCCACGCCGGGGTGGCTGCGTTCGAAGCGCGCGGCGGCTTCGTCGAAGGCGCGCATGACGGCCAATGCCGTCAGCGGCGTTTTCTCCGATGGCTTCCACACCACGCTGTCACCGCATACCAACGCCAGCGCGGCGTTCCACGCCCACACCGCGACCGGGAAATTGAAGGCGGTGATCACGCCGCATACGCCCAGCGGATGCCAGGTTTCCATCATGCGGTGGCCGGGACGTTCGCTGGCGATGGTCAGGCCATGCAGCTGGCGCGACAGGCCGGTGGCGAAGTCGCAGATGTCGATCATCTCCTGTACTTCACCCGTGCCTTCGGACTTGATCTTGCCGGCCTCCAGCGTCACCAGCGCGCCCAGCGCAGTACGCCGTTCACGCAATACCTCTCCCAGCAGGCGCACCAGTTCGCCGCGCAGCGGCGCGGGCGTTTTCCGCCATTGGAGAAAGGCCTCATGGGCCTGGGCGATGAGGTGTTGCGCATCTTCGGTCGTGTGTTCGCGCAGGCGCGCCAGGCGGCTGCCGTCGCAAGGCGAATGGACGGTGAGCGTGCCATCGATGCGGTCGAGCGCGGCGGCGTCAAGGCCGCAGGCGTTGAGGATGTCGGCGCTGGTCATCGTGGTCTCCCGGTGGTCGTTTACATGCCGCCGCTGGCGGTCATCTTGAAGATGCCTTGCGCGTTGCCGCTGTCGAAGCTGAGGTCCAGGCGTTCTACGCCCTGTTCGTCGATGTAACGGTCGCGCGAAATGAATTCGTAGAAGGAACCCGGCACGGCCTTTTCCAGCACTGCGCCATGCTCATCGCGCATCGGGCGCAATACGGTGCAGGCGCGATAGGCGGTCTGGCGCACGCGGCCGTTGCGCGAGACTTCGATCTTGTCCTTCATCGGCCGTCCCAGCGCACGTTGATGCTCGGCCACCGCTTCCACGTCCGGCACGCGGTCGGTGGCGTGGTTGAAGACATTGCCCTCGGTGGCGATCCAGGCCATCTCGGCGGACTCCGCGCGCAGCCTTTCATACTCGGCCACGCTGGGCAATTCGTGCTGGCGTTCGAAGCAGGACAGCAGCACCGGCAACAAGGCCTGCGCTGCTGCCAGCGGCAGTTCGCCATCGGTTTCCATTTGCGCCAGCAAGGCCTTGGCATCGCCGGTGAGCGGATCGCGCGAGGTGCCGATGACGCGGTCGACGATGGCCTGGAACTCCGGCGAGAAGCGATCCGCGTGGAGCTCGCTGACGAAGAACTGGGCGATCTCCTCGGGCGCATCGGCATGGCCGTAGGTGCGGCCGGTCATGCGGATGCGCTCCAGCGGATAGAGGCCATTCTGTACATAGCCCAGCGGACGCAGGATGCGGGTGATGGCGGTTTCGCCCGGCGGCAGCAATCCGGTGCTGGCGGCTTGTACCGTGCGCAGCGCACCGTGGTCGAAATGCATGCGCTCGCCTGCGGCCATGGCGTCGGCCACATAGGCGGCGGCGTCCGGCACATCCTGCAGCAGCTTTTCGAACAGCAGCATGTTGAGCGCCTGCGCCAGTTCGAGCCGACTCACTTCCGCGCGCGGCGGCTTGACGGTACAGGCCGGCACATGCAGCGCGCGCAGCAGGAAATCGATCTGCTGCGGGGAGCGCTGCGTGCGCAAGAGGCGGATAAGCTGCGAATCCGCGATGGCAACATCATGCGGCAAGCGGTTGGGGGCTGGGGCTGTCATGCTGTTCTCCCTGGGATGCGATAGGGGCAGTGTAACTCCGCCGCGCCGGATGTTCAGGCGCTGCTTCTCCCGCATAAGCGCGGCCGAAGCGGTTGCCCAGCAGGTCGGGCAAGGCGATCTGTTCCTGGCGGATGAAGCCGCGCTGCGGCAGCCGGCCGGCGGCGAACAGGTCGAGCGCGGCGCACACGCTGGCGGCGGTGGTGATCTGGATCGCGCTCTCATGCACGCCATCGGCTTCGTGCGCGAACACCTTGCGGCTGAACACGCGCTGCAGGTATTGGCCGTTGCGGTGGCCGCTGACGGTGACGAACACCAGCACCACATCCTGCATCGTGGCCGGCACGGCATGGCGCAATATGTCCTTCAGCAGCGCCGGCTGTTCCTTCAGGCGCAAGCCTTCCAGCAGGAAGCGCAGCAGGTCGCGATGGCCGGGGTAGCGCACCGACTTGTAATCGAGGTTGGCGGCGCGGCCGGCCAGCGTCGTGCACAGCGTGCCCAGCCCGCCCGAGGTGTTGAAGGCCTCGTACTCGACGCCGTCCAGCGAGAAATGCTCCAGGCCTTCCAGCGGCTGCACCTCCTGCAGGCGGCCGTCGCGGATCGCTTCGCAGGGATGGCAATACTCGTTGACCAGTCCGTCCACGCTCCAGGTCAGGTTGTACTTGATCTCGTTGGTGGGGAACTCCGGCAGCGCGCCGACCCGCATCTTGATTTCCGCGATGTCGTCGAACTCCTGCGCCAGGTGGTGCGCGGCGATGCCGATGAAACCCGGCGCCAGCCCGCATTGCGGCATGAAGGCGGATCCGGCGTCCTGCGCCAGCTGCATGATGCGGCGTGTGGCTTGCACATCCTCGGTCAGGTCGAAGTAATGCACCCCTGCCGCGCGCGCCGCCTCGGCTACGGTGATGGCCATGTGCCAGGGCAGGGCGTTGACGACGGCGTCGCCGCGCGCCAGCAGGGCCTGCAGGCAGGCGGCATCGCTGAAGTCGGCGCATTCGGTGGCGACGCCCAGTTGCGCCAGCGGCGCGAGCGCAGCCGCGTCGCGGTCGGCGGCCAGCACCTCATAGTCGCCGCAGCCGTGCAGGCGGCGCGCGATGGCCAGGCCGATGTGGCCGGCGCCCAGCAGTACGATCTTCATGGCGGCTCCTTTTTTCGATGTCCTTGTAGAGCATTCTAGGCAAGGGTTGGTACGATAAAAAGATGAAGATTGATGTTGAAATGGTTGTTTTATTGACGTTTTGTTAGATATTGAAATACAAAACGTCGGGTTATTCATCATCGCCTCAGGGAAGGCTTGGCCCAGGCGACGTTTGCCGTGCATCAACGTCCGTTGCACGACGCGGGGTCCTGACTTTCGTCAGGACGACGACATGTGAGAGATGGATTTATTCCTGTTTCCCATTGGCTGGGATGGCAGGCATTGACGGATCCTGGAGAGACGCCGCAACAACAAATTTCATCCGGCAATTGCCCACGCACCCGCCCGTGCCTGGGCTAAAATCGACGGCGCTGTCCGGCTGTTTGCCGGACATATTTTTGACGCGCACAGTCGCCGCCATCCGCCAAACAGGGAGAATCCATGACCAACCGCCGCAGTTTCATCGCCAACGTCGCCGGCCTCGCCGCCGCGTCGTACCTGCCCAGTGCTTTTGCGCAAGCCCCCGCACCGGCTTCCACTGAAGCTACTTTCGCGCGCATCCAGCGCACCAAGACCCTGCGCATCGGCGCGGTGCGCGGCGCGGCGCCGTACTACAACAAGGATTTGGCCAGCGGCGAATGGGGCGGCTTCATGATCGATTTCGCCAAGAGCCTGGCGACCAGCCTGAACGTCAAGCTGGACATCACCGAAACCACCTGGGGCAACTCGGTGCTGGACCTGCAGACGCGCAAGATCGACATCTTCTTCGGCATGAACCCGACCCCGGCGCGCCGTGAAGTGATCGGCTTTTCCGATCCGCTGTTCCTGAACGCCTTCACCATCGTCTCCAAGAAGGAATACAAGACCTGGGCCGACCTCAACAAGCCGGAAGTGAAGATCGCCGTGGACATCGGTTCTTCGCACGACCAGATGATCTCGCGCGTGTGCCCGAACGCCACCATCGTGCGCCTGGAGAAGGCAGACGACGCCACCCTGGCGCTGCAGACCGGCCGCGTCGACGTGCAGGTGCTGGTGTGGCTGCTGTCGCTGAACATCCTCAAGAAGAACCCGTCGCTGGGCAAGATGTACGTGCCGCTGCCGCTGGAAGCCACTTCCACCAACATCGGCGTGCCCAAGGAAGACGACAAGGCCTGGGTCGAGACCATCAACAAGTGGATCGTGGCCGAACGCAATGCCGGCAAGATCAAGCCGACCGTGCTGAGCAACCTGCAGAAGTTTTCCGGCGTGAAGCCGGAAGACGTGCCGCCGCAGATTCCGCTGTAATCGCATCCGGTGGGCTGACGCACAGCCGCATACGACAAGCCCCGCGCTCGGATGAGCCGCGGGGCTTTTTTTCGGATGCGGGAAAAACGGGCGCGGGGTCAGCGTTCGATCTTGCGTGACAGCACGATGGAAGTGGTGGTGCGGGTGACGCCGTCGATCTCGCCGATCTCGTCGAGCAACTGGTCGAGCCGTTCGGCGGAGGAGGCGCGCAGCCAGGCGACGTAGTCGAACTCGCCGGAGACCGAGCACAGCAGTTCGATCTCGGGCATGCGCTTGAAGCGTTTCAATACGTCGCGCGCGGCCTTTGCCTCGACGGTGATGCCGACATACGCACGCAGCGCGTTGTCGGTCACTTCCTGGCCCAGCTTGACGGTGTAGCCGGCGATGATGCCGTTCTTTTCCAGCCGGGCCAGGCGCGCCACCACGGTGGTGCGCGCCACGCCCAGCTTGCGCGCCAGGTTGGCCACGCTCTCGCGCGCCGACACCTGCAGCAGCGCGATCAGGTTGCGGTCGGTGTCGTCGAGGGTGTCGAGCCGCGTTTTCATAGGGGCGGTGTGTGGGGCGGTCAGGCGTTGAAGCGCGCCAGGAAAGCCTGGGTCGCTGCCTGTTGCGGGTTGTCGATGACCTGCGATGGCGGGCCGGCCTCCACCACCACGCCGTCGCGCATGAACACCACCTGGTCGGCCACTTCGCGCGCGAAGGCGATCTCGTGGGTGACCAGGATCATGGTCATGCCGTCGGCTGCCAGGCTGCGGATCACGTTCAGGACTTCGCCCACCAGTTCGGGGTCGAGCGCCGAGGTCGCCTCGTCGAACAGCATCACGTCCGGCTGCATGGCCAGCGCGCGGGCGATGGCGATGCGCTGCTTCTGGCCGCCGGAAAGCTTTTGCGGATACATGTCGGCGCGGTCGGCCAGGCCGACTTTCTGCAGCAGCGCCAGGGCCTTGGTGCGGGCTTCGGCCTTGGGCGTGCGCAGCACGGTGACCATGCCTTCCATCACGTTCTCGAGCGCGGTCATGTGCGGGAACAGGTTGAAATGCTGGAACACCATGCCGGTGCGGGCACGGAAGCCGGCCAGCTCCTTGTCTTTGGGCAGGCGCGTTTTCTTCCCGTTCTTGCTGTCGAAGTCGAAGTGGCGCTCGCCGATGCGCACCGAACCCTGGTCCGGCACGGTCAGCAGGTTCAGGCAGCGCAGCAGGGTCGACTTGCCCGAGCCGGACGGCCCGATCATGGCGACCACGCAGCCTTTGTCGATCTGGATGGAAATGTCTTTCAGCACCACGTGGTCGCCGAAGGCCTTCTTGAGGTTGCTGATCTGGATCATCGAATTACCGTTGCTCATCATTGACTCCTTAACCGTGCTGCGCCGACAGGCGGGTTTCCAGGCGCTTGGCCCAGATGGTGGCGGGCAGCAGGATCAGGAAATAGATGATCGCGACCAGGGTGTAGATTTCCAGCGGACGATAGGTCTCGTGGGCGATGATCTGGCCCTGGTAGAGCAGGTCGGGTACGGCCAGCACCGACAGCAGCGAGGTGTTCTTCAACTGCATGATGGACTGGTTCACCAGCGGCGGGGTCATGCGCTTGAAGGCTTGCGGCAGGATCACGCGCTTCATCAGCTGGAAGCGGGTCATGCCCAGCGCCCAGCCGGCTTCGGACTGGCCGACGTCGATCGAGACGATGCCGCCGCGGATGATTTCCGAATAGAACGCGCCGCCGTACAGTGCCAGCGACAGCATGGCCGCGGTGCCGGCCGACATCTCAATGCCCAGCAGCACCGGCAGCGCGTAGTAGAACCACACCAGCTGCACCAGCACCGGCGTGCAGCGGAACACCTCGACGAAGGCGCGCAGCGGCCCCGAGATGAACGGGTTGCTGGAGAGGCGGCCGAGGCCGACCACCAGCCCGACCAGCAGGCCCAGCGCGATACAGGCCACGGTATAGCTCAGCGTGTAGACGAAGCCGATGCCGATGATGCTCTTGAATTGCCAGAGCGAGCCGAAGTCCCATTGATACATCTGCGGTTTTCCTTCAATACGATTCAATATGGACCAGAGGCCTGGTCCGGGGCGGATGGGATGCGAAATTTCCAAGCATGATCCATGCCCCAACGCCACGGTTTCGGGCAGGAGCCGCCGCTGTCGCTGGCAAGTGTCGGGAAGGCATGGGGGAGGGCACGGATATCTTTTATAAGGATTGCATGATGGGCAATCCGCGAATCCGGCAATTGTAATGGAGAACGGCCGGCGGCGGACACATCCGGGCCATGCTGGATAGGCCTGACACCCCACGCTGTTACAGCGTTTGGCTAAAATAGCGTACTCGCTGCGACGTGCTTGAATACGCCGCCCGCCGGCTTTCCCAGCGATTGGGAAAGCGCCCAATCTGAAAATGACCATGAGCCAGGTTTCCCCTTCCGTAGCTTCCGCCGATCCGCACCGCACCATCCTCATCACCGGCGCCGCGCGCGGTATCGGTGCGGCGGTCGCCACCTCGGTGGCGCGGCCGGGCGTGTCACTGGTACTGCACGCGCGCAGCGATTCCCCTGAACTGCAAGCCACCGCGCAGCGCTGCGGTGAACAGGGCGCGCGCTGCGTGCTGGCCTTCGGCGACATGGCCGAGCCCGGCACTGCATCGTTGCTGCGCGACACGGCGCTGGATGAATTCGGCCGGCTCGATGCGCTGGTGGCCAATGCCGGCTTCGCCGACCGCAAGCGTATCGGTGAGTTGTCGGACGCCGACTGGTCGCGTTCGCTCGATGCGCTGCTTTCGGGATTCTTCCGGCTCACGACAGCCTGCAAGGATGCATTGCAGGCGTCCGGCTCGGGGCGGATGGTGGCGGTCAGCTCTTTCGTGGCGCATGTGTTCCGCCTGGGCGAATCGGGCTTTCCGGCGTCGGCCGCGGCCAAGGCCGGCATCGAGGCGCTGGTGAAATCGCTGGCGGTGCAGCTGGCGCCGGCCGGCGTCACCGTCAATGCGGTCGCACCCGGTTATGTGCAAAAAAGCGACCCGGCCAAATCGGCCATCGACCCGACTGCCTGGCAGGCTGCGCTCGACCGCATCCCGCTGCGCCGCTTGGGGCAGCCGCAGGAGATCGCCAATGTCATCGGCTTCCTGCTCAGCCCCGCGGCTTCCTATGTCACCGGCCAGGTCTGGCATGTAGACGGCGGCCTCACGCTTTAACCCATCTTATCCATCCCAGAAAACACCATGCGCATCATCGTGCTCGGCGCCGGCATCGTCGGCGTCACTACCGCTTATTTTCTCCGCGAGCGCGGCCATGAGGTCACCGTGGTCGAACGCCGTGCCGACGTGGCGGCCGAGACCAGTGTCGGCAATGCCGGCCACGTTTGCCCATCCTACGCCACGCCGTGGGCGGCGCCGGGCATGCCGGCCAAGTCGCTCAAGTGGTCGCTGCAGAGCTGGATGGGCATCGAAGCCGCGTTGCGTTTTACGCCGCGGCTGGACACGCACCAATGGAAGTGGCTCAAGACCTTCCTGGCGCAATGCACGCCTGAACGGTATGCCGTCAACAAGGCGCGCATGGGACGCCTGGCGCGCTACAGCCACTTGCAGTTGAAGCAGATCCGCGAGCGCCTGGACATCCAGTATGAGCAGACTACCGGCGGCAACCTGCAGTTGTTCCGCACCCAGGAAGGCGTGGACAACGCGGGCTTGTCGACCCAGGTGCTGGCCGAGGCGGGGGTGCCGTTCGAGCTGCTCGATGCCGACGGCTGCGTGGCCTTCGATCCGGGTTTGCGCGCGGCGCGCAATGAATTGAAAGGGGGCCTGCTGCTGCCGATGGACGAGACCGGCAACTGCCCGCTGTTCGCCCGCGCGCTGGCGGAGTGGCTCAAGACACAAGGTGTGGCGTTCCGCCTGTCGACGACGGTGGAGGGCATCGAGGTCGCCGGCGGCCGGGTGGCGGGTGTGCGCACCAGCGCCGGAACGCTGCAGGCCGATGCCTATGTGGTGGCTTGCGCTGCCGCATCGGTGCCGATGCTGAAGCCCCTGGGCCTGGATCTGCCGATCTATCCGGTCAAGGGCTATGCCATCACGGTGCCGGTGGCCGACCCCGATGGCGCGCCCAGGAGCGGCGTCATGGATGAGTATTACAAGGTGGCGATCACCCGCATGGGCAGCCACATCCGCGCGGCCGGCACGGCCGAGATCGGTAGCTGGGATACCAAGGTCACGCCGCGCGACTGCGCTACCGCGATCAAGTCCTTGAAGAACCTTTATCCCGGCGGCGCCGATCTGGTCAGGGTCGAATACTGGGCCGGCCTGCGGCCGATGACCCCGGACGGCGCACCGCTGATCGGCAAGACGCCCTATGCCAACCTGTGGCTCAATGCCGGGCATGGGTCGAACGGCTGGACCACGGCCTGCGGTTCCAGCCGCATCATCGCCGACAAGATCGCCGGCGTGGCGACCGATATCGAAAGCGCGGACCTGGAGCCGCAGCGGGCGATCTGAGCCAGCGACAAGCTGGTCAGTGGTCGAACAGCGCATCCACGTTGTCGCCGTTACTGAAAGCGCTGATCCCCCAACCGGCCGGCGTCTTGTAGAAGATGAATTGCCAGGGGATGGCTTGCTTCTCGGTCTTCTCGATATAGGTCAGCTTGAGCAGCGAGTCGCCGACCTTCTCCGAACGGATGAACTCGTAACCGATCGAATTGCCGACTTGCGCTTCGATCGCCATGCGCGAGCTGCGTGCGTTGGTACGGGCGACTTCCAGCGCGCGGATGTCGATCAGCGCGTAAGGCGACATCGCGCCGTAGGCGTTGTCGGTGCGCCCGGCGCCGGCCTGGGCCATGATCTTGTCGGTCAGCGGGCGGATTTCATTTTCGGACTTGAGCGTATCGGCATGGGCGGTCAGAGCGGCCGCGCCCAGGGCGAGGGCAAGGGCGGCGATCGGTGTGCGCAGGGAAAAATGTGACATGTGGGTCTCCTTCCGGGTGGGCGAAAACAGGTGCGGCTATTGTGCCAGCATGGCGCCTATTGCGCGCGTGCGACATCGATGTAAAGCGTGCCGATGTGCAGCGTAAATCAAGGTAAAACAAGCATGGCGCGGGAACCCGCGCGGATATGATGGGCAGCCTGGAACCCCGCATCCATACAACGCGGGTTCCGCTCGGGGGGAGCACCATGCGCACCATCATCATCGTCACATTGCTGGCATCGTCGTTGTCGGGTTGCGTCGTCACCTCGACCAATACCCTGGTCGACGCGGCCAGCCTGGTCGGGTATGCCGCATCCGGCGTCAAGTCGATGGCGCCCAATCCGCCAGCCAATCCCATCGTCTACAACAAGGACCCGATCCGCGAGATCTGCATCGAGTGGAACGGTTCCGTGGCGTTGAGCGACTTCGTGCCGGGCCTGCAGGGCGAACTGCAGAAGCATGGCGTGCAAAGCCGCGTCTACGACGCCGGCAGCCAGGCCATGTCCTGCCCGGTGACGTTGACCTATAGCGGCTACGTCAAATGGGACACCAAGGTGTTCTCCGATGCCTACACCCCTTATCTCACCTACGCCGCGCTCACGCTGCGCCGTGACGGCCGCGTGCTGGGCATGGCGCAATACCGCATCGGTTCCTTCGGCCAGGACAAGTGGGCCTCCGTCGGCGAGAAGCTGGGGCCGTTGGTGGACGCGCTGCTGCCGGGCAATCCCGCCATCATCGCCGACGGGTCGTCCGATACCAAGTCGGCTTTCGGCGGATATTGACGACGCACCGCCGCACTGGCGGCAGTCAATAAAAACGGCAACCTCGGTTGCCGTTTTTGTTTTGCCTTTTCCTTGCGCCGCGGATGTGCGTGCGGGACGCACATCCGCATGGATCACCAGATCGTCAGGAGACGGCGGAAGAAACTGCTGTCGGTGCTGGCGTCGGCGATCGAACCGCCGCCCACTTGTTCCAGGCGCGCGTCGGCCACGTTGGATGAGGCCACCACGCCGCCGCGGATGTCGCGCGTGCGCACCACGCCGGAGAAGCGCAGCGTGTTGACGTTGCTGTTGACGCCAATGCGTTTTTCGCCTGCCACCACCAGGTTGCGGTTGGGCAGCACTTCGACGATGGAGACCATCAGCGTGCCGGTCATGGTGTTGGTGCTGCTGCTATCGCCGGAGCCCTTGAACGAGTTGCTGCCGGTGGCCGAGTAGTTGGCGTCGTACAGCTGGGTGAACAGGCCGCCCAGCGGCGCCCCGGAACCCGGCCCCTGCTGCGACAGGCTGGTGTCGCGGCTGTTGGTGGTGGCGGCCTTGTTGCTGCTGCTGATCGATTCCGAAATGTCGATCTTGATGATGTCGCCGACGTTGTAAGTGGTCGGTTCTTCAAACAGCTGCGCGCTGGAGACGCGGAAGATGGCGCCGCTGTTTTCGACGTTGGCCACCGGATAGGACGGCCGTACGCTGGTCGGGCCGGTCACCATCGGCGCCGGGCTTGAGCATGCGGACAGCATGGCGGCCAGCGCGCATGCGCCGGTCAGACGATATTGGAACTTCATGGCGATCCCCCCGAGAATTGACGGCCGGACTGGACTGTCCGGCGCTGCCGAGTAGCGTCGAAATGTGCGCAATACGCGTCGGCTCGTGTGCGGATGATGTTCGTGAACGATGTAAGCAGCGGTTAATTCGATGTAAATGCCTGCAAACAAAAATCAGCCATGGTTAAGCTGCAGATATGCCGGGTATTTACGGTGTATTTCTCTTGAAGGAGGCCACCGCCGGCAGATGCGGCGCATGCCCCTGTTGGCCGCCGAGCCTGATGCGATGCTCCTTTTCGGGGCATAATGGCGACTATTCCACCGAGACGGCGGGCCTGTCCGGGCACCCGCCCCCAATCATGGCAACAGAAAAAAATCAGCCCAGCGTGCATGAGCAACTTGTGTCGGCACGCATCCGTGGGCGCATCAAGGCCGCCGGCGTGCGTTTCCACGCCAACGACAATATCGCCGCCTTCATCGAGGACGGCGAGCTCGAGCAACTGCAGGCTGAAGTGCAAGGCAAGCTGGCGGCGGTGCTGGAAAGCCTCGTCATCGATGTCGAGAGCGACCACAATACCCAGGATACCGCCAAGCGCGTGGCCAAGATGTACCTCAACGAGGTGTTCCGCGGCCGTTACCAGGCGCCGCCGGCGGTGACCGAGTTTCCCAATATCGAGCGCCTGAACGAGCTGATGATTGTCGGCCCGATCACCGTGCGCAGCGCCTGTTCGCACCACCTGTGCCCGATCATGGGCAAGGTGTGGGTGGGAGTGATGCCCAATGAACATTCCAACCTGATCGGCCTGTCGAAGTACGCGCGCCTGCTGGAATGGGTGATGAGCCGCCCGCAGATCCAGGAGGAAGCGGTCTCCCAGGCGGCCGACCTGCTGATGCAGAAACTGCAGCCGGACGGCCTTGCCATCGTGATGGAGGCCGACCATTTCTGCATGCACTGGCGCGGCGTGAAGGATATGGAGTCGAAGATGATCAACAGCGTCATGCGCGGTTCCTTCCTGCGCGACGCTAACCTGCGGCGCGAATTTCTGGCGCTGATTTCCCAACGTCAACGAGGTTAGAACTCATTTCATGAATAGGCGTGAGATGCGTTCTGCTCAGAAAGGGCGCTGGCAAGGCGCGCGACGCGTCGTGTGGCGGTGCCACACGCAAGGAGCGCAACGCGGCCAGCGCCCTTTCTGAGCAGAACCCGGAGGGAGCGGCCCATTTGGGCGAATTGCTGCGTTACGAAGTTGGGTCAAGACGTCCAGTCTTGACCCAACTTCGCGCCTTGCACTTCATCCCAAATGGGGTAAGCTCGCACTCACGCCTATTCATGAAATGAGTTCTCATCATGCTGGTTCGTCTGATCTACGCAAGCCGTGCGCGCAGCCCGATTTCCCACGAGATGGTCGAGAGCATCCTGACCAGCGCGCGCAAGCACAATCCCCAGCAAGGGATCACTGGCGTGCTGTGCTATAGCGACACCATCTTCGTGCAGGTGCTGGAGGGCGGGCGCGACCAGGTGAACCAGATGTATGGCCAGTTGCAGCACGACGAGCGCCATCACGATCTGGTGTTGCTGGGTTACGAGTCGATCGACGAACGGCAGTACTCGTCGTGGACCATGGGCAAGATCAGGCTGGACAAGATCAACCGTTCGTTGCTGCTGAAATATTCGGTGTGCGGCGAACTGAATCCTTACCTGGTGTCCAATTGCGCCACCGTGGCGCTGCTCAACGAACTCGCCTCGACGGCGGCCTTTACCCAGCGCGACTGAGCCGGCGGCACGTTCAGAAATCGAGCGAAGGCAGGTTGCGGATGTCCCATTTGGCCGGATCGGCATAGGCGATGATCTTGTCGTTGCTATGCGCCAGGTCCACCATTTCGGGTTTGAGCGGCATCTTGCTCTGGGTGGAATAAAACACTTTCACGCGCGGCGTCAGGAGCTGGTCGGGACGCTGGTCCACCACCACTGCCAGGCGGCCCGATTGCATCATCACGCAGGAGCCGGTCGGGTAGATGCCGATTGCCTTGACGAAGGCTTCGATGATCGAGGCGTCGAAGTGGCCGGCGCTGCTGGCCATGTGGCGGATCGAGCGCGCCGGGTCCCAGCCGGCCTTGTACGGGCGGTTGGAGGTGATGGCGTCGTACACGTCGCAGACGGCGCCCATCTTGGCCATGACTGAAATCTGGTCGGCCTTCAGGTTGAACGGATAGCCGCTGCCGTCGATTTTTTCATGGTGATGCAGGGAAACATCCAGCGCGGCCTGGCTGATGCCATCGATCTGCCGGAGCATCGAATGCCCTGCCACGGTGTGCGAACGCACGGAGGCGAATTCTTCTTCGGTCAGCTTGGCCGGCTTGTTGAGGATGTCCAGCGGCACCGACATCTTGCCGACATCGTGCAGCAGCCCGGCCATGCCGGCCTGCTTGGTCTGGTCGTGCGACATGCCCAGCTGGTGCGCCAGGGAAATCATCATCGCGCACACCGCCACCGAATGCATGTAGGTGTAGTCGTCGGCAGTCTTGAGCCGCGCCAGGCTGATCAGGGCGTCGGCATTGCGCGATACCGATGAGGTGATTTCGGTCACCAGCTCGGCGGCGTCCTTGATGTCCACCGTCTTGCCCATGCGGGCTTCGGAAAACATATTGAGTACCGTCGACTTCGACGATGAGATGATCTTTGCGGCGCGTTCGCGTTCGACGCGGGTGTCGGTGCGCGTGGCAGCCTTGCGCGGGACGGGCGCCGGTGCGGCGGGCGAATCCGGCGGCGGCGTCTCTTCGTCATCTTCCGCGGCGTCTTCGGGGGCGATATCGCGCCCTTTGGCGGTATCGATCACGATTTCGCGGATGGGGCCGGCACGCAACGCCTCCAGGTCCTCGAAGCGGTCGAGCTTGAATGACTTGCGCCAGAAAGGATGATCGATCCACGCTCCTGGAATGGAGTGGACGTACATGCCTAGGCGCAGCTGTTCTGTGGCGATGGATTTCAGCATATCGAATTCCAGGTCTGTTGCCTGGTGGTGGTGTGTTCCCGGAAACCGGTTCGATGTCCCTGATGAAATTGACGCCTGTCCTGCTTTTCATTCTTGCAGGTTCTTCATGCCACACCATTTTGCGTGGTAAATGTGCGGCACGTTTTTCATCGTAGCAGAATGTGTTTTCCTTGAGCGCGCCGGAACGTCTCACGTTTGGTTTAATTTGCAATTCACATTCTCAAAGATTTGCCAGCGGCAATTTTTGATGTTTTCCTGCATGGCCATGCAGTGTTCGCGTCTTTCAAACGGACAAGATGGACTTCTGCCTGGAGTGGCTCATCCATAAGAAAACGCCGGGACAACTCGAGTTGTCCCGGCGTTTTCCTTGTTTGCCCGGTTGGCGTTGCTGCCATCGGACCGTTTTTCTTATTTCTTCAGCGGCGGTGCATACGGGTTCTTGGTCAGCAGGCGCAGGAAGCTCGCCAGGCAGGCCGCGCCTGCGAAGGCTGCGCCGAAACCCAGCGCGAAACGCGATCCCTGGCTTTCCGACAGGTTGAAGCACAGCGCCACCAGCGCTGCGCCGATGCTTTGGCCCAGCAAGCGCGCCGTGGCCACGATGCCGGAAGCGCCGCCGCTGCGGTGCGGGGGGGCGCTGGTCATCAGGGCTTTCAGGTTGGGCGACTGGAAGAAACCGAAACCCATGCCGCATAACAGCATGCGCCAGCTGATTTCCCACACGCTGGGCGCGGCCGGCATGAAGGTCATCAACAACAGGCCCGCACATAGCAGCGCCAGGCCGACGCCGCCGAGGATGCCGGCCGGATAGTGGTCGGACATGCGGCCCGCAATCGGCGCCATGATAGCCACGGCCACCGGCCACGGAGTCATCAGCAGGCCGATCTCGACCTGGCTGCGGCCGAGGTCGTGGTGGAAAAAGAAGGGCAGCGAGACGAAGGCCAGGCCTTGCGCGGCGAACGAACACACGGCGGTGATTGCCGACAGCGAGAACATGGGATGGCGGAACAGGTCGACCGGCAGCATCGGCGCCGGGTGCGAGCTCTCGCGGCGCAACAGGAACAGGCCGCACACGATGGCCGCCGCCAGTTCGATGCCGACTACGCTGGCTTCGGCCTGGTGCGCGCCTTCGCCGATAGCCAGGATCAGCAGGCCAAAGGCTGCGGCATTGAGCAGCGCGCTGCGCATATCGAATGTATGTTTGGACAGTGCGGTGTGCGGCAGCGAGGGCAGCGCCAGCGCGATGGCGATGATGCCCAGCGGCACGTTGACCGCGAACAGCCACGGCCACGGTGCGATGGCGAGGATGCCGGAAGCGACGCTGGGGCCGACGGTGAAGGCGATCGCCACGATCAGCGTGTTCAGGCCGACGCCCCGGCCCAGCGAGCGGGTGGGATAGATGAAGCGGATCAGTGCGGTGTTGACGCTCATGATCCCGGCCCCGCCCAGCCCTTGCAGGAAGCGGGCGATGACCAGCGTGGGCAGCGACCACGCGACCGCGCACAGCAGCGAGGCGGCGGTAAACAGCACCAGTCCCCAGATGTAGATGCGGCGGTAGCCGACGATTTCGCCCAGCGCCGCCAGCGGCAGCAGCGACACCATCATGGCCAGCTGGTAAGCGGTGACGATCCAGACCGAACCTGCCGGTGTGGTGTTGAGGTCCAGTGCCATGGCCGGCAGGGCGGTATTGGCGATGGCGGTGTCCAGCGTGGCCAGGCCGACCGCGATCAGCAGCGTCATGATGGCGCGGCCGCGTTGTTCGGGCGGCAGGCCTTCGCCGGCGATGACCAAGTGATGGGCGGGTTCGGTGGCGCCGGTGGATGAAGGCAGCGATGACATGTGGTTTGGCGTGGTGGGGGCGGTATGCCTGCTAACGGCAAGCTTCGCCGCTTATCTATATATATAAAGCCTGTTTGTGGAACAGGCTCTGACCGGCCCTTGGCTGAGGGCGCGGTCAATGATAGCGGGGAAACGCGGGGTTTGCTGGCGGCGGTGCCCGTCACGGGGACGGTGCGCTATGATGGGGGTTTGCGTCGGCGTGGCCGGCGCGTTTTGATGACGGAGTCGCGAGCATGTCCAATAAGCAGTTGTCGCAGCGCCTGTGCGCATGGATCGACCAGCATTTCGATGAGGAAGTCGGCGTCTTGCAGCAGCTGATCCGCATTCCCACCGATACTCCGCCCGGCAACAACGCGCCTCATGCGGATGCGGTGGCTGAACTGGTCAAGGCCTGGGGCTGGAGCGCCGAGAAGTATGCGGTGCCGCAGCAGCAGGTGGCCGATTACGGCATGCAGAGCGTGACCAACCTGATCGTGCGCCGTCCTTACGCTGCCGGAGGGCCGACCGTGGCGCTCAATGCCCACGGCGACGTGGTGCCGCCAGGCGAGGGCTGGCGCCACGATCCCTACGGTGGCGAGATTGCCGACGGCCGCATCTACGGCCGTGCGTCGGCGGTTTCCAAGAGCGACTTCGCCAGCTATATCTTCGCGGTGCGTGCACTGGAGGCGCTGGGCGCCGATTTGCGCGGCGCGCTGGAACTGCATTTCACTTATGACGAAGAGTTCGGCGGCCTGCTCGGCCCCGGCTGGCTGCTGGAGCAGAAGCTGACCAAGCCGGATTTCGTGATCGCGGCCGGCTTCAGTTACAACATCGTCACCGCCCACAATGCCTGCCTGCAGTTCGAAGTCACCGTCAATGGCAAGGCGACCCACGGCTCCATGCCCGAAACCGGCCATGACGCCTTGCAGGCGGCAACCGCCATCCTCAATGCCATCTATGCGGCAGTGCCGGGGCTGAAGGAGATCCGTTCGGCGATCCCCGGCATCAGCCATCCGACCATGATCGTCGGCCGCATCGACGGCGGCACCAACACCAACGTGGCGCCGGGCAAGGTGGTGCTGAAGATGGACCGCCGCATGATTCCGGAAGAAGACCCGGCGCAGGTCGAAGCCGGCGTGCGCAAGATGATCGGGGATGCGGTGGCCGGTTTGCCCGGCATCAAGGTCGAGATCCGCCGCCTGCTGCTGGCGCGCGCGCTGCGTCCGCTGCCGGGCCACGAGAAGCTGGTCGATAGCCTGTTGCGCAATGCGCAGGACGTGATGGGCGAGACGCTGACCACCAACGGTTCGGCACTGTATACCGATGCGCGCCTGTATGGCGAGCATGGCATCCCGGTGGTGCTGTTCGGCGCCGGCCCGCGCACGCTGATGGAATCGAATGCCAAGCAGGCCGATGAGAACCTGGCGCTGGAAGACTTGAAGAAGGCCACCAAGGTGGTGGCCATGACGCTCCTGGATTTCGTCGGTCCGCAGGCTTGAGCGGCCGCGCGTTTCGCAAGGGGTGCAGGCGTTGCCGATATGGCAATGCATGGAAATTTTTCTGACAAGCTCATCTTGATTACAATGGGAGCCCGCACCAGGCTTTCCTGTGGCAGCCGTCGACTGATAACAAACAAAAGAGCGATGGCATTGCCGATGGAAGGTTCGGATGCGAAGGAGGGCATGAGAACCTGTTCGCGCTCCCCCGCTGGCGCCGTTCGACTGTCCTTTGGGGCCGGCGGCGGTGTTCCGGCCACACGGTTTGTCTGAGTTTTGCGCCTTGCTCTTATCCTGAGCGCGTATTTGTACGGCTCCCGGAGAAGAAGCGGGCAGGTTTCCGAGATGGCCTGAGCGCCAGGATTACACCGAAAGTCTTGTGAGGACCTTGATCAATCGCATGCAGAACGCCATCGAGCACACCCCTAATTTGGCAGGACAGCCTGCCGCCAGGCAGGGCTATCTTGGATTGTCTTTCCGGCAGTTGCTGCTGGCTGCGTTCCTGCTGATCGCCGCGCTGTTGAGCGGTACATCCGTCCATGCATTGTTTACTCTGGACCGCATGGCCACCAACAGCAGCGACACTGCGCGCCAGGCGGTGCAGCTGACCGAGGCCGCGCAACGCCTGGCCGAACGCACCGTGGCGATGGAACGCAGTGCGCGCCAATACCTGGTGCTGGACGACCCGGCCTTCCGCGACCGTTTCGTAGAGGCGCGCGACCAGGCCAGGGAAGCGTTGGGCGAGCTGTCCGAGTCGCTGCCGATGGCGCCGCGCGACATCTTCAGCCAGTGGGGCGTGTATGCCGACGAGGCTGCGGCCGTGTTGGATTCCGAAGCGCGCAAGGACAAATCCGAACAGTTGAAGGTGTTCCAGGACTTTGCCCGCCTGCCGTCTTTGAACGAGCGCATGTCGCAGGAAAGCCGGCTCGAAGTCGACCGCCGTAACAACGCACTGTCGGCCGCACTCGAACAGCAGCGCCAGATGCTGACGCTGCAAGTGGTCGGCGCCATCATGCTGGCCGTGCTGCTGGCATTTTGCTTCGGGCTGTGGCTGTCGCGCCCGTTGGCGCAACTGGAGCATGCCATCAGCCGCCTGGGCGATAACCGTTTCGACCAGCACATCGAGGTGCACGGGCCGGCCGACATTCGCCGCCTGGGCCAGCAGCTGGACTGGTTGCGCCAGCGCCTGGCAGACCTGGAGGCGGAAAAGTCGCGTTTCCTGCGCCATGTGTCGCATGAGTTGAAGACGCCGTTGTCGGCCTTGTGCGAAGGGGCGGCGCTGCTGGACGACGGCGTGGCCGGCGAGCTTTCCGACAACCAGCGCGAGATCGCCCGCATCCTGCGCCAGAATACGCAGGCGCTGCAGACGCAGATCGAGGACCTGCTGCGTTATAACGAGGTTTCCTTCGATGCCCAGCATATCCAGCCGGTGCCGGTCGACCTGCGCGCGCTGCTGCACAAGGTGATCGACGACCAGCGCCTGCAATGGCTGGCGCGCGAGCTGAAGGTGGAGATCGAAGGCGCCGCGCGCACGGTAGTGGTCGATCCGGAGAAGATGGCGATCGTATTGGGTAACCTGCTGTCGAATGCCGTGCGCTTCAGCCCGAAGGGCGGCTTCATCCGTTTCCTGCTGTCCGATGCGCCGGGAATGGTGCGCGTAGAATGCATCGACCAGGGCCCCGGTGTGGCGCCGACCGACGCCAACCGTATCTTCGAACCGTTCTACCAGGGGCTGCACCAGCCGACCGGCGCGCGCCGCGGCAATGGCATCGGCCTGTCGGTGGTGCGCGAGTATGTGCAGGCGCACAGCGGCTATGTGCAATTGATGCCGTGCGAGAGTGGGGCGCATTTCAGAATTGAGTTGCCTGATGAAAAATAAGATCCTGCTATTGGCCTGCTGTCTTTTGCTGGCGGCTTGCGCGGCACAGTCGGATGCGCCGACGTCCAATATCAAACTGATCCACTCGGCCAGCAACATCGACGAACTGCTGAGCTATAACGCGGTGCTGCGCAAGATGCCGCCGGCTGAGCTGGGGCGCGAACTGCAGCGTATCAATGCTTACCCGGCCAGCCCGTCCAACAACGTGCGGCGCGCCATGGCGCTGTCGATGACGCGCGATCCCATCGATCTGGCCAAGGCCGAAGCCCAACTATGGAACGTCATGGCCGATAACAGCGTCGAAGCGGAGAAGCTCAAGCCCCTGGTCCAACTGTTGGTCAGCTCTTACGCCGATTTGCGTCGCGTGGCCGACAACGCCGAGAAATCGTCCATCCAGCTCAAGGATGCGCAACGCAAGCTGGACCAGCTCAACGACAAGCTTGAGGCCCTCAAGAACATCGAACGGAGCCTGCCGGCCGGCGGCAAGTAACAGCGCCATCTCCCGTCGGGCCCGTTCCCCATATCAGGAACAGGAGCCCCGATGGGACATTCTTCCCCCTTATTGCTGGTCGACGACGATCCCGACCTGTTGCGCCTGCTGACGCTGCGCCTGAAGGCCAGCGGCCATCGCGTGGTCGCCGTGGAAAGCGCGGAAGCGGCGCTGGCGCAACTGGCCATCTCGCTGCCGGCGCTGGTGATCACCGATGTCCGGCTGCCGGGCATGGACGGCCTGGCGCTGTTCGATGAGATCCGCAGCCGCCATCCGACGTTGCCGGTGATCCTGCTGACGGCCCACGGCACCATCCCCGATGCCGTCGAGGCGACCACGCGCGGCGCCTTTGCCTATCTAACTAAGCCTTTTGACGGCACGCTGTTGCTGGACAAGGTGGCGCAGGGCTTGAGCCTTTCCTCCCCGGCGCTGGAAATGGAAGACCAGGCCTGGCGGTCCGAGCTGATCAGCCGCAGCCAGCGGGTCTCGGAATTGCTGGCCGAGGCGCGGCTGGTGGCGGCATCGGATGCCAGCATCCTGATCCGCGGCGACAGCGGAACCGGGAAGGAACTGCTGGCGCGCGCCATCCACCGCGCCAGCCAGCGTGCGGAGAAGCCTTTTGTTGCAGTCAATTGCGGCGCCATTCCTGAGCAGTTGCTGGAGTCCGAGCTGTTCGGCCACGTGAAGGGGGCGTTCACCGGAGCGATGGACAGCCGGGAGGGCCTGTTCCAGGCCGCCGATGGCGGCACGCTGTTCCTGGACGAGATCGGCGATATGCCGATGCCCTTGCAGGTCAAGCTTTTGCGCGTGCTGCAGGAGAAGACGTTGCGCCAGGTCGGCGCCAACCAGCCCAGTACCGTGGATGTGCGCATTATTTCGGCGACTCACCGCGACCTCGAGGCGGCGATGGCCCAGGGCTTGTTCCGCGAAGATCTTTATTACCGGCTCAATGTGGTGGCGCTGCACCTGCCGTCGCTGGAAGAGCGGCGTGAAGACATCGCGCTGCTGGCCAACCATTTCCTCAAGACGACCGCTGCCAAGTATGCCAAGCGCCTGACCGGTTTCGCGCCCGATGCGCTGGAGCTGCTGAGCCTGGCGCATTGGCCGGGTAACGTGCGGCAGCTCTATAACGTAGTGGAGCAGGTTTGCGCCTTATCGACCGCGCCGCTGATCCCGGCGTCGCTGGTACAGCGTGCGTTGCGTACGCCGACGCTGGATCTGCTGCGCTACGCCGAGGCCAAGCAGAAGTTCGAGCGGGATTACCTGATCCGGCTATTGAAGCTGACGGACGGCAATGTATCGGATGCGGCGCGGTTGGCGGATCGCAACCGCACGGAGTTCTATCGACTATTGCAGAAGAATGGGCTTGATCCGAGGATGTTCAGGGGCGGGGAAGAAAGTGTCTTTGCAGAGCGACAGGCGTGATCCCTTATAAATCAAGGGCTTACCTGTTTAGGTAAGGAGGGATCGTCGCCTTGAAGAGACGGAAAGCAAGTAGATGGGCAAGTCTGGAGCTCATGCGTGGATGGGGGATTTTTGCTAAGTTATTGAAAATATTGAAGAAATGAGCGGGTGGCATGGGGATTGCGAAGAGTAGGGCAGGCGGTGCCGTTTTGGGCACCCACCGTTTCTCTTCTCTCTATATAAGGAACCCATCATGGAAAAGACCAAGTGCATTGCCAAGCTGGTTACTGCATCTCTTCTTGCAGCCGTTGCCGCGGCGCCGGCTGTGCGGGCTGCGGACACTGCCGATACCGGCGGCTCGCCCAAGACCACCCAGAAAGCCGGCGCCTATATAGATGATTCGGTCATCACCGCCAAGGTTAAGGCGGCACTGGTGGGGGACAAGCAGGTATCGGCCATGAAGATCAAGGTGACCACCAAGGATGGCGTGGTGACGCTGAAGGGAGCGGTTCCCAGCGCTGAAGTCGGCCAGCATGCGTTGCAGTTGGCCGCAGGAGTAGAGGGCGTGAAGGACGTGAAGAGCGACCTTACCGTCAAGGGCGGCTGAGTAGCTGGTGGTTCAACGGCTCGCGCGCAGGTTTTGTAGTGGATCTCATGAGGCGTGAAGGCGTTATTTGAGCGTGTAGAAAAAGAACCGGGGCCGTCCCGTTAGGGGCGGCCCCGGCTCTTTTAAATTATTCTCCGGCAGCCGGAGTAGCCGCAACGCCTTTACTGGCGTGGGTTTGGCGGGAGTG
>NZ_LFLT01000189.1 GCF_001189955.1 Herbaspirillum chlorophenolicum | reverse complement strand
CAGCCCCGGAAACGGGCCGAATACAAGGCACGACGACGCGCCGTAGCGGTGCTACGGTAAGGAGGAGTAACGCAGTAAGCGGCCCGTTTCCGGGGCTGCCCAAAGGGTTCGAATGAGAAGGGCGCATTGCGGCGTTGCGCCGCTTGCGCAGGGATCCACCCTGTGCGGCGCGGCGCGCCTTGCACTGCATCCCTTCTCATTCGAA
>NZ_LFLT01000188.1 GCF_001189955.1 Herbaspirillum chlorophenolicum | reverse complement strand
CCTCCAGGGCACGAGTTCTTATATTCCCTCGGTTTCTCTAGCTTCTTCCAAGGCGACTACATACGTGCCGCCCACGTGTTAATTCCTCAACTTGAGGCGTCTTTGCGCCATCTACTGGAAGCAGTGGGTACTCCATCAGAGAAGATCAAACCGGACATGCTCCAAGAGGACCGCTCTCTAAGCGGAATGCTGACGAGTATGCGCC
>NZ_LFLT01000187.1 GCF_001189955.1 Herbaspirillum chlorophenolicum | reverse complement strand
ACCGCGCCTACAGCTGGCTCGACCTCGCAGCCGGCGATGACCACCATGGATAGCATGGACAGCATGGACGGCGGCACCGCCAGTCCGACGGTGCCAATGGATCATGGGGCGATGAACCACGCCGCCATGAACCACGGTGGGATGGACATGGGGGGCATGGATATGGGCTCCAGTTCGACAGCGCCCGCAGATGCCCGAGACCCCCAC
>NZ_LFLT01000186.1 GCF_001189955.1 Herbaspirillum chlorophenolicum | reverse complement strand
ATGTGGATCACGGGCATCCGCGGGCGCTGTCGAGCTGGAGCCCATATCCATGCCACCCATGTCCATACCACCATGGTTCATGCCGGCATGGTTCATCGCCCCATGATCCACTGATCCCGCCGTTTTGGCAGTGGCGCCGTCCATGGAGTCCATGCTATCCATAGTAGTAACTGCCGGCTGGGAGGTAGAGCCAGCCGCAGGCGCGGC
>NZ_LFLT01000185.1 GCF_001189955.1 Herbaspirillum chlorophenolicum | reverse complement strand
TTGAGCCGCTTGTAAGCGACAAAGGCGGTATGTTTGTTTCCATGGAAGGCGACGACGTAAATGGACTACCTCAAACCTTGACGTGGCATTTAATTGCAGGAAGCAATCACGGTCCGCATATTCCGTGCGGTGCGTCGATCGCTTTGGCGATAAAACTGGCTAGAGGAGATAAATTACCCTTTGGCGCCCAGCCATGTATAGGCATGCTCAGCGTGAAAGATTATCTT
>NZ_LFLT01000184.1 GCF_001189955.1 Herbaspirillum chlorophenolicum | reverse complement strand
TGTTGAGCAGTGCTTCGGCCATGATGCTGCGAGCCGAATTACCGGTGCAGAGGAAAAGAACGTTGTAGGTCTTCTGTTGGCTAGTGGACATGGTGACTCCTTGGCGTGAAGGCCTGACGGTTCCAGGCGTTGATTATTCGGTAGTAGTGGCTGGCTCGCAGCATGCTGTTACAGGCGAGCACGCATTGCCGCCGCAGCAGTTCTCGGTGAGAAACCCCAGAACATCGTTCATGGCGGT
>NZ_LFLT01000183.1 GCF_001189955.1 Herbaspirillum chlorophenolicum | reverse complement strand
GCCCAACTCCTGTGAAGCGAGTTGGATGCCATGTTCCCGACGGAACCCCGGCTCCTCCAGCAACAATACGGTTTTGGGAACCTCCGCATTGCCAATGTACCGCTCAACGTACCAGTTAGAACCGGCTGGGAGTGGATTTCGCTGGATGTCAGTGGATCGAGGTTAGGTGAAAATCCTCAATCCTGACAATAACTTACGACGTTCCCTGGCGTTCTATGGAAGTCCCTGGAAAGTCGAAGTGGAGCGGGTGAAGGGGATCGAACCCTCGTC
>NZ_LFLT01000182.1 GCF_001189955.1 Herbaspirillum chlorophenolicum | reverse complement strand
CCTGGATTGCTCGCCAGGGACGCGATGCTCTGGAAATCGAATGGGATGATTCCGAGTCTCTCAAGGCAAGTTCAACGGAGATTTTTCAAAAATTCCGTTCCTTCACGAATCAGCCTGGCGTAGTGGCTAAGGAGCGCGGTACTGTGCTTGATAAGGCACCAGCCGGCGGAAAAGTTCTTGAAGCCATCTACGAACAACCCTATTTGGCTCATTCGCCGATGGAGCCCATGAATTGCCTAGTTCATTTGCAGGCGAACCGGTGCGATATCTGGAAC
>NZ_LFLT01000181.1 GCF_001189955.1 Herbaspirillum chlorophenolicum | reverse complement strand
TCGTGTGCCGACCCATATCGGCCATCATGAGCATCCTTCGGTGAAAGCCGATAAGCATGCTGGTACTGAAAAAACTAAGGCGGGCGACAACGACGTCGGCTGCTCTCTGTGCCACTTTTCGTGCATGAAATCGGTGCAGGTCTACAGCTCGAGCGTGATTGTTCCGCCGGCTGTCGAACAAAAATCGCATTTAGGCTACTCTCCGCATCCCACCTCCCATATCGCCGACGGGCCCGATAAGCCCAATTGGCAGCTCGCCGCATAACTCGGCGAGGACAATCCACACACAAC
>NZ_LFLT01000180.1 GCF_001189955.1 Herbaspirillum chlorophenolicum | reverse complement strand
GCCCATACGCATAGCGCCCGTCAATAAGGGGCAACATGAAAACGTCGCCGATTTCAATCTTTCGGCTTCGGTTCTTCTTGAATTCCGCAGAGTGTTGATGCGACATTCTATTTTCTTTACGCTAGAAATTTATGACCGATTATGGCCGTTTGAGGGCGTCTACTGAATTGACTTTTAATGAAACGAAATTCGGGAAAATGATTGTCAGCGTTTTTCCATAACGATCAGATAACGCAAACAGGCTAATACTGTAATGTTCTTCGTTATGGCGCCAAATGGATGAATCAGGAAAACCGGTAACCATATTGCGATTACGAC
>NZ_LFLT01000018.1 GCF_001189955.1 Herbaspirillum chlorophenolicum | reverse complement strand
CCATCTTTACTGCGTACCGATTCTAGTAGGCGCGCCAATTTCCGGGGTGGGGGCTTGCCCCCACCTCAGGCATCCAACAATCAGGCAATGCCGATATGAAAACTGCAATCCGGATAATCGGGTATTTCGTCTTTGGTGCTCTTTTAGTTGCAGTGATGAGCATGTTTTTAGTTTTTAGCCTGACCGCCCCGCTCGGCGACTAGCCAAACCGGCGAATACCCCCTCCTCAGTTGCATCAACATCCCCCTCTCATCTCCTTTTCGTAAACGCGCTAAAGCTTTCCCGTCCAAACAGAACGCTGTTGCGGTCTGGAAATTGGTTGTTTGCACAATATTTTTTTGATGGCTTGTGCTTTCAACGAAACAAATCGGCTCTTGGCGTGTCATACCGCGCGGCCTGCGTTCTCTGAGCAACTCCCAAGAATGACTCGCTTTCCAGAACAGGCGCCACACAACAGGAATTGGGGTTCGAAGGGACGACCCCATACGCATGCTGCAACGATTTGCCGACGAGGGCGGCAGAAAGAGCAAAATTGAAACAATTGCGCAATCGACTTTGCATCGGATTGGTCGGCCTGAGCATTTTCTGGATGCTAGGCATGGTGAGTACGAATGAGCTGGCCAAGAGCAGCATCCTGATGGCGAGCGCTCTGCCGGGGATTACAGGAATTTTCATTGCCATCCCCTATTTCCGCCGGAGACCACGATGGCTATCGACGAGCACGCTCCTGATTCTCCTGCTTTTTTTCCTCGACGCTACGCTGAAAGGATTCCTGCGCGATTACTTTGGATTGCGCCCCAATCCCATCCTGGTTTTACAGGCCATCTTCAACTCGAACCCCGGTGAAACAGGAGAATTCTTTCAGCACAACTGGCGCGACGTGGCGAAAGCCGTGCTCGTCTTTCTGGCCGCCAGCTTCCTGGCATTTCTGGCCCAACGAAAACTTGCCGGCATGGAACCCGATGCCACTGCCACACCGCTGAAGCGGCGGAGCCTCGCCGGAATTGGCGCGCTTCTCACAGTGTTCCTTGCCCTGCATTTCAATCCCACGATGGCCAAGGAAAATCCGCTTCTTTTCTGGCCTTTGCGCTACATGGACTATCACGAACAGGTAGTTCGGGCCGAGAACATGTCGAGGGACATCGAGCGAAATATGGCGAAGAAATCCGACTGGAAAGTCCAGTATGAAGGCCCAGAGAGCAACACTGTGGTGTGGGTGATCGGAGAAAGCATCAACCGCGCCAACATGTCCTTGTACGGTTATCCGCGCAACACAACGCCGCTGCTGAGTTCGATGCGCAAGGACCTGATCGTTTTCCAGGATGTTGTTTCGTCGGAGCCGGCGACCATGGCTTCGCTGATGAAAATGTTCACGCCGGCAGACATCGATGAACCGGACGAGTGGAATCGCAAGCCCGACGTGCTGATGCTGGCCCATGAAGCCGGCTTCAAGACGTTCTGGATTTCCAACCAGGTCCCCAACGATGGCTGGCTGGGCCTGGTATCCAACCGCGCCAGCGAAAAGCTCTTTATCAACAAGGGGGCCGGGCGCGGCGAAAACAACTTCGATGGAAATCTGCTGCCCGGATTGGAAGCCGCGCTAAATAATCCAGCCCCGAAAAAGCTTATCGTGGTCCATCTTTTGGGCGCCCATCCAACATATGACATGCGCTATCCACAGGAATATGCGAAGTTCGATGGCGCCGTCGACCACATTTCAGAACAACTCGCCAAAGCCGACCGCCCGGTGTGGATTCGCCAGCTGCGCAATGAATACGACAACGCAATCGCATACAACGACTATGTTGTCGGGAGCATGCTGCAGTTGACGATGAAGGCGACACGCCAGAACAACGCCAGCCTGGTCTTCAGTTCAGACCATGGACAGGAAGTCGGCCACACGAGAAACCATGCCGGCCAGTCCATTTCGGACGTGACAGGGTATGAAATTCCCATGCTTTTGTGGACAAGGTCTTTTATCGGGAAAAATCCGGAAGAGAAGGCCATGCTCGAACATCGTGCGTACCAAACCGACCATTTGGAGCACACCGTACTGGGCCTTCTCGGTGTTCGCTCAATGTACTACGAAGCTTCGCGGGATATCCTCAGCGAGAATTTTCACAGCCAGGATTTCGTCAACGGCCTTCGCCGCATCAATGGTCGGCCTTACGAGCCGCGCACCGTCATATACCAACAAAATCCTGTGAACCCGGCAAACCAGTGAGAGCATGCTCGGGTTCTTCGTAATTAGTAGGTCGACGGTTTGATTCCATCTACCGGCACCAATTAAATCACGCACTTAGACCAACTCTTCGGAGTTGGTCTTTTTTTGGGGAAGCACCATGCAGCACCATGTAGTCCGTCTTTGAACGACTGAATGTCCGGAATCCATAAAAGCGCTTTCGTACACGGGAATGCCAAGAGCATCGTCATTACGCTCGTGCCGCCCCTGCAATACATTCATCACGCCCGAAGCCACGTCGCCACATGCTGGATTCACGGCTACGCAGTGCGCTAGCGCAGCTCAACCGCCCCGGTCGCTACGGTAACTGCTACATATAGCATCATTGAAGAAGCCGGAAGACGAAAAGCCAGCACAGCCTGAGCTTTCACGGTTCTCTTCCAGACTACCAATGATAACGATATCACCGTCAGCGACCGACCGTGACGTGCGAACCCTGCGCTTTATCAGCGTCGGCGAATTGTTGACGCCGGTTTGTGTAGTGACGCAGTTAGACAACTGCGGCCCCCTCGATATATTCGTCGCGTTGCGACCCTTCACATCTGGCAGCAGATAGCTTTCGCGCAGTTTTTCTTCCTCCAGATCGATTGCAATCACGTCATATTCGATCAAAAAAATAATCTATTAAATCATCAAAATCTAACACTGTTGTAAGTCGATATTTTTCCAACTCCATCGTAACGACACATCATCATCGCGTTACGACTCACAGTAAACGTTTTCTCTGAAAGCCTTATGCAGAGCGGGTTTCATTGATCAAACATGACATTCCCGTTTCATTTAAATGACATTTTTATGAAGCAGGAACATGCATCGACAACCCACCACCCATCGGTGATTTTTTCGTATTCCATCGTCGCAATTTGGCGCTGATGGGTCCACACGTGCGAAGAGATTTTGTCAGGCCATCCCACATGTCAATGCACTCAGCCAGTACCGCTCGCGACATTCGTGCGCTTATCGAAAAATCTTTAACGACGCAGAGGCATGGTCCGAAACGATCATCAAGTTGCTGCGCTTATTTATCCTTCTTCGCCTGTTCAAATTGAATCGTGCGGGCGGAGATTTTCTAAAGGAATACAAACATGTTTCCAACCACAAGCCGAAAGACATCCTTCGATCCAATACCCGATTCATCCCCTCCCACTTCCCAAGCACAAGCCAAACAGGTGGTGGTGCCGACCGCGTCCAGCGGCACGGTGCGCGGTCCGGAAAATTCCGGCCGCGTCTTCGTACAGACCAAGCTGGCTGAAAAAAATCTGCACTCGCCCCATCGTTCCAAGCCATTTCTTGCAAACAGCGTCAACCTCTGCCGGGAAACCGGCCTCTTGCTTAGCAAACCACGTCTGAGTAGCGAAACGCCGACCGTGATCGCTACCACCTACGGCGACCGCGGCACGCATAGCAGGGCCGCCAACGTGGCGGCGAACCTGGTGTTGGACCTCAATTTGATGTTCGAAGAAAAACTGCAACATGCGATCGAACACGAACCGCACTTTACGGCGGAACTGAAGAAGATCATCGAGCTCATTCACAAGCAGCTCGACATCGAGTCGATCGTGCTCCCCCCCGATGCCCCCTTGGGGAAGGAACATCGATCCAGCCGTCTTGATTTTTTGTTCAACAAATTCCAGAACTACTTCCCGCTGGAGCCCCTCAAGAGATTATTCGAGGAGCGCGATGGTAGTGATTCAACCATCACGGCATTTCTCGCGAAACATCCGATCTCCAAAGACGTGGACGAAACCGAGAAGGCCAGCGTCATCGGTTACATGAAGTTGCTCAAGATGTTGTTTGGCCAGTTTCCTTATTTCGGTGGATCGGTGGAGTACAAGCAGGGCATCGAGAACAGCATGGAATATTGGATCTATCACTTAAGCACCATCACGCGCGACCCGGACCGCTCCATCCCGATCGGCAAAAACTGCTACGGCCACTTGTTGCTCAAACCCCTTGCCGACTATCGCACCAGGGAAAGCGGCCTGGTGCCGTTGATGAACCAACGCAATCTGGGAACGGGTGTGGCCGAAGCAGAATGGAATGAACTGTCGAAGGCGATGAAGAAATCACTGGAAAACGGCGTGTATCAATTCCGCGAAAAACGTCTTCCGGAACGGTCAGGAAAACATATCCAGGATGAGAAATACAGCCGGAAATTCAATAAGCTGATGTCCGGCATCGCCAAAGAAACCGGGAAACCGTCAGACCAGCTTTCCATCGAAGAGATCTGGACCGCCGCCAACGAGGACGAACGAAAATTCCTCTATGGCGACATCGCGGAGATTCCTTGGTCCGATGCGCACTTGCATGGCGGCGAAAGTTTCGAGCAGACCTACAATACTCATATCAACGCCGAAGAACTCGACTATCGCCATCCGCTGGTGACCTCGGAACGGGAAGTAGGATTGATGAACGTGGCCGGCGTGCACGGCAACATCCTGGAAAAACCTGAAGTCGCATGCGAGAAGTACATCAAAGAGATTCGCCGTAAGCTCAACATCCCAAGAGACTCAGCGGAATTTCATATCCGCGACTCGGAATTCGGCATCCACTATTCGTCCGATTTTCTGAAGCGAGATTTCATCAGCAAGCAAAAAGACTGGTACGACAGCGCTTATAACAATCAGCGGCCGATCGTGGGAGGCATGAGCGGACATACGCTGGGCTACCTCAACCTGTATTGCGCGGCCGTGGATAAATGGGCCGCGCAAAGGAAAGAACAGAAAGACCAGCCGATCCCCTTCCCCTCCCTGGAAACATTCCGCGCCATCTTGTTGGCGGCCCTGGTCGGCAATAAGCGCCATCACAGCTATGACGAGGTAATGGCCGCTAGCGTTGGGATGAAATTCGCCACCGATCAGGGGCCGGGTCTGACCTACAAAGACCGCGTTGGCTACCGCGACATCTTCCAGTCGTCTGATCCGGCATTGCAACAATGCGCCCGGCATGCCGCGGCGGAGGTGGATCAGGTTTACCTGGCGCTGGAATACGATACCGTTCTGAGCGCCATCGAACTTAACCAGTCTGGCCTGCGCAAGAATCTCGAAGAGCCGGTCAAACAATACTTCCAAGCACTGCGAAGCGGTGATGCTGACCAGATCGTTGAAGCCAAGATAGAAATCGAAGAAAAAATCAACGACCTCTGATCTGACCATCATCTGCCATCGGGCCGCCTTGCGCGACCCGATGGGAACGTCCATCGACCGCCATCCCAACGCTTCATTCCACTGCTTGCACAGGCCATGCCCTTTTATGCCAGCCAGTGGAATATCGAGAAACACAATCGCATTCATTAATATTTTTAGAAAATCATCATGCAACCGATCTCCAATAATTCGCCCCGCATTCCGGAGCTGGAACTGGATAACATCAATCTACAGACAGCACGCACGGAAAATCTACGAGACGCGCACATCGCCATCGACATGCCCCCTGTCGAGGGATTGTCCTTGCAGCATCGCGGCAGCAATCCATTACAACGGAAATATCAGCACGACCGAGCGCACGCCTTGAATACCTTGCATCATGACGTTGTCATGCAAACCAGCCATCGCCCGATTTCCGACGAAAGCATGGCCACCGTGCTCGAGATAAACAAATTGCTGCTGACGCTCGACGTGAATAGTCGAAGCGATAAAGCGATGGAATACGTGGATCATATCTTTGAAGCGCTCAAGGTCGATCCGAGCGCCGCAGCCAAGGAGCTGGTCCGTGAGGCACTGGCCCTTCAGGCTGCTGGCGCCGTGAACAATGCGATCGGCATTTTGCCAACTCTGTATGGCGGCCTCGGCCCAAAAAGCAATGCGGCCCTGGTGTCGTTCGGCTGGTCGCTGCTGGCGCAGGTGTATCAACCCTACTTGAGCGTCCACGTCTTCAATGCGGCATTCTACGGCTTCGACTTTGCGCGCGATGCCGGGATTCCGGGGCGCAGCAGGAACCTGGAAGGCGCCAAAACCCTGGCCGCCACCTCGACCGAAATGACTGCCACCAACAAGAAGCTAAAGGAAGCGCTGGCAGCGGTGGAAAGCGCTCCTTCGCAGGAGACCAAGAACAAGCTTGAACAGGCGCTTGACGCCAGCGAAGCGGCAATGGAGGCGCGCTATCGCCGCGAAATACATGACGACAGTTTCGACCATGGACGCTGGGCACAATCAACCCTGTCGGCCCTGAAACAGATCTTGCTGAACCTGACGCAATACATTTCATTTGCGCAGAACAAGGACTGCAAAGGAAGTCAGTATGCCTTCTACGTACAGATGGGCACGGCCGCCATGGTGCAATTGTTGCAGCTGGCAGCTGCGCCGACGGATCGGATGCGCGAGGGACGCTTGATCATGGCCGCGAACATTTCTTCCGGACTGGTCCAGACCAAGGATGAAGTTCGTGACATGTTCAGAGCGCGATATGTGCAACAAATGTGGTTGATCGGCGACGGCATTACGACCCGCTGCGATGCGGTGCTTGAAAAAATCGCCAAGCAGTTCGACACAACCGCCAAACTGATCAAGACGTTTGACGAAGCCGGCGGATTCAACCTGGCGAAATTCTCTCCCCCCATGAGTCCCGAGGTAAGGGAGCGCTGGAATGAATTCAAGTCAAGCTGTGAAGGTCCGGCACTGGCCAATTGCGATGGAGCGCTCGAGGAACTCGGAAAACTGATGGTACTGGAAGAGCTGAACAAGCTTTTGACGCTCGAGGCACCTGCCAACGACGAAGAACCAACCCCGGAAGCCGTTAGGAACCTCGCATCTCTGCAGGCCAAATACGAGACTGACACCCCGTTTGAGCTACTGCGCGACGCGCTGGGACTCGATTCGCTGGCGGCGGCGAAAGCGCTCCGACAAGGTCCGCTTCCGCCCGCATTGGCCGGTCAGCTGGAGCAGCTGCAAAAGAAATACGAAACCCGTGAGCTGCTGGAGGTCGATGATTTCGTCGATGTGAAGCGGGAGCAGGTCCTGGAATGGGCAGAAATGGCGCGCGCCGAAGCTGCCGTGCTGACGCCGCTGGAGTTGGCGGTGCGTACGCGCCTGGAGGACAAGGCGCGAGGCAGCACCCTTAACATCGACGGCTGGAAGACAGCTCCGGCGGCCCAGAACATAGAAGAAGCCCAGGAATACCAGGCGCGCCGAGACAAGTCCTTGACCCCCTACGAGCACGCGTTGCTACAGACGTTAAGGGTACGACCGCATATCGATGCGTCCGCATCCGATGCTGACAGGATCGTTACTAATCACGACCTCGCGGCCGGCAAGCTGCTCAAAGAGCCGAAGTCGATGGCTCAGGTGCAGGATCTGCTGAAAAAACTCCGGCATCACCAATTGGACCGGATTCTCTTGCCGTTCGACTACACACGCCTCACATACGAGACCACGCAAGCCATCGCCAATGTGTTCCTGGGCGAAAAAAACTGGCTGGGCAACACCAAGGATGCAATCACGACGCGCTGGAACATGCCCGGTTATATCGTCCCCGCACTGGTAGTACAAATTGCCCGCGCAACCTTCATGGGGGTCGGCGGCACCGGCTTCTTCTTCCTGCTGCAGGCTGGCGCCGGCATGGCGCGCAGGTCTCGTCCCGAGACCTTTACCTGCACTCCCGGCGAAGGACCGAACGATCACTCAAGAACTTTTTCCTACGTCATGATGGGCCTATCTGCCCTGCCGCTCGGATTTGCCGTACTCGCCGCCTGGGGCGGACCACAGGCAGTCAATACGGCTCGCGTACGACGGGAGTTCTTTACCAGGCGAGAAGGCAGACCTTCGTTCATCGAGATGTTCAGGGAGCATTATCTTTATTCCGCCCGCCGGGCTGTTACCGACTACGCCGGAGAGCGCATCTTCACCGGTCCCGGCATCAAGAAGCAGGCAGCCAAGCTGATCAGAGAAGCACACGCACAGCTCGACAGACTGGCCCAGCAAGAGGCTTTGGGAGACTCGGAGCGCATCGCGGAGGTGACAGACGAGCCCCAGGATCGGCAAGATCAAACGAATGCGCAGGCCCGTCCCCACAACGACAAAGTACTGGACATTACATGATGAAGACGCAAGCCACTTTTGAAACCTTCGTACACGAGTTGAGCAAGGAAATGGGCCTAACGCTGGATCCCGCTCCTGGCATACTGCGGCTCGACCTGAATGGTGTGCCGTTCATGATCGCACATGATGCAGCGCAGTGGGGAGAGGAAAACGTCGCTATCGTTTGCGACTTTGGCGAAGCGCCGAAGGAAAACCGCTGCGCCATCCTCGAAGCGCTATTGGCGGCCAATCGCGACATGCACGGATTGCACTCCCCGGTATTTTCGATGGATCCCGGCTCTGGTCATGTTCTTGCCATGTCGGCGCTGCCGCTGGCGGCCATGGATCCGGCGCAGACCATGCAGAGCATGCTCAAGCATGTGGCGGTGGTCGCCAACTGGAAGCAATCTTATTTTCTGGAGACCGAAGCGGCTTGACACCAACACGGTATCAAGCCGGAAGAAAAGCGGGCAACGAGCTTGTTCAGGAATCGAGGAACTGCTCGTTGCCCACCAGCCCCAACTTGATGACGCCGGCCCGTTGCGTTGCCGCCAATACCGCCGCCACTACGCGATACGGTGCCAGCTTGTTGGGTCTGATATGGACTTCATCCTGATCGGCCTGGCGTGCGACCTCTCCCAGTTTTTCTTCCAGCTCGGCACGTCCAGCCAGGATGACGCCATTCCAGAGAAGGGTGCCATCGACGGTGACATCGATCGTCTGCGTCTGCGGCAAGCGCGGCGGCTGAACTGCCGGTGCTGGCGCCGGCATGTTCAGTTCCACCATGTGATTCTGGATGGGGATGGTGATGATGAACATGATGATGAGCACCAGCATGACGTCGATGAGAGGCGTCATATTCATTTCCAGCATCGGTGCGTCGTCATCGCTACCTGACGGGGCGCCTGTATTGATGGCCATACTGCTTCTCCATATCGCCTTTTTGCGGCGGTGATAGTTCAACTGCGCGCTGGAGGTTCCAGGATGAAACCGATCTTGACGATACCTGCGCGTTGCGCCGTGAGGATGGTACGGCCAACGAATTCGTAGCGCGCGTTTTGATCGCCCCGGATATTGATCCCTGGTTGCGGCTTCATTGCCGCGACTTTCTTGAGTCGCTCAAGCAGGACAGCCTGACCGGCAATGGACTCGTCGTTCCAGTACAGGTGGCCATCGCTGCGTACGGCAAGGTTGATGTTCTCTACCTTGGGCTCGTATAACCGGTTGATCTCATTGGGCAGCTTGATAGGAACGGTGTGCGTGACGACCGGCACCGTGATCAGAAAGATGATCAGCAGAACCAGCATCACATCGACCAGCGGCGTAGTGTTGATGGCAGCGATCACCTCTTCCTCGCCGCCACCGGCATCTCCCAAGGACATCGCCATGATCAGGCAACCTTCTTGGACAATGCCGCGCCCGGTGCAGCACGCATGGCACCACCCAGCAATACCGCATGCAGGTCGGCGCTGAACGAGCGCACCTCTTCCATGGCGCTCTTGTTGCGCCTGATGAGCCAGTTGTATCCCAATACTGCCGGCACCGCTACGGCCAATCCGATGGCCGTCATGATCAGCGCTTCGCCTACCGGCCCCGCCACCTTGTCGATGGATGCCTGGCCGGCCACGCCGATTGCCGTCAGTGCATGGTAAATGCCCCACACCGTGCCGAACAGGCCCACAAAGGGAGCGGTAGAACCGACCGTGGCCAACAGGGACATTCCGTTCTGCAGCCGGCTGTTGACCCTCTCTACCGCACGCTGGATGGACATCGTGATCCAGGTATTGAGGTCGATTTGCTCCAGCAGCGCCCCTTCATGGTGTTCGCTGGAGGTATTGCCAGTCTCCGCGATATAGCGGTAAGGACTGCCATCCTTGAGTTGGGTGATGCCCCCGGCAACGCTCGCCGCCTTCCAGAACTTGTCGGCGGCGTCCCGGCCTTGCCGCCCGAGCTGCATCTGGTCGAGAAACTTGGCGATGATGACGTACCAGCTCGCCGCCGACATCGTCACCAGTATCAACAGCGTGGCTTTGGCCACGATATCGCCACCGGCCCACAGCGCGGCCAGTCCGTAAGGATTTTCCACGGCGACCGTCTCGGCGGCATGTACCGTTGAGACCGCCATCGAGGCGCCCACGGACGCTGCCAGTAAAACAATATATTTACGGGAATTGAACATGCTTGCTCCAAATTGAAAATGCAAAAGATGTGTAAAGGCCTGGCATTCACTCCAGCTTCCAGACGTAGTGCATCTTGGTCCAGGACTGTTCAGGTACGCCATCCACGGTGGCCGGCTTGAACTTGCACAGGCTCAGGCCGTCGCGCGCGGCGCGGTCCAGCGCCGGATAACCGCTGGAGTTCTGCACCTTGGCATCCAGCACGGCGCCATCCACCCCGATCAGGAAAGCCAGGGTCACCGTCCCTTCTTCTTCGTTGCGTTGCGAGGCGCTGGGATAGGCCGGTTTTCCGCACTTGCTCGAGTCCACCACCGCCGGTGTACGTGATGGTCCCTTGGCAGCGCCAGGTACGGCGGGCGTCGTTGGCGCCACAGACGGCACAGGCACACTCGGCGTACTGGCAGCAGCCACGGCCGGCATGGCCGGCGCATCGGTCTTGACTTCGGGTTGCGGCACGTAGGCCGGTTGCGGTTTCTTTGGCGCTGGTGCCGGCGCCGGCGGCGCCGTCTCGGGTTTCACTTCCGGGATGGGCTTGGGAATCTCGGTGATACTGACCTGGACCGGCTGGCTCACTACTTCCACGATTTCCTTGCCCATTCCATTGAGCAATGCGTATGCCAGCGCGATGTGCAAACCAATCACCATGGCTATGCTGATGGCTCGTCGCGACGATGCCGGTTTTTCGTTAGAAAAATGCATGGTTGTTTTCTCCGTCGTGCATGCGATCTTCTCGTTCACTCGGAGGGAACACCCTGCGACCAGCGAGCCCAGTTCGAGACGATAGCTTCGACCAAAGGTGAACCGGCGCGGTAGAGGTTCTCTGTCGCAATGGCAAAACCACCTTGGGTTTCGAAATTCAGAAGGTTGCTGGCACTGGAGAAACCGGGCGCCGGTCGATCGAAATCCGACCCCGTGCGCAACAGCGCCACGCGCGCCGGATCGGCCAACCCGGCAGCACCGGCGCGGCGCAACGCTTCCAGCGTCGCGTTGTCTTCCTGTTGGGCGGTGCAATAGCGGCCTCGCCCATCAGTGAGCAAACCCATCCATTGCGTCGCCCGCTGGCTCAACAGCCGGCCGGAAAACCAGGTATCGCTGGACAAAGTGTCGCAACGCACGACTTCCGGCTTGCCGCGCGCGGCGGCCTGCGCATACCTGGCCCGGTAGCTGGCCGCTTGCTCATCGTCGGCCAGTACCGCGTTGCGCGAAAGCCGATAGGCCGCCTGCTGCAATGCTTCATTGAGCTGAAACACTTCGGTCCGGTAGTCCAATGCCGGTTTCTGATCCGGATGGCGGGTATTGATGCCGAGGTAGCCGGTGCGCCAGCGCTTGGGAATCTCGCGCGCGTCGAGCTCCCATTGCAGCCCGAAGTCCACAGCGTAGCCGGCCCAGGTTGCCGTTCCCAGCGTGCCGTATTCGGGACTGATACCCGCGATGCCGGCGATCAGGAAATACGCCTGCCGCAGGTCAAAGCGTCCAGACAATGTCAGCGCCATCATTGACGCGGCAGCGTTGGCATGCCCCATGCCCAGCACAGCCAGGCATGCCCCGTCCTGGCGGCAATGCACCACAGGATTGTCCGGTGCAAGGCCGGGCACGGCGATCTGTTCAATGCTGCCCCAATGCGCCAGCCAGTACTGTGCTTCGGGCTTGAACATCGATAGAACCATCACCTTGACCGGCCGCGGCGCGTCCTGTGCAGCTGCGGCCTGAAACCAGGCCAGCATTACCAGAGCCAACACCATGCCCACGCGCCGCATGCGCCTTGCTGTCGTTAGCAACGCCATCATGCACTCTTGCGGCTGGAACGATGCGGTCCGCTCACCATCTTGACGCGGTCACTCTCATCTGCATTGTCCGTGACAAAGATATTGAACGTGCCGTCCTGCGCCACACGCACCACGATATGGCCATCGATACTCTTCAAGCGTGACAGCATGCGGCGATTGGCGACAAGGTTTTCCTTCATTACGGAGGTCGCATAAACTTCGCGTGCTCCCGGGTAGAGACGTTCGCTGAACATGCGCTCAAGTTGCAGCAGGTCGGGCTGCGAAATATGCCAGGTCTGGATCATCCAGGCCTGCGGGCGCAACAGGCGCACGGTATCGGCACTAAGGCCGTCGAACAATCCATGATGGTCTGCAGTCGCAACGTCCACCGGACCGGACGCGCGTGCGGCAGCGGTCAGAACATCGCGCCAGGGTTGTTCGCCGTCGTAGGTGTAACTGGTCAGGTCGCCGCACGAGAAATAGCGGAAGTCGCCGTAGTCCAGTCGCAGGCCCGACGAACAGAGGTTTTCGTTGGGATAATCCTTGCGGTCCAGGGTATCGAGCGGTGGAAACATCTTTACCGTACCCTCGCCCACACCCATCCACACCTCGCCATTAGCGACCAGGTTACGCACGCCGAACTTGCCGGGGACGCGATGGTGGCCCTTACCGACGAATTGCTTGTCGGTACCGACCCTGAAGCGCTGCACATCCTGCCCCTTGGCCACCCTGCTCTTGACGTAGGAAAAGTAGTTCGTCGCAAAAGGAGCGGTCCACACCGTGGGGTAATCGTAGCCGGGGAAATCGCGATCGACCACCGTGCCGATCGGCACCATTTCGGCGACATCTGTGACACCGGACAAGCGATATGGCCCCAACCTCGAGGGCGGGGCATCCGCTCCGACGTCGCCGGTGTGATCGGGATGAAAATGGCTGACCATCAGATAGTCGAGTGCCTGCGTCCCGGTCTCCTTCAGGCGCCGCTGGATGTAGCGCGCAATCCATTGGCCGGGACGGCGGCTGCCGTCCGGGCGAGGAGAAAAGGAGACGTCCAGTGAATCGTCTGTCGCTCCTGCATCCATGAGCAGGGTGGTGCCGTCCGGCAGCACCATCAGCGTGGCATTGCCGCGCCCGGTGGCAATGTGGTGGATGTCGAGCAGGCCCGGCTGCCAGGCGGGAAGGCTCTGTCCCTGAGCAGCGGCGCGGCCCGGAAGAACAGCGCCGGCGGCCAGCGGGGCGCTCAAGATTGCCTGGATCAATTGCCGTCGTTTACGATCTGACATATCGGTTCCCTTTCGATTGGATTCAGAAGCGGGTGTTCAGGGTGACGCCGAAGGTGCGCGGTGGCGCAGCGTATTGGGCATTGACCACCTGGGTGGATCGCGTCTGGACGTAATAGGCATTGGTCAGGTTCTTGATCCAAAAGCTAACGCCCCACTTGCGGTCACTGCTGTCATAGCCGACGCTGGCGTTGACCAAGCCATAGCTCGGGTTTTTCAGGTTGGGGTCCTGGGTGGCGCCGGTGTAATAGCTGTCTACCCAGGAATAGCTGGCCGATCCGGTCAGATAGCCGCCCATGTTCAAGGGCAGATTCATGCTGGCCGCGACCGAGTACTGGTCTTGCGGGGAATTGCCCAGCGGATGGCCCGTGTTGTTGACGGCACCGACGACGAAATCGTCATAGACACCCTCCAGCCGGCTATACCCAAGCGACAGATCCAGCCAGCGAGTCGGCTTGTAGGCAACTTCCAGTTCGCCACCATTCACCGTGGCCTTGCCGGCGTTGACGATGGTCAGGATGCCGTTGTTGGCGTTGAACACCAGTTCCTGCTTGTTCTTGTATTTCATGCGGAATATCGCAGCATTCACCCGCAGCCTGTTGTCCAGCCATTGTGACTTGATACCGGCTTCGTAGTTGAGCACGGTCTCAGGCTGGAACGGCGTGCGGAAAATATCCGCCGTCGCCGCTTCTGTGTTGAAGCCGCCGGCGGTAAAGCCCTTGGTCACACTGGCATAGGTCATGAAACCGGGCCGGGCTTCCCAGCTCAGTACGCCGCGCGGCGTCACCTGGCTCCAGCTGGAAGAGGCGCCGCTCACGTTGAAGGATTTGGCCGCACTGCGGAAATCGGTACGCGTCAGCGAAGCGTCTTTTTCGTCACGGGTATAGCGCAGGCCGGCGGTGAAATCCACCGATGCCGGCAGATGCAGCGTACCGTCGGCAAATACCGCGTAACTGGTGGTATTGACACCGGCCGCCGACAACACATCGCTATTGACCGCGCCAGTCACGGCGGCAAGGCCGGTGGTACGCAATTGGCGGTTACCTGCCTCGTTCATGAAATACAGGCCGGTGACGAAGTCGCCACTCTCCCACTTCGGGCTGGCATAGCGCAATTCCTGCGACAAGGTGCCCACCTGATCGGCATCGGTATTGAGGGCCTGCGCACCCGTGACAAGGAAACGATAGTTCGTGCCCACGCCGGAGTAGGTCTCCTTGGAGCGGGAATCGCGATATGCGGTGATGGAAGTGATATCGCCCTGCCCGACTTTCCAATTGACCTTGGCCGAAATACCGTACTGACTGCGGTTGAAGCCCTGATTCACGCCCAGTTCAGAGGTCCGGTTGTTGCCGTCGCTGCCAAGCGTATCGGAAGACAAGGTGCGGCCACGGTTCCAGTCCTCACCGTAGTCCACACTGAAGGTTGCCTCGGCATCGGCGTTGAACTTCATACGCCATTGCGTGCGCACGTTACGGCTGTTCAGGTCGTCCTGTTCGCGCCCGGTCAGGCGGTCGTATCCATAGCCATCATGGTGATGAACATTGGCAGAGATCTTGAATGCGGCGCTATCGCTCAAGGGAACGCTGACCAGGCCACTGAACTGGCGGTCACCGTAGTTGCCGACGCTGGTATGGGTCTCGATCTCGCGTTCTTCGAATGACGGCACCCGCGTATTGATGACAATCGCGCCGCCCGTGACGTTTCGGCCAAACAGGGTTCCCTGCGGCCCCTTGAGGATGCTGATCGAATCGAGATCGTACAACTCGAAACTGGAAGCACTGTTACGTGGAATGAAGACATCGTCCACCACGACCGCCACCGGTTTGCTAACACCCATTTGCGAGAACGTATTGCTGACGCCACGGATGGCCACGGTCGGATTGTTCTGACTGAACGAAGACACCAGCAGGCTCGGCGTAAGCCGCGAGACATCCTGCAGGCTTTGGACACGGAAGGCATCCAATGTCTTGCCCGACAACGTGGTCATGGAAATCGGCACGCTTTGCGCCGACTGTGCCCGCTTTTGCGCCGTCACGATGACCGTGCTCAATCCTGCCTCCTGGCGCGCCAGCACAATGCGATCACCCTGCTCCGACTTGATCGCCAGTTCGCTGCTATCGATTGCCATGCGCAGCGCGTCGCTCGGCGCATATACGCCGTGTACTGCATTACTGATCGCATCCGGCATGGCGGCGGGACGAATCACCTTCAGTTGAGACTGCGCTTCGATGGCTGCGATCGCCCGATCAAGCGGCTGGGCGGGCACGTCGAACATGGTGCCGCGAAAAATGACAACGGCAGAGCTGCCGTCGTGCTTCACGTAGAGCCCCGTATCCTTCAACAACGCACTGAGCGCCTGCTCGTTCGAGAGACGGCCGCTGACGCCGCTCGTACGCTGCCCGCGCACCTCGTCGGCGTTGTAAATGATCTGGGTGCCGGACTGCAATGCATACGCGTCGAGCGCCGCCTTCAGGTCACCGCCTGGGATGTTCAATTCATGCGTTTGCGCGTGGGCGGCAACGCAAAAGGCCAATGTAGAAATCGCGGCCGCAATCTTGTGACGTATCATCCTGTTCCCCATTAGTAGGTTAGTGTTATGACTTCCCCTACTAAGACGATCCAGCGGCCACAATCCGGAATGCTAACTTCCGATTTCTATTTGCTTATCACCGTTCTTGACCTTCAATCCAAATCCTTGACTAAGCAGACGTGCAAACCCTTCCACGTTATCGACATTGAAGCTGCCGCCGATCCGTATTTTCGCAACGGTGTCATCCGTAATGACAAGTTTCTTGTTGTTGTAGCGATTGAATTCTTCAGCCGCATCGGCCAGGGTCATCTGATCGAGCACCAACTTGCCCTGCCGCCAGCTCAACTGGCGCTCGATTTCCGAAGGAGTTTTTGCACTTTTCAGGATCGCGCCGTGATCGACTATCGCCATTTCGCTCTTGCCAATCACCACTTCGTTCTGAGAATGCATAGCCGATTGCGCGCTTACGCGCACACGGCCGTCCACGACGGCCACACTCAGCCGGTCGCCACTGCGGCGCACAGAAAACCGCGTACCCAGCACAGTAACGCGATTTTCTCCAGCCACCACGACGAACGGGTGGCGAGCGTCATGGGCCACCTCGAAATAAGCCTCGCCTTCATCAAGCCAGACCGTACGCTGCTCTTTCTCGACTTCTGCCCGCAAAAGGGTATCGGTATTCAGCGTGACACGCGAACCGTCGGCCAGCGCCATCGAGCGGCTTTCGCCCACGACCGTCCTGTATCGGCCACTGTCCATCCAGTAACTTGCACTCATCAGCGCCCCGCTGAGCACCAGAACCAGCCCGGCGGCCAGCCGTATCACCGGCGTGCGCCTCCAGAAAGGAACATGCCGCGCCACCGACCAGGCATCGGGCGTCTTCATGCTGCGCAAGCGGTCGGCTCGCTCCCAGGTACGCTCCAGGCGCAGATAGGCGATACGATGCGCGGTTGCATCTTCCAGCCAGGAATGCAACTCGTTCTCCAGTTCTTGCGTCCAGTTTCCGCTATCGCGTCGGACGATCCAGTCTGCGGCTTCCGCCTCGACCCGAGACGCATTCTTCATTCCACGCCGATCCTTTTTCTATACGCACCAACTTTTCTTGCCAGTGTCACGGCCACCCCTCTTCGGAGCAGGTTTTCGGCAAGCGCCCTAATCCCCTTCGACATCTGCTTCTCGACCGTATCTTCGGTAATACCCATGTGGGCGGCGACATCGCGTTGCGACAAGCCATCTATTTTCCTGAGCTGCACTACCTCCCGGCAACGTACAGGCAAATCGTCCAGCGCGTTCTGCAGAAGTCGCAACTCTTCCATACCGATCAGATGCCTCTCCGGCGAAAGTGTATCGACGGTCATATCCAATGCATCCAGGTCGGCATAGGCTTCGATGGAAACAACCTGCGACCTGCGCGCCCGGTCGATGAGCAGATTGCGGGCGATGGAAAACATGAATGGCTTCACCTGTTCGGGCTTGCGCGTACGCGCCGATTCATACAATCGTACGTAGACCTCCTGCATCAGGTCAGATACTTCCTCGTCTCCGTTGTGACAGTTGCGCCTGAGAAAGCGCCAAAGGGACTCTTCCAGCGGCAGTACCTGAGTGACGAACCAATCGTCAGTATCTGAACGCATCATCGACTTGGCTTTGAAAGGTTAGACGAAGATGCGCCGGAAATCCGGAACGTCTTCCTGATTTTTTTATGGAATTTGAAGCGGAGAAACCTGCGAGGATCCGTTGCCTGTCGTCGGCTACTCTCATCGGGCACTGCAACAGTGACTTCGGAATACGACAAAGAACTTGCCACTGGTTGTATGAACATCGGTTTTTCAATGTTTAACAAACCTGCTGTGCGCGTATTCTAGGAAGGGATTGTGACGCGGCCATTACATCTGCCCACGGGGATCGATAAATCGGCCGCAACGATGCGCCAGGCCACACATTTCATGGGCCGCACTACCCGCCTTGGTGGAACCATGGCACCATGCGCCGCCACTCATCCCGGCCACCGAGCTCGTCTCGCCAGGCATTTCGACGCCACCTCACCGGGAATTCGCCATGATCAACAAGTTCGTCGCCATCGTTTCGCCCCTGCTGTTAGTGACCGCCTGCGCCAGCGCCCCCGTGGCCAGCCTGATGCCGCTGGAAGATGGCAGTTACCGCAGCCTGGCCTACTCGGAAAACGAGCAGCAGGCCCTGGGCAGTTCGCTCAAACTGGCCGAAACCACCTGCCGCGAGCGCAACCTGCGCCATGCCATCGTCAATGCCGACACCCGATACCGCGGCCTGCCGCTGCGCCGGGCCGAGCCGCAGGAGACAGCCGCCGAACTGGCCACCTACGTCAATTCCCCCCGCTTTCCGGCGCTCGATGCCAACGATGACTATGAGGTCAAGGTGCTGTTCAAGTGTGTCTGATGAGCGCGCCGATGGAACCGGCAAGAGGTTGCGCGACACCCAAGCTCAATAGCGGATTAAACGGCGCCTGGCGCCACCCGATCCGCGCCGGGCGCATTTCGTGACGCCTGGCCGCGGTAACCTCATTGCCTTGGAACACATCATGCAAGTCTCATCGAACAACACTACCGTCCCCGTCGATGGCGCTCATCTCGACGCCATCACCTCCGCACCGACGCGCAACCAGCCGCCGCTGCCACCGCCTTCGCAGGGAATTTCAGAGCAGGCCGTACGCAGCGGCAATGCCATGGAACTGAGCTTGCGCTCCGAACATGGCCGCACCGCCGGCGCCGGCGCGCTGGCCAACGAAACGCCCGAAGCACGCCAGGAACGCTTCAATGACCTGGTCACGGTGGCGCGCAAGCACATGCTGGTCGGGCGCCACGAAGAAGCCGGACAATTCGAGACACGCGTTCAACAGCGCGCGCAACGCATGCTGGACCGCGGCGAAAACCCGCGCCAGCTCGAATCTCTGTTCGCCTTCTCCAATTTCGCTATCGACCTGCCGGCTGACGCCGTCCAGGGCGCCGCGCTGGGGGTGCCGTTCTCGATAGCCAACCTGATCGCCAAATTCCTGCCGGCATTGACGCCGGCCAACAGCGGCGCACTGTCGGGCGCGATCACCATCCTGCTGGTGCATGCCGGCTCCAGCGCCATCAACCAGGTTGCCTCCCACGCCCCGCGCTGGGGCAATACGACCAAGTCGCTGGAAGACATCCTGCCCGAGGAAGATCCGCGTGGACCGCTCACGGCCACCGATGTATTCAAGAAGATCGGCACCACCTTCCAGCTGTTCCCGGTGTCCTTTACCGTCACCGGCGGTCTGGCCTCGGGCATTGCCCGCGCCGACCTGGCCACCGGCGTCAGGGCGCAGTACGGCATCGGCCCCACCACCGCCGTAGTGGCCAGCGGCATCGTCAGTGCCGCCGGCCACATGATGGACCGCCATTACAACCGCATCGATGCCGGCCATATCCTGTCCGAGGACGACTGGGAAGGGTCACTGGACGAACTCAAGCGCGCCACCTTTAAGGGCGCCGCCGCCAATGGCCTGAGCCATGTGTTCAACAAGGACACGCTGGGCCAGGTGGGCGAAGGATTGAAGCAGGCGGTCCTGACTCTGCCCAACCTGTCGACACTGGCGCAGGCCGCCGTATGGACCGGAGGCGTGTCGCTCTATAGCGTGGTGACCGCCGAGTTGAACAAGAATCCCAAACTGTCCGACACCGACAAGTTCGTCAACCAGCAGATGATGTTTGCGCTGGCGCTGTTCCCGATCACCTTTTTATGGACCGCTGCCATCGCGGTGGGCCCGCTGCTCGACAAGAAGGCCGGTGCGGCGCTGTCGGCCGCGTGGGAGAAACTGCCCCTGCGCCAGCGTGAAGCGGCGCAGTTGGCACGGTTGCCGCAGGAATAAGCCTTACTGCCGGCCGCGCCAGCGACGCCTTATCTGATCCAGCAGCACCCCCAGCAAGCCGCCCGATGCCACGCGTCGCAGCGGCTTGCTGCCTTTGACGTGGTGCTGGACGGCGTCGGCGCAACGCAACAGCAACTCGCCTTCGGTCGATCCCTTCATGGTCACGCTCCCGGTGCAGGTCAATCCTGCCGTTTGTAATATCCGCAGACAAAAAACAGCTTGTCCAACTTTTCGAAATAAGCCGACTTGAGCTGCACCTTGCGCGTCAACGGATGGGCCCATCTGTAATCGGTCCAGCCCGAGTTGGCCACTTGCAGCTTCTGCGTCATCTCTTTGTTGAAGAACTTGCCATCGGCGTCGGCGATACGAGTCCAGTCCGCGCCCCAGAGCCGGCGATTGGCGCCGTGGGCGACGATCTCGCCGTCGAACGAATACACGATCAGGTACAGGTCGCGGTCGATGAAACTGCCCTTGGCCAGCTTGCGCACTTCATCCACAGCCGCAGCCACGCCCTGCTGCCTGGCAAAATCAACGGCCCGCCGCACCATCGCACGGGCCTCGTCGGCGTTGCCGAGTTCGCGTTCGCCCAGCACGAACGCCTGCACCGCATGCGACAGCGACAATGCCTGGTCCTTGAGGCCGTCGGCCACGCGCGTGGTCTCCAGCACCATCGCGGCGTTGCGCTGGGTAGCATCATCCAGTTGCGTCAGGGCCGCACTGACCTCGGCGATGCCGATGCTTTGCTGGCCGCCGGCGGTGGCGATCTGGCCGATCAATTGGGCTACCTGGCGCACTCCCAGTGCGATCTCTTGCATGGCATGGCCGTTGCCGCCCACAAGCACGTTACCACGCTCGACCTTGTCCACTGAATCGGCAATGAGCGTCTTGATCTGGCGCGCCGCCGCCCCGGAATGGCGCGCCAATTCCCGCACCTCGGTCGCCACCACGGCGAAGCCACGACCCTGCTCGCCGGCACGCGCGGCTTCGACCGCCGCGTTGAGTGCGAGGATATTGGTCTGGAAGGCAATGTCATCGATCACGCCCACGATCTCCTTGATCTGCTCCGAGCTGTCCCGGATCTCACCCATGATGCGCACCAGGTCGCCGGATACATCCTGGCCCTGCGTGGCCAGGCGGTCGGCCTCCATGGCCAGGCGATTGGCCTGGCCCGTGCTGTCGGCGTTATGGCGCACATTGGCGCTCAATTGCTCCAGTGACGCCGCGGTCTGCTGCAGCGAGCTGGCCTGCGCCTCGGTGCGCCCCGACAGCGCGGTACTGTCGGCCACGATCATGTCGGAGGTCGCCGCCAACGCCATGGTGCCCAGGCGCACGTCGGCCACGACCTTGAACAGCGTCTGGTTGATCGTGTCGAGGTGCCGCGCCAACTGGCCCATGTCACCTCGCGCCTGGGTCACCAGGCGCTGGCTGACGTCGCCTGTCGCCAGGCGCGCGGTATGCGCCGTGATCGCATCGAAGGGCCGTGCCAGGGCCCGCAGGTTCCACCATGCAATAACCAGGCCAAGCAGCAGCATCAGCACCGCAGCGCCAGCCTGGATATCTGTGCCCGGAGCCTGCCAGGCCAGCAAGCCCGCCATTACCGCCATCAGGCACAACAGGACAGCCTGGCTGACTACCAGGCGGGTACGGAGATCGAATGCGCGCACGACGGGAGTACTCCAGGCTGAGGTGGCCGGATCAATCGGCGGCGCGGGTGACGGCCAGTTGCGGCCGCTCCTCGACCACCAGCTTGAACACATCGGGCCGCGCATAGTGGCCGGCGACATCGAAGTCGAACTTGCCGCGCACCACATCGTCCATGTCCAGCTCGGCGCACAGGATGGTCTCGCCGGTGAAGTCGGGGCCGGCCAGGATCTGGCCCAGCGGATTGATGATCACGCTGCCGCCGCGCATCAGCACCTGGCCATCGTCGTCGCTGATCAGGTTACGCATGTTCGACGGAAAATCGGCACGGGTCAGGTATTGGCAGGCCGATAGCACGAAACAGCGGCCCTCCAGCGCCACATGGCGCATGGTAGCCGCCCAGCTGTCACGATCGTCGGCAGTGGGAGCGCAATACAGCGACACCCCCTTGTCGTACATCGCCATGCGCAGCAGCGGCATGTAGTTTTCCCAGCAGATGACGGCGCCCATCTTGCCCCATGGGGTGTCGACCGCGGTCAGCGTGGAACCGTCGCCAAAGCCCCAGCACAAGCGCTCGGCAGCAGTCGGCATGAGCTTGCGGTGCTTGCCCAGCAAACGGCCATCGGGACCAAAGAACAGCACCGTGCAATACAGGGTGCCGCCGGCGCGCTCGATGACGCCGATGGTCAGGAAGATCCCGGCTTCGCGTACCGCCTCGCCCAGCGCCTTGGTCGCGGGGCCGGGGACATCGACCGCACACTTGTAGTACTGGGCAAACTCTTCACGCCCCTCGGGCGTACGCATGCCGATGCGAATATCGAAACTGGCGCCCTTGGGGTAACCTCCGATGAAGGCCTCCGGGAACACCGCCAGTTGCGCCCCCTTCCTGGCGCACTCGGCAATCAGGCCGGCGGCCTTGGCGATGGTGGCGATGGTATCCCCCGCCACCGGTGAAGCCTGCACTACACATGCTGTCATTTTTGTCATTGCTGTTCTCCGTCAGATTCCAAGATAAGTCCTGCGTATATCGTCATTGCTGGCCAACTCGGCCGTGGTGCCGGCCACCGCGATGCGGCCTGCTTCCAATACGTAGCCGCGGCTGACGATCTTCAGCGCGGCTGCCACGTTCTGCTCGACCAGCAACACGCTGATGCCGCGCTGGTTCACCTCCGAGATCGCTGCGTGCACCTCGGCCACCATCAGCGGCGCCAGGCCATGGCTGGGTTCATCCAGCAGCAGCATCGCAGGGCGCGACATCAGCGCGCGGCCAATGGCCACCATCTGCTGCTCGCCGCCCGATAAGGTGCCGGCCTTCTGCAACTGGCGCTCCTGCAGGCGCGGGAACAGCCGGAAGCAATCCTCGATATCGCGCTGTTCGATCTGGCGGCGGCGGTGATAACCACCCAGCAGGAGGTTGTCCTGCACCGTCATGTCGGCAAACACATGGCGGCCCTCGGGCACGCAGGCCAGCCCGCGCTCGACCCGCCGGTGGGCCGGCACCGAAGAAATGTCCTTGCTGCCGAATTCGATGCGTCCGCTACAACGCGGCAACAGCCCCAGGATGGCGCGCATCAGCGAGGTCTTGCCGGCAGTGTTGGCGCCCAGGATGGCGACCGTCTCGCCGGCGTGCACCTGCAGCGAGATATCGTCGAGCACAGTACGTCGGCCGTAGCCGCCCGTCACGTTATGCAGGCTGAGCATGTTCACTCCCCAGATAGGCTTGGATCACTTTTTCGTTGCGCGAAACCTGTTGCGGCGAGCCGTCGGCGATCAGCTTGCCGAAATTGAGCACCAGGATGCGCTCGGAAAGATTCATGATGGCGCGCATGTGATGCTCCACCACGACCATGGTCAGGCCGGTGCGGTCGCGCAGCTCGCGCAAGGTATCCATGACGCGGTCCATCTCCAGCGGCGTCAGTGCCGCCATCACCTCGTCGAGCAGCAGGATGCGCGGACGCGTGGCAAGGGCCCGCGCCACCTCGCCCAGCGCTTTCTGCGGAAAGGTCAGGTCGTCCACCACCAGTTGCGCGGCCTGCGCCATGCCGACCCGCTCCAGGCAATCGTGCGCCAGCTCCTGGGCCGAAGCGACGGTGTTGTTGAGCAGGGCTGCCGTCATCACGTTGTCGAGCAGGGTCATGCCCGGAAACAGCGCCGTGTTCTGGAAGGTCTTGGTCACGCCGGCACGCGCCACGACATGCGGGCGTCGACCATGCAATGGTTTTCCCTCGAGGTGAATTTCGCCTGCGCTCAGTCGCTGCAGGCCCACCAGCGAACTGAACAGCGTGGTCTTGCCGGCGCCGTTGGGGCCGATCAGGCCGACGATCTCGCCCTGGCGCAATGAAAAGCTCACATCCGACACCGCAGTCAGGCCGCCGAAGCGCACCGTCAGGCCCTGCGCCTTGAGTAATTCGCTCATTTGGCCGCTCCTGCCGTACGTGCCGGCCACAACGACAGCGAGGCCAGTCCCTGTGGCCGCGCCAGCACCACCACGATCAGCACCACGCCGAAGATGAATGGCGCCACGCCCGCCGCCTGGTCGGAGAATCCGGCATTGAGCAGCTCTTCGACCAGCACCACGAACACCGCGCCGATGACCGGCCCCCACAGGCTGCCGACACCGCCGACGATGGCAATGAGCGCTGCCCGGATCGAGATGCCGGCCACGCTGAAGACGCTGTCGGGATCGAAAAAGGCCGTGAACTGGGCAAACAGCGATCCGGCCAGTGCAGTCAGCGATGCCGACACCACACCGCCGATCAGCTTGACCCGCAAGGTGTTGACGCCGGACATCTCGGCGGCGTCCTCGTTTTCCCGGATGGCACGCAGGTAATACCCCATGCGCCCGCTGGCCATGAACTGGTAGACCGCACATACCAACACGAAGAATGCTGCCAGCACCGGCACATAGCCCCCGGCGCCACGGAACTGCAACATGCTCCACGAATTGCCGATGAAGGGAATCGATACCCCTTGCGGCCCGCCCGTCAATTGCGGAAACGACACGGCCACGATATGACAGGCTTCACCGAAGGCCAGCGTGGCCAGCGCAAAATACGGGCCCTTCAAGCGCATCGTCGGCAGCGCAATCACCCAGGCCGCGACACTGGCCAGCAACATGCCCACCGGCATCCCGAACCAGGGACTGATGCCCCAACGGATCTGCAACAGCGTGGAGGCATAGGCGCCAATACCGAAGAACGCCGCATGGCCCAGCGAAACCTGGTTGGCCAGGCCGCCGACGATATTCCAGCACTGGCCCAATGAGGCCGCCATCAGTACCAGGCACAGCACCCGCACGGCATAGCCGGTTGGCTGCAGCAACGCGCCTGCGGCGACACAGGCCACGCCGCACAGGACGATCAGCAACAGGGATTTCTTCATTTCTTCGCTCCTCCGAGCAGCCCTTCCGGCTTGAACGCCAGCAGCGCGATGAAAAACACGAACAACGTCAGGTTCTGCATCTGGATCGGCATGAACAGCGCCGAGAATGCCTGCACCACACCGACCACCAGCCCCCCTGCCAACGCCCCCATCACGCTGCCCAATCCGCCCAGCACCACCACCGTGAACATGAGCGTGACGAACTGCGCGCCTGAGGTCGGATTGACCGACGAATACGATAGGATGATGCCGCCGCCGAAGGCGGTCAGCCCAGTGCCCAGGCCAAATGCGATGCCGTAGATCAGATTGGTATCGATGCCGAACAGGCGCGCTGCCATGGCGTTCTGCGAGGTCGCCCGGATCGCTCTTCCGGTCCAGGTATAGGTGAGAAACAGCCACAACAGCACACACACCGCCGCCCCTAGCGCAAAGGCGATCAGGTACGGCACCGAGATGAACAGGTCGGCCACTTCAATGGCGGCAGTCTGATAAGACGTGGTGACACTACGAAAGGTGGAACCGAACAGCATCAGGGCGCCGTTCTCGAGCACTGCCAGCAAACCCACCGTCAGGAATATCTGCGCCACCGGAGAAGCATTGATGACGCGCCGGATCAGCAGCCACTGGCAGACGAAGCCGATGGCGAAGCCGACCGCCAGCGCAATGAAGGCGCCGGCGATGGGATCGATACCCAGGTAGTGCGAGGCGAACCACGCCGCATACATGCCCAGCATGAGGAACTCGGCCTGGGCGAAGTTGACGATGCGCAGCACGCCGAACACCAGCGACAGACCAACCGAAATGACACCGTAGACGCCGCCGATCAGCAAGCCATCTATCAGTGATTGGAGCAAGGCATTCATGTCTTCCCCGGTATCGGCTTATTTGACTTCGCGACCAAGCCAGCGCGGCGCCTGGCGTGCCGCCGAGGCGGGAAACACCGTGACCAGGTCGGCCCCGCGCCATTGCACGAAGATCGGATAGGCGCTGGACGTCAGGCCGTTGGCATCGAACACGGTACAGCCGCCCGGGATACCCGTGGCCAGCCCCTCGCAGTTGCGCACCTGGGTGATGGCATCACGGATCTTGGCCGGGTCACGCGATTTGGCACGGTCGGCGGCGGCCACCATGTGCTGCAGGGCGGCCCCATACATGATCGACTCGTGCGCCATGAACGTACCGTACTTGGCCTTGTAGCGTGCCGCCAGTTCGGGCACGTTGTCGTAGTTGGCCGGCGCGATCGAGAACACGTCTTCGGCATAGGGGCCGAGCGCCTTCTGGAAATCGGGAATGATGTAGCCGGCAGCGCCGCCGACGATGGGCAGGTCCACCTTCTGCTGCTTCATGGTACGGATGATCAGGATGCCGTCATTGAAATACGACACCGGAAAAACCACCTGTGCCTTGGAGCGGCGCAATTTGTTGATCAGCGGCGCGACATCGGTAATGCCCAGCGGATAGGCGTCGTCGATCACGACTTCCACTCCGGCCTTTTGCGCGGCCTTGCGGATTCCGTCTGCCTGTGCGGTGCCATAGGCCGTATCTTCATAGAAGATGGCAATGCGTTCGATCTTGGTACCGGCCTGCTTGGCCAGGTCAAGCGTGTAACCGAACTGCTTCTCGCCGAAGGTGGAAGCCTTGGGCGCCACCTGGAAAATATATTTATAACCGCGGCCAGTGATCTGGTCCGCAAACGAGTGGGTAATCATCGGGATACCGAGTCGCTCGGTCGCCTCGGAGGCGGCCAGCGTGATCGAACTGACGAACGATCCTATGATGCCGACCACGCCATCCTGGCTGACCAGCCGCTGCACCGCGGCTGCGGCGCCATTGGGAGCCGGTACGTCGGCAAACACCAGCTGCACCTTGTCGGCTGCTGCGCGATTCTTGTTGATGTCTTCCAGCGCCAGCTCCATGCCGTTGCGCGCATTCGCACCGAACTGCGCGTTGGCGCCCGAGAGCGGAAATATGGCGCCGATCTTCAGTACTTCGGCGTTGACGTTCGTGACAAATGCGACAGACATGGCCATTGCGATGGCCGGTACGGCGAACAAAGTCTTCATGATCATCCCCAAAATTTAGTCAGCGATGAAAATATAGAACCAGTAAAAATTTATGTCAAAGAATTTCGACATAAATATCAATAAAGTTAAAAAATCAGCGTAACTGTTATTTACAAAGCCACATGCCACGCGATATATTTCTGTCGAACATTATCGACATGGAGAGCAGGATGCATGAAAAACTTGCCGCAGTTGGGCTGGACGAAAAGGAGCAGCGCTTCTACCTGGCGGCCCTGGAACTGGGCAGCGCACCGGTGACGGTTGTAGCGATGCGGGCGGGGGTGACGCGCACCAATGGCTACGACCTGCTGAATCGGCTCGAGCGTCGCGGACTACTGGCGCAAGTACACGGCGAGGAAGGCATCCGCCAGGTGATACCGACCGATCCCAATGTCCTGATCAAGGAATGGGAGCAAACGCGCAGCATGCTCGACGACCTGGTGCCGGAACTGCGCTCGATGTTCAACAGCACGCCACGCAAGCCGCGCATCCGGTTTCACGAGGGTGAGGAAGGCATACAGCGCGCACTATGGACCACACTGGATTGCCAGTCGAAACACCTGTACGGCATCCTGTCGATGCATGAACTGCTTGAAATCCCCGGCCCGGTCTGGATGGATGGTTACATCGCCGAACGCATCCAGCGCGGCATTCAGCTTGATGTGGTGCGCTCGTATTCACGCGAGACCGAGCCGATCTGGCCAGCTGCCCGCAGCGAGTTGCGCGAACTGCGCCTGGCGCCTACGGAACTGGACCTGGGCATGACTGCCTATATCAGCGACGACACGGTGGTCTACATTTCATCGAAGAATGAAAACTACGCACTCACCATCGAAAGCCGCGAACTGGCCTCCTTGCAGAAAAGCCTGTTCCAGTCACTGTGGAAACTGTCCAAACGCCACAAGTAAAATCCCAGACACTCGAACCCAGGACAAAAAAGGAGAGGCCCGGAAAATCGAGCCCCTCCAAACCAGAGTCATTCACCTGCCTGCACGCGCAACGCACGTGCGTAAGGCAGGATGCCCGTCATCGGATGGCAATTGATATATTCGAAGACGTTGCCCAACTGCGGCACGAATAGCTCGTGCCAGGTCACCACTTCGCGCTTTTCCTTGTGCAGGCGATTCATGGCAATGGCATGCCGGTAGATATCGAGGTGCGTCTCGTGCGATGCCGCCCAAGCCTCGAGCTGCGCCATCGACATGAAACCGGCATACACCGAAGTCTCGGAGCGCGGACTGCCATCCTCATTGACATTGGTCATAATGCGCAGCGACAGGCACCCGGTTTCACTGCGGGTGGACATCAGGTGCTGCATGCCACGCATCAGCTTGGGCTGCAGGCGCTCGATGTAATCCTCAAGCTGCTCCTGCCCCGCCCCCTCCCAATACTGCCCCGAGCGCAGCAGAGTGGCATTGTGCGGCAGCTCCGCAATCCAATGACCGCGCGCCGAGGTACGCGCGGCCGCCGGCGGCAGGACACCATGCACGGGACTTTCCAGCACATCCACCGCCGATAGCGGCAGCCGATCACGGGCCGCGCCAAAGAAACCGTTGGTGGTAATAGACACGATCTCGGCGCCAACCGTGCGCGCAAAACCCACCTTGTAGTTGGAGGCCGAATAAATGGTTTCGTGACGGTCATAAGGCACCACTACCGGCTCCAGCCAATAACCAGGCGCCCCATTCGCTGCCGCATGCGCCTCGAACCAGGAACGAAACCCGGACGTTGCCAGCCACCGCGCATAGAGAGTGGGATCGGTCCAATAAGCAACCACGATGGCATTATCAAGACCGGCCTCATCGATGCACTGCATCACCTCGTCGGCCTGAGGCCCATCGGCCTGCGCCAGAAAGCCCCTGATCCGCGCAAAGAACGCCAGCTTGTCCGCTCGCGACAATGCGTCCTGCTGCATGCCGAAATACACACTGACCAATGTCAGGCGCGGCGTCGGCCAGCGCAATGAGAAACGGGGCGCCGCAGGCTGATGCCCCTCAGGCCGGCGCTCGGGCACCGATCGCGGATACGACACTTCAAACATGAACTCTCCTCTCTTATTAAAGACCGGTCACCGATCGCATGCAACGCACTCCGGCCGACCCGCCAAATACCCAAAACAATGCACCGCACAATAAAATTGCACCACAAGGTGTCGAAATGACTCGACGCGAATTAAAAAACCCGGCAGCGCCATGGAAATCGCACCATAAACGCTCAATCTTGCATTTCTTGCACCGCCGCAAATACAGCGAAACACTGGAATTTACGAACAAATCAAAGACTAAAAAAACACCGCAGTCCACAACGCCAGACAGAAATATATCAAAAAATATTCTTACATATCAACAATTTAAACCAGTATATATAATTTATTGATTTATATTGTCGATCTTTGTTGACAATAAAAATGGTCGAATTTATGATGCGCTCATTACGCAGACGGACTGAATGAAAATAAGCGCCCCAACCGATCTGCCGCAATACAAAAACAAAAGATTCCAGCCCCGGAGTTGCAGCAAGACAAGCATAATTGTCGATCATTTTCGACGTTAAGTTTGACGACCACCATGCGTCGTTCCGTAGGCCGCCGGGCCACTGACATTTCTTCTTCAGGAGAGTAGCCATGCCAGTACCAACACCGAACCAGGAGCAGATCGTCCAGATCGCCAGCGAGTTCGGCATCACGCTGTCCGAATCGCAACTGCAAGCCTACCAACAGCAATTTGAAGCCGTCGCGCATACCTACGAGGTACTGGACCAGTTGCAGGTCGAGCTGCCGCCGGTCAAATATGCGCGCAGCGCATGGAGTTTTCCGAGCGCCGAAGAAAATCCCTTCAATGCCTGGTACGTCAAGACCGATATCAAGGGCGCTGCCGGCGGCAAGCTCAAGGGCAAGCGCTTCGCCGTCAAGGACAACATCGCCGTGGCCGATGTGCCGATGATGAACGGCTCCGCAGTACTGGAAGGTTATGTCCCCGAAGTCGACGCCACCGTCATCACGCGCCTGCTCGATGCCGGCGCCACCGTTGCCGGCAAGGCGCACTGTGAATACTACTGCCTGTCGGGCGGCTCTCATACCGGCGCCAAGGGCGCGGTACACAACCCGCTCAAGCATGGATACTCGGCCGGCGGATCGTCGTCCGGTTCGGCCGCACTGGTAGCGGCTGGTGAAGTCGATTTCGCACTTGGCGCCGACCAGGGTGGCTCGATTCGCACCCCCTCCTCCTTCTGCGGCCTGGTCGGACTCAAGCCAACCTGGGGCCTGGTCCCCTACACCGGCATCATGCCCATCGAGTCGAGCGTGGATCACGTCGGGCCAATGACCCGTACCGTCGCCGACAATGCGCTGGTGCTGGAAGTCATCGCCGGCCCCGATGGTCTCGATCCCCGCCAGAGCGCCCTGGCACAGGCCAAGCCTTATACCGAAGTGCTCGGTCGCGGCGCCCGCGGCATGCGCGTGGCAGTCATCACCGAAGGTTTCGGCTGGGACAATTCCGAACCGGAGGTCGACAACAAGGTGCGTGAAGCAGCGGCGGCCTTGCGTCGCCTGGGCGCCACGGTGGATGAAGTCTCGATTCCGATGCACAGAGTGGCCACCCATATCTGGGCCGCACTGATCACCGAAGGCTCGACCCAGCAAATGATGAAAGGCAACGGCTTCGGTTTCAACTGGAAGGGACTATACCTGCCGTCGATGATGCAGGCGCATGCCCGATGGCGCGAGCGCGCCGACGACCTTTCCGAGACCCTCAAGTTTTCGATGGTGGCGGGTGAATTCATGACCCGCGCCGGTGGCGGTACCTACTACGCCAAGGCACAGAACCTGGTGCGCCCATTGCGTGCGGCCTACGACCAGGTGCTGGCTGATTACGATGTGCTGCTGATGCCGACGCTGCCGATGAAGGCCACGCCGCTTCCGCCTGAAGATGCGCCACTGCCGCTGGTGTTCCAGCGCGCCTGGGAAATGATGGCCAACACGTCGCCGTTCGACATCACCGGCCATCCTGCTCTGCAAGTGCCATGCGCATCGGTCGATGGCCTGCCGATCGGCATGATGTTGATCGGAGCACATTTCGAAGAGAGTCGTTTGTACCAACTGGCCGCGGCATTCGAACGGGAAGTCGACTGGCGCCAGGCCTGATTGCAGCACCGCAGTGAGATCAACAACAAATCGTCGCAGTCCCATCACTCATCCTTCAGGAGATCCAACGTGAGCTTCACCCGCAGAAACGCGCTGAAAACCCTGGCCGGCGCTGCCGCCCTTGCCGCCGCCCCGCTGACCTCTCTGGCCAAGTCAGATGACATCGTCATCGGCAGCCTGCACGACCTCTCCGGCGGACTCGACATTCTGGGTAAACCCATGCAGGACGCCATGCTGCTGGCCGTGCAGGAAATCAACGACGCCGGCGGCTTGTTGGGCAAGAAGGTCAGCATCGCGACCATGGACCCGCAGTCGAACATGCAACTGTATGCCCAGTATGCCCAGCAGATGGCCCTGAAAGACAAGGTCACAGCGCTGTTCGGCGGGATCACCTCGGCTTCGCGCGAAGTGATCCGCCCGGTGATGAAGCGCTTCAATACCCTGTACTTCTACAACACCCAGTACGAGGGTGGCGTATGCGACCGCAATACCTTCTGTACCGGGCAGACCCCGGCACAGAACGTCGACAAGCTGATCCCTTACGTCACCAAGCGCTGGGGCAAGAAGATCTATGTGGTCGCGGCCGACTACAACTACGGCCAGATCACCAATGACTGGATCAAGAAGTATGCCGCGCAGTCGGGCGCAACCGTGCTCGCCAGCGACTTCTTCCCGCTCGACGTCAACCAGTTCGGCCCCACCATCCAGAAAATCCAGGCGGCCCAGCCGGACATGGTGATCTCGGTGCTGGTGGGCGGTGCGCACATGGCCTTCTATCGCCAGTGGGCCGCCGCCGGCATGAACAAGAAGATCCCGATGGCGTCGACTACCTTCAACAACGGCAACGAGCATATTGTCCTGTCGCCGGCCGAGGCCGACGGTATCGTCACCGCCTTCAGCTACTTCGAATCGATCGATACACCGGTCAACAAGGCTTTCGTGGAGCGTTGGCACAAGAAGTTCGGCGCCAGCTATCCCTATATCGGCGAACTGGCGGCTGCCACCTATCAGGGCGTGCATCTGTGGGCGCTGGGAGTGAAGAAAGCCGGCTCGGTGGATCGCCTCAAGACCATCCAGGCACTCGAAACCGGGATCTCGTTCGACGGCCCCAGCGGCAAGGTCACCATCGACCCGGCCACCCATCATTGCACGCTCGACATCCAGATCGCCGAATGCCAGAACAAGAAATGGAAGATACTGGAAAGCTTCAAGCAACAGAAACCAGTCGATACTGCTGCGGTATGCGACCTGATCAAGAGCCCTAACGAAAACAAGCAATTCGTGATCAAGGTTTAAGCGCAGATCATCGCCCCAGAGGAGGAGTTTGTGGATTACATAGCCGTTGTAAGTCTTGAGGTGTTGAATGCGATTGCCGCGCTGCTACTGGCCAGTGTCGGCCTGGCGATCGTGTTTGGCATGATGAAGGTCATCAATCTCGCGCATGGCGAGTTCATCATGATGGGCGGATACGCCGCCATTACCGCGTCCGGTCTTGGCATCAATATCTGGATCGCCACGCTGGTGGTGGCGCCCTTGGTGGTGGGCCTGATCGGGTTCGTCGTCGAGCGCATCGTCATGCGCCACCTGTATGGCCGCATGGTCGATACCATGCTGGCCACCTGGGGGCTCTCGCTATTGTTCATCGGCCTGGTGACCTCCATCTACGGCAATACCACGATAGGCTTGTCTTCTCCTCTGGGTTCGATGACCGTCGGCGCCTACCAGGTCAGCCTGTACACGTTGTTCATCCTGGCGGTGGCGGCAGCTGTCATGATTGGCCTGTTCCTGCTGCTAACCCGCACCAGCTTCGGACTGGTTGCGCGCGGGGTCATGCAGAATCCCGGCATGGCTGCCGCGCTCGGGGTCAATCCGGCCCATGTGTATTCAGCCACCTTCTCGCTGGGCGCGGCGCTGGCCGGCCTGGCCGGCGGCGTGCTGGCGCCGATCACCGGTGTAGTGCCCACCATCGGCGTGGCCTACGTGGCAAAGTCGTTCATCACCGTGATCGGCGGCGGCGCCTCCATCATTACCGGTACCCTGGCGGCATCGGGCTTGTTCGGCGCGGTCAACCAGCTCACTACCTTCGCCACCACGCCTGTCATCGGCGAGGTCGGCCTGCTGCTGGTGGCCATCGTTCTGGTCAGGTTGCTCCCGCAGGGCATTACCGGCCGCTTCTTCCGAGGACGTATCTGACATGAATAACCGTATTCCCATCATTGCCTGCCTGCTGCTGGGCGTGGCAGCCATCGCTGCCCTGCCCTTGCTGCTGGAAACATTCACCCTCATGGAACTGTCGGTCTACGTGATCATGTCGATCCTGGCCCTGTCGCTCGGTTTCGTGTGGGGCTATGGCGGCATCCTGTGCTTTGGCCAGGCCGCATTCTTCGGGCTGGGCGCCTATGCCTATGCCATTGCAGCGATCAATTTCGGCGAGTCGACCGGCGCCTTCCTGGTCGCCATCGCGGTGCCGACGCTGTTCGCCCTGGCGCTGGGTTACTTCATCTTCTTCGGCCGCATCAGCGACGTCTACCTGGGCGTGATCACGTTGACCGCGACCCTGATCCTGTTCAACCTGGTCAACTCGACCTCGGGCGAACAGTACAAGATCGGCCAGGCGGCTATCGGCGGCTTCAACGGCATTCCATCCATTCCGACCCTGAACATCCCGTTCCAGCCTGACCAGGTGCTGTCGCCGGAAGTCTTCTTCATGGTATGCGTGGCGTTCCTGATGGCCTCCTATATCGGCTTGCGCCTGCTGTTGGCCAGCCACTTTGGCCGGGTCGTGGTGGCGCTGCGCGAGAACGAACTCCGCGTCGACCTGCTGGGCTACGACTCGCGCAAGTACAAGCTGGCCGCATTTGCCATCAGCGGCGCGCTGGCCGGTGTAGCCGGCTGCCTGTTCGCCAACTGGGGCGCCTTCACCAGCCCGACCGTATTCAGCCTGACGCAATCGGCGCTGGTCATCATCTGGGTGCTGGTGGGTGGCGTCGGTACCTTGCTGGGACCCATCATCGGTTGCTTCTTCGTGCAGTGGCTGACCAGCTATATCGGCGGCCTGGGCTTCATCAACCCCAACCTGATGCTGGGAGCGGTGCTGATCGGATTCGTGCTGCTGCTGCCCAAGGGCATCGTGTCACTGTTCGGCGACCTGGGTAAATTGTTCAACGGCGGCCGACGCGCCGCGCCAGCCGAGGTCCGCCCGCTCAGCCAAGGAGGCAAGCCATGAGCGCATTGGTCCAGGCCCAGGGACTGGGCGTCAGTTTCGGCGGCGTACATGCCGTCAACAGCGTCGACTTCACTTTGCAGCCAGGCGAACTGCGCTGCCTGATCGGCCCCAACGGCGCCGGCAAGAGCAGCTTCTTTCGCCTGCTGTGCGGCCAGTACAAACCCACGCGCGGCAGCGTCTTCATCAAGGGCCAATCGATCGCCGGCATGCAGTCCTACCAGATCGCCCGGCTCGGACTGGGCATCAAGACCCAGGTGCCAAGCGTGTTCGATGGACTGTCGGTGGAAGAAAACATCTGGCTCTCGGCGCGCCGCGTGCACAGCGCCCGCGAGGCCCGCGCGGCCGTCAACGAAACCATGGACATGGTGCGCCTGTCACCGATCGCCGGCAAGCAGGTCGGCACCCTCTCGCACGGCCAACGGCAGTGGGTGGAACTGGGGGTCGTCAGCGCCACCCGTCCTGATCTGATCCTGCTTGATGAACCAGCCGCCGGCATGAGCGACGAGGAAGTCGTACGCACGGCCGACCTGATCAAGGCTGCCAACCAGCGCAGCGCACTGATCGTGGTGGAGCATGACATGGAGTTCATCCGCATGATTGCCAAGACGGTTACCGTCTTCAACCGTGGCAGCGTGCTGATGGAAGACTCGGTAGACAACGTCCTGGCGGACCAGCGGGTCAAGGACGTCTACCTGGGCAAAGAACTGGAAATGAAGGGATAAGCGATGCTGCAGATCAAGGACGTGCAATCCGGCTACGGCGACATCCGGGTACTGCGGGGAATCAACCTGCAACTGCGCCAGGGCGAATTCGTGGGCCTGTGGGGACATAACGGCATGGGCAAGTCGACTCTCATGCGTACCATCCTGGGCTACCTGCAGGCAAAGTCGGGCAGTATCAATTTCGAGGGCCAGGACATCACCGGCCTGCCCATCCATCGCCGTGCGCGCCTGGGCATCGGCCTGGTGCCGCAAGGCCGCGCGATCTTTCCGCACCTGTCGGTGATGGACAACCTGCGCATGGGGGCAGTTACTACCGGCGGAGAACGTGAACAGATCGTCATGTCGGTGTTGAAGCACTTCCCGCGGCTCAACAATTACCTGGACCGCGCCGGAGGCTTGCTGTCGGGCGGCGAGCAGCAATTGCTGGCGTTGGCGCGGTGCCTCTGCGCGCGTCCCAAACTGATGCTGCTGGATGAACCGACCGAAGGTATCCAGCCGTCAATCATCTCCGAGATGGTCGACACGCTGCACGAGATTCGCAAGGAAACCGGACTCACCCTGCTGCTGGTCGAACAGAACCAGGCCTTCATCGGCAGTCTGGCCGACCGGGTCATGACGATGCAAAAAGGCGTGCTGACCAATGAAAGCAGCACCAGTGACTTCCTGAAGAACACGCACGCGTTTTCATAAGCCGATCTGCGCGGAAACCCGCGCGGCATCGTCCGACACCATCCACGTCACCATTTGAACGGACGCCTCGCGCGCCCGCAGGGGAGGGTATTGCCTGAACATTAACCAGATGCCGCCTTTTCAGTAATCCGCGCTCGCCATCCTGGCGCAGCGTCCATCCGACAAGCAGCCATCAAAACGGGACAGACCCCCGGGGGACTTTTTTTGCTCAAAAAAAAAGCCCTGACAAAAAGAAAGCTGCTGCAGCACGGCGAAAGCCGCCAGAGAACGGTCGCTTTGTGCATTTCGGCGCACGGCGACCCTTGAGGTCCATCATTGATTCACAACAGGGAGAGGGTAATGAAACAGCAGTTCAAGCATCTTGCAGCACTCGCAGTACTGGCCGCAACCGCCGGCGCAGTCCATGCACAAAGCTCGGTTACCATTTCCGGCTTGCTCAACGTCGGCATCGCACGCGGCAACAACGGACAGACCCAGCTTGACGGCACCAGCGCCAATGGCAAGTTCGCCATGAATGACTTGCTGTCCAACTTCGCGTTGTCCGGCAAGGAAGATCTGGGCGATGGCATGTGGGCCGGTTTCCAGCTGGTGTCGTTCTTCCAGGTCGACAATGGCGCACTGTTCCAGAACGACAGCTTCTTCAGCTCGCGTTCGGTGTTGCGCCTGGGCGGCCGCTTCGGTGAAGTCTACATGGGCCGCTCGCTGACCCCGGCCAACTTCCAGATCCTGTTCTACGACCCATGGGGCTGGAACGCCAGTTCGGCCCAGGTCGGGTGGCAGATCCAGACCGCGAATTACAAAAGCACCTCTTATCTGCGGACCAATAATACGGTGGGTTACGTCTCGCCCGAGCTGCATGGCTTCACGCTTTCGCTGGCGCACTCCACCGGCGAAAACGTGGTCTCCAACGACGATGGCGCAGCGCTCGACTACAAGAACGGCGCGCTGTCGCTGGGTATCGGCTATGACCAGAGCCACGGCATGACCAACAGCCCTACCAAGGATCACATGGCCGACGTGGTGGCTGCCTATGACTTCGGTTTCATCAAGCCGATGGCGACCTACACCACATCCAAGGTCAACAATGTCAGCTACCGTGCCTACTCGCTGGCCGCCACCGCACCGGTCGGCGTCCAGGGCACCCTCAAGGCCGCCTATGGCCGGCTCAACGACTGTGCCTGCATAGCCGGGGAGCGCGCTGCACTGTCGAAGATCTCATTGGGTTACCAGCATGACCTGTCCAAGCGCACTGCATTGTTTGCCAACCTGAGTCGCGCCAAGGCGCGCACGCTATCGGCTACCAATACGGTGGAACTGGGCATCCAGCACGGCTTCTGAAAAAAGCAGGGGATCGGCGAGCGCGACTCGCCGATCCCCTGCGCCAGTGCCTTACTTTTTCCTGGTTGGGGTCATCTCCGAGATGGCCCACAATCCCTCGAACATGGCCCGGTTCAACGCAGCCAGCTCCTGGCTTTCAATCACCAACCCATAATTTTCGCGCTTCGACGACAGGTACGTCACCTTGTCGTCGTGGATGTACATGGTCATGCCCAGGTCGATCGACGGCGGCGCATAACGCAGTTCGCGCATGTCTTCAGGCGAACTCGGCCAGACCGTCTCGACGTCGCGCGACTGCGAGCGCAAGACCCGCAATACGATGCCGCGGCGCACTCGCTCATCGATGATCGCGGCCATGGCGTCACGCCCGGGGACTTCGTTCAATTCGTGCATCGACAGGATGCCCAGCAACGGCCCGGAATGGCATTCGAGGGTGCCCTGCAGCGCCTTGACGATCCCTTCCCTGCCCTCGTAGAAATGAATGCGCGGCTTGAGCTCGGAGGCATTGAACATCGACTTCAGCTGCGGCACCACATCGTCGAGCAAAGCGCGACTGCGCTGCCATTGGGCGATCAGCACCTCCGGGTCCTCGGCGACCACATGCATGACCCCGTTATCCTTGGCCAGTTGCGAGACCAGCCCACGGCTCTCCAGCTTGGCCAGCAAGGCATAACCGTTAGTGCGTGAGACGCCGGCCCGCTCCGCGATCACCGTTACCGGCGCCGAGCCGCATTGCAGCACGGCCAGGTAGAAGCGCATCTCTTTCTGGTCCAGGCCCAATTCTTCCAACTGCGATTCGATCTTGGACATGACATTGGTGACAACAAAAATATAAGGACTCGTATTATGCCAACTAACTCGTCACACCATAAGTGCCAATGACGCGCCCCAGCAATCCTGGTGTACGGCTGCGCAAACAGACCGCGTCGCCTGCCGGCGACGCGGTCGACCATAATGTTATTCGTTTTGCGTCAAATTAAAACGGCTTAGCGAATTTGATGAGTATAAGCAAGCGATTTAGTCTACTATATCCGTTCCCGAAATTCGGGCGGCGTACGTAGCTTGCAATCGCCTTTCAAGCCCAACGCACCATCACCGGCGCAGCGGCAAAGTGGCCATAACAACGACCGATTGTCAGCAAATGAACATCGCATGTTATATCCGCAATTCCAACGTCTATGACCAGGTCAAGAATGCCTTGGTCAGGGTCGGCTATCTGCCGACGCAATTCGATTCCGAAACCACCCTGCTGCGCACCCTCAAACGCAAGACCTTCGAATTCGTCATCATCGACCTGTCCAGCGCCGAAAGCGAAGACAGCATCTTTTCGTGGCTGAGCTTGCGTAGCGGCGACCCGATTCCCACCCTGATCCTGTCTTCGGGCCGGTCCGCCGACATGGTCGCGCACGCACTCGACAACGGCGCCGACGACTTCTTGCAGCGTCCTTTCGAAGCGGTCGAGCTGGTTGCACGCGTCAATGCGGTGATGCGCCGCTGTGCCCCCAAGAATAATCGTCGCGTCATCGAGTACGCAGGTTTCCAGCTGCAACGCGATGCCGCCAAATTCAGTTACCTGGGGTCCCCGATTTCGCTTACCCCGCGCGAATTCAGCATGGCCTGGCTGTTCTTTTCCTCGCCTGGCGTCTATATCTCACGCGAAACGCTGGGCTCGGTCATCTGGAGTACCGATAGCGAAATCGCCGGCCGCACCATCGAACAACACGTCTACAAGCTGCGCAAGAAATTACAGATCGACAACCGCAACATCGTCATCATCCGCACCGCCTACAGCCAGGGCTACCGCCTGGACCCGGTCGATGCCGGGCAGGACCAGACGATTCCACCTCCCTCCTATCGCGAAGCATAAGCAATTCGTCATTTATTTCCGACAAACAAAATTTCGGAAACTTGCATCAATAAGCTTATATAAAGCTTTCTCCACACTACATTGCAACAAAATGTTTTTAATTGTCGAAATTTATTGACACAAAAAACAAGCTCCATCTATAGTGACTGTGAAGGCAGACGCAAGGTACGGGTATTTTTTCCTGGCGCCACCGATGCGCTGATCTGTCCGCCTTCCTTGCCAGGGCTTTGCCCCGCATAACCAATCATGGCCGCTGCCCGCCGGTTGCCATCGCGCCCGCATGCCGCAGTCCCGTTTCGCGCATTGGACAAAGCACTCCATGGCGCTGGACCGGACTGCAATGGCAGGCAGGCTCCCGCACGCCAGCAGATGCAATTCTTTGCCAACCGATGGAAATCATGATGACTGCACGTGTCAATCCTCCCAGCGTCGATATCGAAATGAAGAACCACGGCCTGTCGCGGGTCGGCTGGATCTGGATCAATCGCCCCGTCGACGGCAACGTCATTGATCGCAGTATGGTGCAGGAGATCATCCGTGCTGTCGCATCGCTGAACAAGAATCCGGAAGTACGCGTGATCGTGTTGGCCGCGCGCGGCGAGAGCTTCTCATGCGGCATCGAATCGGGATGGCTGCGCGCGCAGGCCAGCGCGTCGATGAGCGATGCACTGGATGACACCCGCAAGCTGGCGCAGCTGTTGCAGGTCCTGGCCGAATGCGAAAAACCGACCATCGCTCGCGTGCAGGGCAACGCCGTCGGCATCGGGGCAGGAATGATTGCGGCCTGCGATATAGGTATCGCAGCCGACCATGTGCGCTTCACGATGGTCGACGACAATCTCGGCATGGCACCTGCTGTCATCACGCCGCACCTGGTGCGCGCCATTGGCGCCCGCCAGTGCCAGCGCTATTTTCAAACCAGCGAACAACTTACCGCAGTGCGGGCGGCAGAACTCGGCCTGGTCCATGAGGTCGTTGCGCCTGAAGCGCTCGATGAGCATATTACGGCCCTGATCGCGTCACTGCTGCTGGGCGACGCCCAGGCGCAGCAAGCATCGAGCAAACTGATTCGCGCCATTGCCATAGCACCCGGCTCGGTCGACATGACCGCGGACGCCGTGCGCGTTGGCGCCCGTTTGCGCGCCGGCCCATCGCTGCGCGCCCGCATGGCGCTACCGGTCGAAAGGCCATTTCTGTCCGTGCATCGCGTCGTGCTCGATGAGTGGATGCGGGAAGCAGACTGAGGCGTTATCGATGGCACACCGTTGGGTGTGCTGCAATTCAATCAAAGAAAATGGCGGGAAGGATAATCCTTCCCGCCATTTTTCAAATTGCTAGCGACCTAAAGGTTGGCCGCTACAATCGAACAACCTGCCTCATGCGCCTCGGCTAATCGTATCGAAATTCGGACGGCGACGGATCTTCGGTTCATTGCGGCGGTCCTCCGCGATCTGCTTGGCTTCTTCATAGACGGCCTGGTGCACGTGCAGCGGATAATCCACCGAGCGGGCAAACAACTTCTGCTGGTCGGCCGGCTCGAATTTGGGCAGCTCGTCTTTCTTGCTGTTGTATTCGATACCGGCTGCCACGAAGGCGCGCATGCGCTCATCACCTTCGACACCGAACTTGGCAGGATTGTCGGCCATATACTTGGCCACTACACCGGCCGTGTCCGGACCCAGCTTGCTTCGGGCGAACAGGTCAGCCAATACGGCGAAGGTATCGCCCTTGTTGAGCGCTGCTGGATCCTGCTTGATCGCGTCATCGATGGCAGTGACGAAGGCGGCCTTCTTCTCGCCCGAGTCGAAGGCGTCGCTGAACGGGCCCACCTCGGCCTTGAATGCAGCCGGAGCCACTTTGGCGTGCTTGTCATACAGACGCTCGACTTCTTCGAACGCCGCACCGGACAACTTGGCGGCATACAGGTGCTCCTGGGCCATGCGGCGCAGCGTCAAGCCTGGGCTCACATCGTAGGCCGAATCGCGGTTATTGACGTCATACGACACCAGACCGACCTTGGACCGCGTCCCGGGCAGCGCCGCGCCGGCGCCGTTGTAGCCGAAGTCCTGGACTGGCACACGAGCATCTTCGCCTGCTTCCACCTTAACGCGGGTCATCAAGCGGTTGCCGGTCAGTGCTGGCAGGTCTGGCAGGCTCTCGTCAACCGGAACCACCTGGCCAGCCAGCGATTGCAGTGCCGGTTCAGCCTTGCGATCGAACGTGGGCGATACCACGAAGACGTCGAACTTGGCCGATGCTGCCATGTCGCGGCCCTTGAATTCGATCTGGTTGTCGCCCGGTTTGACCTTGAAATCGCCATAGCTGCCTCGCTGATAATCGAGAATACCCGCTTCCTTGAGCATCACCGCAAAATAATGCACGCGGAAAGGCGATGCAGTGATGTCGTTGGTCAGCGTGGTGAGCACGTCCATCTCTTCCTTGTTACCGCGGCCGCGGGCAACTTCGCTGGTAGTCACACCGGCCGGCTGCGCCCGCTCCATCAGGTAACCGGCGCGCCCCTTGAATGTCAGCGGCGCCAGTTCAGTCATGCGGGCAATGGTCTCATCCGGATTTTCGGTCGGGCCATAGCCGAGGATCATTGGCAGGTAAGCCTGGCGCCGGGCGCCTTCCAGCGTCCAGGTGGCTTCCTTCAAAGCCTGCTCGCGGGCCGGGCCGGTCAGCCTGGTGGCTTGCGTCAGCTTGTCCATGTGCTTCAAGGTCGAATCACCCTGCGCCGCCAGCAATGCCTCGGTGGTCAGGCCGGTCTGGTGAACTTCATCTATTGTCATGCGCAAGGTAGTCGCCACCGACGCAATGGCCAGTTTGGCAAAGCTCTTATAGACTTCCTGGCCATCCTGGTGCAGGTACATTGCATGCAGCTCTTCGGCGGTGCCGAGGGGCTTTTTCTCCTGGGTCCACTCCGCAGAGTTGGTATGGCGTGGTGAGATCCACTTGCCCCCCGTGAAGCTGACCACGGTCAGCGCGCCCTGGTATTTAGCCTTGGCGGCGTCGGTCAGCTTGTAGCCGAAGGGCGACTGCTCGTCGACTTCCATCAGCTTCATCGAACCGTGCAGGGCGATCAGTTGATCGTACAGCGACAGGCCGGTCCCCCCCACCAGCACCTTGGCGCCTTGTTTCAATTCGCCCTCGGCGTCAAGCAGGCCCTTGGCGCCCAGGAACTCATTCAGATCCTCCTGGTTCATCGGTTTTGCAAAGGTGAGCTTTTGCACTTCCGTGTCCGAGATCGGATTCTTGACGGTGGTGCCGGTGTTGAGCACCAGACCGCGAGCACTGAGCTCGACTGCGGAAGAACCGGGCTGTTTCACGTTACGCACCAGGACCTTGGGATTAGCGGCGTCCGAGATATCGATCTTGTCCACCGAGGCTTCGGTGATCACGTTGATTTTCAAGAACGGAAAGGTTTCGTGCGCCAGTTTGCACAGATCAGTGAAATGATCCAGTTCTTCCTGCCCTTGGTCGGCGCGAGTCAGTGCAGCACGGCCCGTGGTCGGGGCATCATCGGTGCCTTCCGGCGCCTTGAAGGCGGTTTCCAGGGCAGCGTGTGCAATTGGGTTCTTTTCGGCGTACTTACTACCGAGTTCGGCGCGAAATTCCTTGTACAGCGCGCTCAGGCGCTCTTTGTGCTTCTGTGCTTTTTCTGGCGAGGTATTGACGGTACCCACGCCTTGGTCGGGACCCCAGCCGTTACCGCGCGCTACCCAATCCTTGGGCTTGCGTTCGATCAGGGTGGTCTCCATGCGGTAGTCCTTGTTCTGGCCCAGCTTCAGGAAGTCTTTCTTGTGCTCCAGCATGAACAGCAGGTCTTCGCAGACCTGTGCCGTACCGCGTGGACCGGCGCCAACGATGATGCGATGGTTGACCTGGCTATTGGGCTGGCGGGCGGCAAATTCTTCCAGAGAGACGTGCAGTTTCTTGGAGCCGGCGGTGGCGTCCGAACTGGTTGTGGCGGTGGTGAAGTCGGACTGAATTGATTGGATAGACTGGGTCGGATGCAGGCCAGGTGTGTTTGCGATGCTAGTCATGATCTTGCGTTCTTTCGTATGCGTTGTTGATTGGGGCGCAATATCGCGCCAGGTGTCGCATCGGGCATTGGCGCCAACGATGCGTATAAGTTATGCGGAGACAGGCGGCGAAACCGGATTTGCGATCTTCAAGCTGCCCGTCCGACCATTGGTAACGACGGCCGGCATGACAGTTCCATGACAAACGGCACGACGCGAAACACCGGGTGTTGGCCTTCCTGCGTCCCGCAGTAATAGCAGTAGGTAGAAAAGCAAAAAGGCGCCGACGGGCGCCTTTTGCATCAGTGCAGTCAATAAACTTATGTAATACGGCACGGCGGTCCGGCTACGCCGCGTGATCCGCGATCGCCTGCGCATACCCCGGCATCTCGCTTTCAACCTGGTACTCCCAGGGCCAGCGCAGGTAATGGCGCGGATCGGCGTCCATGCTGAAATCGGGTGCGAACATGCCAGGCGCGTCACAGCGAAACACGCTGAAGGTGCCGACCTGGTTGTCCAGCCTTTCGCAGTAGCGCCGGCAGCGTTCAAAGGTCCAGCCACTGCCGCAGACATCGTCCACCAGCAGGATACGGCGCCCGTGCGGCGCCCGCGCCGGACCATCCAGGAACTGCGGCTGGGGATTGCGTCGACTGCAGACCAGATAGTCGATGGGCAAACCGGTACTGCGGGAAATCAGAGCCGCGACCGGACTGCCGGCGCGCAGGATCGCCACCAGCAAGTCGTAGCGCGCCGCAATCTCGGCCTGGTGCCGCTGCACCATGGCCTCGATCTCGTGCCAGCGCACGTGGCGGGTATGTTCAAAGGCCATCCACGATGGCGGTTGCGATTGGGTCAGGTCAAGCATGATGGTCATCAAGCCTCTTCGTCATCGCGCGGCGTGGGTCGCGTGGGCCGCGACTGCCACGGCAGGTCATCATGCACCCGCCTCTGGGTCGGGAACGATCTGTCCAACATTTCTCGCATCTCCGGTTTTGCCAGGGTCTCGATCAACGTCCCCTGCAGCAAAGAACGGCGTGCCACATACTTATGGCCGGCCTTGTCGCTGGCGGTGAGACTCTGCTTCAAATCCCTCATGTGAGCGGCATGCTGTTGCTCGCTGTTGACGCCGATGACCTTGGCAAAAACCAATGTCATATCTCCGCTGGCCTTGTGCAAGTCGCGTTTGTTGCGCAGATTGCTCGCGGCCAGGGCAAAGCGCGCCAGCCGTCCAGGCTTGCGTGGCGCACCTTGTTCGGCATCGGGCTTGTCTATGCTGCCATCCGTGCTGTAACCGGTCGACTGCGACTCCAGCGTCGCCGCTGCCGGCGCGACATCAGGCTGCTGGCGGAGCTGATTGATACGACGCTCCCAGGAGCGCGTCTGCGGAGGCGCCTTGCCGTCCCCAGCCGAGCGAACCACATAGCTGGGTTGATCCGGGTTGTCGCTGGGCGCGAACCTGGCACGGGCCGACTTGGCCTGCTCCTCCACGACATCGCGATAGGCCTGCTTGAGCACTTCATTTCCCTTCAGGGAAGCCTGCAACATGGTGCGCTTCTGCTCGCTACGCGCCGCCCGCACGTCCATGCGCGCCCGGCCACCCGCATCCAGGTGCTTGCTCTCGATCAGGCTTCCCGCCACCGCCCCCTTGACGGACAAGGCCGCGCCCTGGATCCCTACCAGCGCGTGCTGCAGCGTGCTGCGAGTGCGGCTGGCGGCGCCGCTTGCGCCGCGATCATAAGCAGCGCTGACCCGATTGGCGACATAGCTGGCCAACCGGGGTGGCCCATCGGAATGCACCTTGATGCGATGGTTGTCGTTGATGTCGCTCAGATACCGGCTTCGAACGCTCTCGGGCTTGGCATCGCTCAAGCCGGACAAGGGAACATAGCCTTTCCCTTGCAGATGCGATTGCAGGGCCTCATCTAACTCACTAACAGTTTGATGATCCAGGCGGCCAGCCCTGGCATCCTGACCTATGAACTGCTTTCCGTTCAGGCGACGGATGTTGTGCTCGTGCTGTTCCGCGCGCTGGCGCTGCAAGTCGAAGGCGCCAGGCTTTTCTTCCGCTCCGGTCATTTTTTCAAGCTTGCTCCGGGCGCTGTCGAGCCGTCGCTGGCTCCAGGACTTGCGTATCGACAGGTCCAGGTCGCGCACCGCGTTGACCATGCCGGCCGCGCGCGGCATATGGTGGCGCGCCAGCATGTTGGTGATCTTGTTGTTGGGGCTGGGATTAAAGGTCGAGCGCAGCGCAGTGGAGGTCTTGCTCGCGTCGTCAATGTGGTGGAAGTAGCCCGGGGAATTGACGGGCTTGTTATCGATGGGACCCATGATGGCTCCTGGTTGAATACGGTTGTCTCGGGGGGCGCCAGCGATATGCTCAGGCGTCCAGGAAATGGTCGGTGCGCCAATCCCTGGCCTGTTCGGCCAGGTTGAGCAGGATCGTCATCAGTTCGGGTGCACGCAGCTCGTTGAGCCGGCATTGGTAGCCGAACGTTACGCGCTGGTCCGGCCCCAGCATGAAGGCGGGAGAATTGGCTGCGTAGATCAGCATGTTGGTTTCGAGCAGGGCCTGATAGGCGTCCAGCAGGCGCTCCTGGGGGGGCGTGCCGAAATCGCAATAGACGATGAGGTGATCGGGCGAGAACTCCTCATCGTACTGGACGAAAAAATCGATGCCATCGACTTCGATGGCGTTACCTTGCACCATCAGTTCTGGCTGATCGATATTGGCGATCGCGCAGAAGTCATTGGTCAATTCAATAAAGCGGCTTCTGGACATGGGTTCCTCTTGTTGTGGTTTCACCCATGGGTGCCCGGTGCAGCAAGTGTGGTTCCGGACATTGAAGATCGTTGAGAGAAAATTCATGCCCCAGGACACAGGAACAGGTGGCCGCGCGCCCGCCCTATCCCGGTTGGCCCATCGGGATACGGAAGGCATAAAAAAAGCGACCTTCATTCGAAGGTCGCTTCCGGGCATGACGCCGTGTACGCTATCTAGCGCTTGGCGCTGTTGAGCATTTCATGCAGTTCCAGCCGGTTGTAGGCCACCCGCAGCGCATCGCGCGCCGATACGCTCTTCTTGTGCACCAGTTGCAACAGCACTTCGTTGAGGCTGCGCGACATGTTGTCTTCCTTGCGTTTCATGAAGTCATTGATCATGTGCAGCTTGGCCGGGTCATTGATGTAGGCGGCGATCTGCTGGTTGTTGTTGAACACCATTTCACTGGCCATGACGTGATGCTCGCCGTCTTCGGACGGCAACAGGCTCTGGAAGATCACCCCCACCAGGCTCTCGGCCAGCGTGGCAGCCCGCTGGGCGCGCTGGTCCTGCGGAAAGAAACTCAACAGTTTGGTGATGGCGCGCACGGCGCTGCTGGTATGCAGCGTAGCCAGCACTAGGTGGCCCGATTCGCCGGCGTGCAAGACGGTGTCGGCGGTATCGAAATCACGGATCTCGCCGACCATCAGCACATCCGGCTTTTGCCGCAACGCCTCGCGCAATCCTGACGAAAAGCTTTCAGTGTCGGTCGGAACCTCTTTTTGCGAAATCAGCGACTGCTTGCGTTGCAGCTCGTATTCGATCGGCTCTTCGATGGTGATGATGTGGCCATGCCGGGTCGAATTGATGTAATCGAGCATCGACGCAATGGTGGTGGTCTTGCCGGCGCCCGTGGGGCCGGTCACCAGGATGATGCCTTTGGTCGCTTCGAGCACCGTCTTTACGTAACTTGGCAAACCGGTGCGCTCCAGCGCCAGTGGCTCGAGCGGAAAGCGGCGGATCGAGACGGCGACCTTGCTGCCGCGTCCCATGCGGTAGATATTGCAGCGCAAGCGCCATTCCCCCAGCACGAACGGGCAATCCAGCGCGCCATCGATGATCTTGTCTTCCCAGTCTTCGTCAATGGCCGCCAGCAACGGCGCCAGGTTTTCGATCGACACCGGCATATCGTGCACCTGCTGCCAACCGCGCGGCGTCTTGAGCATCAGCGGTTGGTCTTGCTCGATATGAATGTCCGAGAAAGTCTGCGTAGAGTTGACGAGCGCGAGCAATTCCCGTTGGAGATCGCGTGCGTGGAAATGGTCATTTGACATTCGGCCACCTGATTTTTGTAAAGCACTTTTTAGTCTTGATGGGAGAGCGACGGACTGCTTCCCGCTGCTTTCTCCGACATGTTTGACCGCCGCGACCCCGGGCTGTGCAAGGATTTGACCGCCCACCAAAGGTGTTTTCCATGATCGGTCCGACAACTGACATCATGAAAGGGGAGTCTACTATACCTGCTCGCGCCGTCGCAATTGTTCGCAAAAACTAATATTTATGCGTACATAACGGTATCCCGCCTGCTGAGTCATCAACCGGCCAATTGAGCGAAATATCGTAGGTCGAGCGAAAATTCAATCGAAGGATGCATGCCACCTCCCTTTCGCGTTTAAATCATTTGCGCATTGCCTTCAAGCCTGGCCCGGGGCCCATTAACATTATCTGGACGCCTGCATCAGTATCTCTTGGGGTATGTTCTTGTATACCTTCTGGGCATACTTGATACGCAGTTGCGGATTACGCGCGTTGTAAGCGCCTACCGCCTCCCAGGTCAGGCCCATGCGCGCCATGTTCTGGGCCAGGATCCAGGCCCCCACCTGGAGATTCACGCAGGGGTCCTTCAATTGTTCTTCGGTAACACCGTACTTGCGCAGTGTTGGCAGCCAGCTGCTGTTGATCTGCATCATGCCGATGTCATAGCTGCCATTCTTGTTCTTGTTCATGGCCTTGGGGTTCAGGTTGGACTCGGTCTTGGCGATCGCGTACAGCAGGTGCACGTTGACGCCGTACCACGAAGCCACCTCATTCCAGCAAGCCAGTGCCGGCGCGCAAGCCAGGCAGGCCAGGATCAGGGCGGCGGTCTGCAACAGCAGGCGCACCAGCCAGCGGGGTCGTTCAGGGTGAATAAGTTCCATTTGCATATCTCATTGTCTTGTCTGCGCCGCAAATAAGCGGCCGGTAGTTACTGTCCATGACGATCGTCCCGAACGGATACACGATGTGGGTCGAGTTTTCCCACGGATCGTAAATCGCATAGTTGCAAGGCGTACCGGCGACAAAGGTATTGTTGCCGACGGTGAAAGCCGGCGACGATATCCAGCGATTGACTTGCACCCCCTCGGTGACCACGTTATGGGCGACATAGACGTCCTTTGCATTGACCGCACGCGCGGCGTTGACGTCCAGGTCGGCCGAAACGTTGTTACTAGTACTAATGTCGCCAGTGGCATGAATAGTTCCACCGGCCACGATATTTTGCGAGGCATTGACGTTGCCGGCATTCACATTGCTGGCGGTGACATTGCCGGTGGTGACATCGCCGGCGGTCAACGTGCCGGGCACGTTCATGTTGCCGTTCTGGTCCACCGCCAGCGCGACCCAGTTCGCACCGTTAAAGGTGAAGGCGCGCGCCAGGCCCCTGACCATGCGCACGTCGCCCGCCGTATTGCCGGCGCCTGGAAGGTCGGCGTAGTTCTGCACCGGGTCTTTCCACTGCGAGGGCGAACTCCATACGTTGTTCGTGCCGCATACCAGCAGGCCGCGCGTGACGGAGTCGATGGCAACGGCAGCCCGGTTCACGCCATCCGCATCGAGGCAGCTCGCTCCGGAGCTCACCAGCGCCATGTCCGCCATGCGGATCGGCGTATTCATCCGGTTCAACTCGGGACGCCCGGAAATAACATTGCGATAGAGATAATCGGCAGAAGACTGCCCCGGCCCATCAAAAAAGAGATTGGATGCCAGGTGGCCGCCGTCGCTGGCACTACCGCTCAGGTTGGTGCCCCCGCTGCAGGTGGTGGTCCGATAAGAGGTCGTGCTGCTGCTCCAGTTGCTTCCCTTGGCGTTGTTGAAGTCGAAGGTGCTGATATAACCGCCGTTGGGTCCGGCGTTGGCGGCAACCACGGGCAGCACTTTCTCGGGAATCTGGTCGCCGCCGGTAGTGACCACCAGCGCATCGAACTTGCCCGGGTTGCCGCCGGGATCGGGCTGGCGGATCAGCACGCACGGCGTCTGGCCATAGACATTCTTGGCAGCGGTCCCATCGGACAGGAATTTTTCAGTCTTGAGTTGCGCCACGCCTACCGCCAGCAACGATCCCGCTGCCGGCAATGAAGTCGTCAGCGTGGCGGCCTTGGCAGCGATGTATTTTTGCCCGGCGGCCACGATCTGCGACTGGTAATAGGACGCCTGCTGGCCCTTGGTGTCTTCCAGCGAGGTATCCATCATGCTGGACAGGCTCATCACGAGGATGGCGCCGATGGCGAGCGCACCGAGGATTTCGAGCATCGCAACACCGCTTTGGCGACGCATGGCAGAAGGAGGACGGGTCGGCATCATGTTCATTTGATCATTGCGATCCACACCGGCGCACCGTTGGGGATCGACATGGCGGAAATGGCGGAGGTCGGGATATTGGTGTTGCCGGCTGTCGGCGACTGCAATTTGTTGGTAGTGCTGTCATAGACGCCGAACAAGACCGAGTTCTGCGCCAGGCTGGCCAGTTCGGCGACCAGATTACGGTCCGGCAGCGTCGTGGTGTAGATGTAGATGATGCCGGAGGCGTCGCGGTAATTGCTCCATGCCAGCGGCGTGCTCTGCTGGTACAGGCGGCTCCACGACGGCAGGTAGCCGCCGCTCTTGAGGACGGCCGTGGTGACGACGCCCGGGCTTGAATCATGCGCGGTGAAATAATTGATGACGGCGTTGCGATAGATGCCCATCTCGGCCGCCGTGCTGGCGGCCAGGCTGGCCTGGACGCCATCCAGCGTCCGCGAGTTTTTGGTTGCAAACACGCCCGCCACCGCGATCAGGATGGCCACTACTGCAGCGTTCCACATGAGGAGCCCTCCGTTAGGTCGGGCTGGCGGGTGCAGCTGCGCCCGCCAGCGCATTCGTCACAGCGCCGGTAATCAGCTCGATGTGTAGACGATGGAGTTGTCGGCCGCCGAACACTGGGTAGTGGCGTTATCGGCCGTGAGCGGGAAAGTAGTCAGGGTGGTTCCACCGTTGGTCTGCACCGAGGTCCAGCCATTGGCGCCCGACAACATGCTCACACAAACGTCTTTCGGCACCGATGGATAGGTGATCTGGAAGCCGGTTCCGGATCCGGCGATGGCTACTGTGCCGCCCCAGCTGTTCTTGAGCGTGGTGCCGTCGGCGGCCAGCGTGCCGGGCGCGGCCTTGGCGGTTTGCAGCAGGGTCGGGATGCCGGCGGTTGGATACGTCTGCCCCATATACAGCTTGCGCACCGCGGTACGCAAGCCGATCACTTCTTCATTGGCCTGGTTCGACTTGGCGCTGCTGAAGGCGCCGGTCAGCAGCGAGATCGCCCCCATCACCACGATGGCGGCGATGCCCAGGTAGGCAATGCCTTCCAGCAGCGACGCGCCTTGCTGGCGGGCGACCTTGCTGTTGGAGCGAATTTCCCTGGCGTGTGAACCACTCATTTTTTCGACGTGCATGATTAACCCCTGTTGGAAGAAAGAACTGCGTTAAGAGCATTAATGAGCGCGGGCAAGTGCCGCAATTTCCTGCTGAATCCCGAAGAACCCGATCACCAGCCAACCAATGACCACCGCCATGGTGACCACCGCCAGTCCGTTGACCAGCTTCATGCGCAGGGAAATGATTTCCACCCCCTGCTCCATCCATTCATCCGCCAACAGCTGCAAGGCCTCGGCGAATCCCTTGTACTCCGCATAGACGCAGAGATCGTCGATGACTTCCTTCGACGGAAACTGATATCCCGTATTGCGCAACGCCTCGCCACAGTTCAGGCCCGAACGTACGCCCAGCAACGCGCCATCGAGACGTTCGCGCAACCAGGGCTGGGCGCCGCTGGACAAGCGCATCAGCGCCTTTTCCACTGTCACGCCGGCGCCTTGCAGGGCCGAGAACGCCAGCAGGAAACCGCTGCCCACCATCAGGCGATAGATCGAATAAGGCGGCGCACGGTCGGCCCAGATGCGCAGGCTGCCGCGCCAGCGGGGCAGCGACGCGAACAGGATCACCAGCGCCACGGCGATGCCCAACAAGGTCCATCCCATCCAGTGCTGCACCCACAGCGACATCAGGTACAGCGAGCGCGCCGCCCCCTGCCACTTGTTGGGGTCCATCATGGTCGTGAATTGCGGAATGACCTTGGCCCCGAACAGGTAGATGTACGACAGCACCAAGCCCAGGATCGCCAGCGGATAAGCCATGCCGCCCACGATCACCGCGTTGATCTTCTTGCGCGCCTGGACCACGTTGACCACCGAGATCAGGGTCGGCTCCAGCTTGCCGGACTGCTCGCCGGCCATCAGGATCATCTGCTCCGACTTCGGCACCCAGCCATCCAGCGCTTCCGACAGCAGCCGGCCGTTCTGCACGCTGCGGCGGCAATCGTCGAGGATGATCGCCAGCGGCTCCTTGGATTTCTTGCCGTTATGCGATTCGCGGTCGCGCAATTCTTCCAGCACCTTCAACAGCGGCAAACCGTTGCTGAGCATCTTGGACATCTTGCGGTACAGGCGCAGCCGCGCCGTATCGGTGAATTGCGTCTTGGCCCACAGGCGGTTGATATCAGGTAGCACTGCGCCCCTCCACCACGGTCAGAAAGGGCAACACCGGCGCGCGGTCATAGACCAGGTGACCCACCACCCGCTCGGCCATGCGCGGGTCGAGTTCGCCGCGCGCCACTTTCTCGATGGCGTGCTCCAGCATGGTCCTGCCGCCCAGTTCGTTGACCCAGTACTTCAGCGCCTCGGTCTTCTCTCCCTGGCGCACCAGTCGGAAGAAATGGTCGTCCGGGATGATGATCTCGGCCACCACCGAACGTCCCACCGTACCCTGCCCCTTGCATTCTTCGCATCCCGGGCCGGTCACGCAGACACCTTCCAGATTGGCCGACACCGCCTGGCGCACCCGCGCCAGCATGGCCGGCGGCAGCGCTTCGGGATTCTTCGCCAGCGGCTGCCGGCAGCACTGGCACAGCTTCTTGACCAGGCGCTGGCTGATCAGGCCGGTCACCACGTGGTGGTCGGCCACCAGGCTGGCGGGCAAACCCAGGTCCAGCAGTCGGTCGACGATGGCCAGGGCGCTGTTGGCGTGCACCGTGGTCCACACCTGGTGCCCGGTCATCGAGGCGCGCAGGGCGTTTTGCGCGGTGGCGCGATCCCGCACCTCGCCGATCATGATGGTGTCGGGGTCCAGCCGCATGGCGTTGGAGATGGCGGCGGCAAAGGCGCGCGAGCGCTCTTCTTCGCTGCCGGCATTGGTCACGGCGGTCTGTACCGCGCCTTCGATCGGGTATTCGACCGGGTCCTCGATGGTCAGCACGTGCAGCTTGCCTTCGGCTTCGATGATCTCGCCGGTCAGCACCCGCTGCAGCGTGGTCGACTTGCCCGAGCCGGTGGGGCCGCTGATGATGTTCAGGCCGACCGGCTGCTCCTTCAACTTTTGCAGCGCGATGGCATGGGCTTCGGAAAAACCCAGCGGCCGCAGATCGATGTTGTCGCCGGCATCGTTATAGAGCAGACGCATCACCATGACCGAGCCTTCGCTGGTGGGCACGGTGGCAATACGCACGCCGTACAGCGCCGGCGGCAGCTTGTCGCGATCCGAGATGGCGGCGTCCTGGCGCTCGGTGGGCTTGTAGGAGCTATCCGAGACCGAGGTCATGGCGCCATACAAGGTAGCCAGCAGGCGGTCGCCATATTCGCGGGTCTGGCCGCCTACCGGCACCAGGTCGTTGTGGATGCGAAAGTAGATCTCGGTGCAGTTCTTGCGCACCCGAAGATGGATATCGGAGGCGCGTGAACGGCAAGCCTTGTTGAGCAGGTCCTTGGCGGTGACCTGCATCATAGTGTGCTCCTGGTGGCGCTCCTCGGGCAACACGCCGCCGATGCGGTTGATGCGGTAGATCACCTCGACCCCGCTGGACTCCACCTGATACGGCTGCCCCAGCCGCTCCAGCCGTCCCTGGTAGGACATGACATGGGGATTGAGCTCTTGTCCGGCCACGACCAGCAGACGGCCGTCACCCAGCAGGCACAGCAGCTTGCGCTCTTCCTGGCTGGCCTCGAACAGGCCGCCGTGGCTCAACACCTGCAGGCCGTCGAAGCGCGGTACGTCGTCATGGGTGCCGGCGGGCGTGCCTTGCGGCTGTTCGCGGCGGCGTGGCAGGCGCAGTTTCATCTCGCGACTCCTCGTGCAGCCGGAGGCACGCCCGGTCCGGGGAAGTTCGGGTTGAATCCGGTCAGCACCGGCGCATAGGTTCCCAGGCGGAACTGGCGTCCCTTGTTGGATGCCAGTACCTCGCGCGGGTGCACCGCGACAATCTTCATCCCGCCGGGCAGGGTGTCGCCCTGTTGCACATCGACCATGCTGCCATCGCTCAATTGCAAGGTGGCATACATGCGGCTGCCGATGCCTTCGATGGCGCGCACCACCGGGTCGCCCACCACCTCGGGCTGGTTGAGCGCGGCCGTCACGCTTTGCCGGGCAGCGATCTCGTTTTGCTTGGTGACGATGCTGGCTTGCACTTCGAGCTGCTTTTCCCGCGCCTTCAAGACCATGGTCTCGGCCTCGATCCGGGTCAGGCTCTCGGAGGTGCTCTCGGCGTGGACGGGAAACGCCGTCCCGCTTGCTACCGCCAGCGCTGCAATAGCGGTCTTGAGCGCAATGGTCTTATTTCGCATATATCGTTCCCTCCATGATCCACTGGGATCCTTGATAAACCACCTTGTCGACCCGCACACCCGGCCGGTTGAGAATCTCGGCGATCTCCAGCGGCTCCATGCCGCCGGCGACGAGCTTGAAAAGGTAACTGCGCCAATTGGGCTGCCACTGCTGGTCGCTCGTATTCAATTGCGGCGTCGGCGCAGTGCTGACCTTGATCGGCACCCCCATCATCTGCAGCCGCGACAGCAACGGCTCGAGCGTCTCGCGGGTGTCTTTCAAATCTTCGTTCTGCGGCGCCTGCAATTTCAGGGGGCGCGCGTAGCTGGCACGCTCTCCCGTCGCTTCCACGACGGCGTCCGGCATCTGCTCGCGCAACATGGCCACGGTCGACATGCCCCGGCCCCATGCATAGGTCTGCGCCTCCTGGGTGCAGGTATAGGACTCCAGCACCCAGCCGCCTGCCGTGGGATGGGTGAACTGTTTCTGGCAGCTCTGCATCAGGCTCACCGGCGAGGCCTTCTTGGCCCAGGGACGCGCGGCCACCGAGGCTTCGCGCATCAATCTTTCGCGCACCTGCTGCATGGCGATCTCGCGTTCACGCTCTTCCTTCTTCTGCTGGTAGATCTTCCACCCGTAGGTGCCGCCCAGCGCCACGGCGCCAATCACGGCGGCGGCAGCGGCCATCGGCACCCAGCTGGGGCGGCCGCCGATCTGGCGCATGCCCCACCACTTGTGGATGCGGATGCTGCCGTCCGGCCGCTGCGGGATGAAGCTCTTGATGTCGCGCGGCTGGAAGTTGTGAAAGCCGAACGAACGCAACTCGTCCTCACCCAGCACCACGTTCCATCCGCCCAGCGCGTAATCGTTGTGCAAGCGGTCGAGCACCTCTTCCTTGGTGCCGGCGAAGTCGCCATTGGGCAGGAAGTTGGCGTCGCGCACCGCGAAGTAGACCCAGTGGCCGTCAGGCAGCTTGAAGGCGCCCAGCCAGTTGTGCACCGGTTGCTGCTCGCCGTCGTAGAACGCACCTTCGATGGCCAGCGTCTTTGATACCACCGCGGCCAGCGAATACATGCCGCGCTTGATGCCGTCCCTGGTCTGGGCAAAACCGGCCTGGGCCGTGGTGTGGTCCATGCGGACCACCATCAGGTCGGAATCGATCCGGCGGCCCAGCTCGGCGGCTTCACGGTTGAGTTCGCGCGGCTTGGACAGCGATTGCCAGAACAGGCCGCAGACGAACTTGTGCTTCTCTAGTGTGGTGATATAGCCGGCCATGTCATCTTCCTCAGGACGCCGGGCCCATGGCCACCGGGGTAATCAGCACCACGATCACCTCCTTGTTGGTGGATGCCGAGAAACCACCGCCCAGCGCCATGTTCTTGGCCTCGCCGACGCCCGAGCGGCCCAGGTCGTCGTCGGTCTGCTCGAAGCCGCTGATGATCAGGGTCTCGTTGGACTTCATCGCCACGCGCTGCAGGAAGTTGCGGGTGTCCAGCTCGGGCGACTCGATCTGCGAGGTGACCTTGCCGTCGGAGTCGCTGGTGCCGATGATGGTGCGGATGCGGCGCAGCGTCGAGATGTCGGTGGAGAACTGCAGCATCACGGTGCCATTGGTCAGCATGTGCGGCAGGATGCTCATGTTGAATCCGGCCGTGACCACGCCGGGCGTGAGCGACGTGGTCGACCCGACCTGCGCTACCAGCGAGGTTTGCAGCGATTGCAGGTAGGTCGTCTGGCGCGCCACCTGCACCGGCACCGGCTGGTTATTGAGCGTCACCACCGATGCGGTGGTCTGGCGCCGCACCCGGCCTTGCTCGGACAGCGCCTGCATCACCGCCTGGCTACCCGCAAACTTGGAGGTCCCGCCGGCCGGGACGCCGGCGGTGAACGACACCAGGCCGGTGGTCGTAGCACCTTCATAGGCGTTGGAGATGCCGAATTTGCTGTTGAGACTGCGGTAGACAGCGGTCCAGTTGATACCGTACTGGTCCGAATCGCGCAAGATGACCGACAGCACGGTCACGTTGATGGCAATTTGGCGCGACAGCGACTTGTTCTCGCCATCGATGTAGGACGAGATGCGTTCCAACGAATCAGGAGTATCGACCACCGTGATGGAACCGGTGGCAGGCGAAGCCAGCACCTTGCCATACGGCGACAGCATCACCTTGATCGCCGACTCCAGTCCGGTATAGACCGACAGCTTGGACGCGACCTGGGTGTTCTGGGTATTGTTGGCGTTCACGCCCGAGGACGAGCTGCCGCCGCCACCGGAACCACCGCCGCCGCCGCCACTGCCACCACCGGTGCCGCCGGTGGAGGTCGCGCCACTGGTGACGGTGGCCGAGAAGGTCGAGTCACCCGGAATGGCGCTGATCTGGAAGTTGCGCGATTCGGTGTGGAAGAACTGGATCACGCCATCGCTGAACTTCCACGACACCCCGAAACGGGCGGCGGCGGTATCGAGCAAGCCCTTCAGCGAGCCACTGTTATAGGCAATGCGCACGCCATTGGGCATGTCGGTGAAGGTCGGCTGGGCCTGGCCGGTATTGGCCGCCGGGCCGCGTCCCGGCTGCACGGGGCTGCTCATGCCTTCGCCGGGAGTGCCAGCGGGCAGGGGCAGCATGGGGCCAGCCCCCGGCACCATGCCGGGGGCGCCGCGTCCTGCCGCACCGGGCAGGCCAGGCAAGCCCGGAACGCCGCGCGAGCGGAACGCGCCACCGGAGACTTCCAGCGCGTCCGGGCTGACCTTGCTCGGTATGCCCGAGCGCAGGGTGATCCGTTCAGCCAGTTCGGTCAGCGAATTGATGGTGCGATCAAAGGTAGTCGGTTCATAGAAGATCGGCGGCAGCGAAGGCTGGCCTAGCTTGATCGGCGTCTTGCCCAGCCAGATCCCGGCTTCGTGCTTGACCAGCGGGGACGACGGCATGACGGTGCCGGGCGCGGTGCGGCCCACGTCGCGGCTCAGGCGAGCGGCGCGTTCGGCCTCCTCGTCAACCTTGACCTCAAGCTTGTTGGCCAGCCCGCTGCAACCGGCGATCAGGATTGCCAGCGGCAACAGCAGCGGCAGTTTGCTGGAATAGGCCCTCATCATTCGCTCCCCTTGGCCATGATGCGCAACACTCTGTTGCCTTGATAAAAGACTGCTTTCATTGGAATTTCTGCCGACTCCATGCTGCTGGCGACGATCGACACGGCTTCTTCGAATGTGCCGCGGACCTGCGTGCGGGCCTCGACGGCATAGTCCACCGGCAACTCCCACAGCAGTTGCCATCCGGCCGCAGCAGCCCAGCGCGCCATGGTGGCGTTGAGGGTCTTGTCGGAGACGACGATCTCCCAGGTGCGGGTGGCGTCGGCGGACACGGCGATGGCTGCCGGCGCGGCTGCCATTGGCGCCGCATCGATCAAGGTTTCGGTGGTGACAGCGCTCTTGCCGGCCCGTGCCGGGCGGACTACCGGCTTCTTGTCGGTGTCGGCCTTGGCCAGCACCAGCGTATCGCTGGCGAGCGCAGCCCTGGCCAGCGGCAACGGGTCGCAGTCATCCAGTTCCGGCTCGCCGGCCACCAACTGGAAGCGGCCATCCTCGGCGCTGGCAAAGGTCGTGGTACCGACATACCTCATGGACGGCAGCGCCGCTTGCGCAGCGGCCTGGCTGGCCCAGCCCGAGCCCAGCGTGACAACAAAAGCGCAAGCCACCAACCTGAACCGCCTGCCGTGGCAGCAGCCTGCAATGTTTGAGCGAACCATGACGCATCCCTTGAACGACAACGTTAAAAAAAGGCAAACAGAGTCCCCTGCGTCTTGCATGCGCAAGGCCGCCGGTGCGAAACGGAACGGGTAATGCCCGGCCTGAAATCGCTTGAAATCCTGAAAATGTGCTGTTGCCCGAGTTTCGAATGTTGCTTAATTCTTTTGCATCTCTTTCATCGCTTGCTCACCATTGCAGTGAACAATTCAACGTCGGCGCGGTACGCCATGCGATGATCCCTGTCCTTGCCCGGCCAGCGTTTGCTGGCGCTTTCCGTCTCAACATGTTGCACAGTGTAACTAAACCGGGGCGTGAAATTCTCAACAAATATGACCGCACCGGAACTGGACGAAACAGCAATCTCGCCGTCCTTGCACACCGTTTCCTGTTGGCCGACCACCCAGCCATCACCTGACTGTCCGGTCGCTGAACATGAGTGAAACTGGCTGAGCGGCAGTTCCACCGCCCGACGAAAAAATCTGCGCCCCCAAAACGCAAAGGGAGCGCCGTGGCGCTCCCTTGCTGCGGGATGATAAGCAGGCCCTAGTGTTCTGACTCGGGACACTAGAGAATCCCGACGATACCGCCAGGCCTGACGCAACGGTTCTTGGTCTTGCGCAGCGGCAGGCGCACCCCCATCAACGAGCCACCCGCAGGCGCCGTACTGGCCAGCGCCGGCTCTTCCGTTGCGCTTTGCGTACTCGACGCCGGTGGATTCGCCGGCAGGGGCAGCATGGCCGGTGGCGTGCTACTGGAGGTGGCCGCTGCCGCAGGCGCCGGCAATATCTGCGAACTGTTGACTGGCGCCGGTACCGGGATCGGCGGCATGCCTGGCGCCGATGGGGGCGCGGTCGGCGGCATCGGATTGGCCGGCGCCGCGCCTGCCTTGCCGCGGGCTGCCGTATTGGATGCCAGGCGGGTGCCATCGAAACTGGTAATGCGCGGCGTGATCAGGAACAGTCGCTCGCGGGTGCTGTTGGATTTGGACTCGCTGCGAAACAATCCGCCCACCAGCGGCAAGTCGCCCAGCACCGGCACCTTCTGCTTGTTGCGGATCAGCGACTCGGCACGATAGCCACCGATCATCAGCGTCTGCTGGGCATCGATGATGGCCTGGGTATTGATGGTCGACCGGGTCACGCTGGCGGCGATGTTGGTGCTGCCGCTGCCATTGGTGGTGGTCGAGGTATTGGTATCGTTGTTGTTCAGCGAGCCGTCTTCGATATCGACTTCCATCCGCACCCGGGTGTGGCCGCCGTCATTGATGATGCGGGGGATCACGCGCAGCATGGTCCCTGCCGTGATATCGGACATGTCGGCCACGCGCTCGCCGATCATCGATACGTAGGCGCTCTGGCTCAGGTCCAGCACCGCCGCCACATTGTCCAGCGTCAGCACGGTCGGGGTCGCCAGCACGCGGGCCTCGCCGTTCGATTCCATCGCCTTGAGGCGGGCATAGAAACGCGCCGCATCGCTGATGAGCAGGGTCGCGCCCGGCAACGGCAGGTTGGTGCCTCTGGACTGGGTGGTGGTGCCGTTGACCACGGTATCGACCACTCCGGCGCGCACGCCCCACTCCACGCCCATTTCGGCCAGCCGGCTGCGGTCGATATCGACGATGAGCGCCTCGATCTCGACCTGCTGGGGCTTGACGTCGAGCTGGGCGATCAGCGACGCATACATCTCTTTCTTGGCGATGTCGTCATAGATCATGATGGCATTGAGGGTGGGATCGGCTTCGATGCGTGGCGGCTGGTTCTTGCCCTCGCCTTCCTGTCCGTTACCGGCGCCCGCGCCATTGTCATAGTCGCCCTGGGATGCGCCCGGGGCCATCAGGTTGTTGCGCCCGTTACTGCCGGGTGCGGCAAACAGGGGCGAAAAACGCTCGCCACTTCCAGGGTTGCCTTCGCTTGACTCGCTGCGGCTGATCTTGCCGGTGCGCGAACGCTTGCGGCTATCGGCGTCGAAGCGGTTGCTGCTGCCGGTGAGTTTTTCACCGCCATGCGCGCCCATGAGCAGATTGGTGAGGATGGTCTTGATGCCGGGGATGGTCTCGGCCTTGCCGCGCGAATTGATGACGCGGTCATTGGCAGTAGCGTAAGTCAGGCGAAACAGCATGACCTGCCGCCCGCGCAGTTTTTCCTTCTTGCCGGTGGGCATGAGCACCTCCCGCACCAGGTCCACGTAGGCGCGCGGGCCGCTGACGATGACCACGCCTTCGTCCGGCAACTCGCCCCATCCGAAACGCTCATCGAACAGGCCCAGGCCGACCAGCGCAGCCTTGGCATCCATCACGGCGTCGTCGCCGACCTGCATGCGCGAGGAGGTATTGTCGGTCGACGGCACCACGTACAGCGTATCGTTGTAGACAAACCAGCGCATCTTGTAGGAACCGGTCAACCGGTTGAGGAATTCCACGCCGTTGTCGGCCTTGACCCGGCCCTTGATGATCTGGCCGCCGTCGGCGCTCATCTGCAGGCGCACGCCGTAGGTGCGTGAAAATTCATCCAGCACGCCGCGCACCGTCAGGCCATTGGCATTGATGGAAAATCCACCATCCTTCCATGCCGCCGGCACCGCCGCATGCAGCGTGGTGCCCCACAGCAGCAGCACGGCCAGCAGCATGCCGATGCCCCAGGACTTGATGGTTTCTCTGACGTTCATGGTGTATCCCCCTTGATGGCCGCGCGCAAGCGCTCTTCGGCCCGATTGATTCCGGTATCCCGCCGGATGCCGGTCTTCGTGACGTATCCCAGGGCGGCCCGCCACAGACCGGCCTGGTTGAGCAAATCCTCGAGTGCGTCGGCGGCGTCGAACCAGGTCTCGGCCTGGGGCAGCCAACGATTGAGCAACAATGCGCCATCCTCGCCGATGCCCAGGCCCGCCTCGAACTCCAGGGCGCCCTGGAATCCGGCGCGGATGGCTTCGGTAATCTGGGCGTCGGACGGGTGCGGGAGCAAGATCAGGCCAAGCTCCGCGCCATCGTCGGCAATGTTGAAATAAACGCGTTCGCCGTCGATTTCACACGGTTCCGACAGGGGCAGCGCCAATAGCCACTGCTCCAGTTCTTCGGACCGCATGGGTTAACGGGTTTCGCTGAGGACGGTCTTGAGCGGCTTTTGCAGCAGGCCGAACTGCGCGGTCATGGCCGTGCGCGTGACCGATTGCTTGTTGAGCAAGTCCATGAATTCGGCCGGATCAGGATGTTCGCCATCGGCCTGGCGCCGGTTGAAATCGCTCAGCTGATCGGCAGTCGATTCGAAGCGATTGTTCAGCTTGCCGAGCGTCTGCAAATAAGGATGGCTGTTGGCGGACATGGTCGTTCTCCTTTGCGTAAGCAAACCGGCGTGCCGATTCACGATTGACAGATGGGAATGCATGGATATGTGCCCTCCCCCTGCCATCCGGTTCGCTCGCATGCCCCACAAAAGTCTCAACTTTTATCTCCGCCATGAGGCGCCAGCGCCCTGCTCTTCCTCTTCGCTCTCGTCGGCATGCTCCTGTTCCTCGTCCTGGCCATGCGCTTCGGGGGCGTTCGGGTTGTCGTCCCCTTGCTCATGGTCTGCAACGTGGTTCTGATCGACCGCCGGCGCGCCAAGCGCGCCGAATTCTGCCAGCGCTGCGCGCAAGGCGGCCGCTGCCAGGTCGAACTGCGCGCGCCATTCGCCGCTGGCGGCCTCCAGCCGGCAGGTGCCGCGCGGCAAGCGATCGTCTTCCCTGATCTGCCATGCCATGGCGTCGGCTGCGGCCAGTTCGGCCTTGTCCAGCGGATGCATCCAGGCTACCGCCTCGGCCAGTTTCGGCGGCGCCTCCGCGCGTACCCGCCGGCAAGCCGCCTCCAGCCGTTCGCGCGGAGTAGTCTCCAGCACCAGGCGATCGAATGTGAGCTGGGCCAGCTCGATGGCCAATTCCTGTGCCTGCTCGAGCACCTCGCATTGCATTTGCTGCAGCACCTGCACCAGTTGGGTCGCCTCCTCGGCCACTCGCCGCTGTTCGTCGCGCATCAGGTGATCGGCCTGCCGGCGCGCCTTTTTCATCAGGTCATCCGCTTGTTGGCGGGCTTGCTCCAGCATGCGCGCGGCAGCCTGGCCGGCCTCGTCGGTCACGGCGAAGGCTTCCGATCTCACCACGCCAAAGCGCGGACGCAGCGACTGCGGCAGCGCCAGCGCAGCGACGCAAAAAGAATTCATTGCCTGTTCTTGCTGCATGATGTTCCAGACTCCGTTCTCGGCACTCATCTAGGACGCCGCCGCGCGCGCGACGCATAATTGCCAGCAAGTGCGCTCGCGCTCGCGCAGCCGCACCGTCTCCGGCAGCGGCTGCCGCAGTTGCGGCGCCATCTGTACATCGTCGGCAGGCGCCAGCAGCAGCCGTAGCCGCGACCACATCCCGGGAAACGCCTGCTCCAGCCGCAACGCCAGTTCCAGCACACCTCGTGTGCGTGCGTTGGCCAGCGGACCGGGCAGCTCGGAGGTCCATCCGGCCAGCGGCTGTGTCAGCGCTACGCTCAGGCACCAGCGCCGGTGCGGCGCCGTCAGCCCCGCCAGTTCTTCGGTGCGCCGGGCGCGTGCGGCGAACAAGCCGCCGTACAAGGTTGCCGCCAGCGCGAATTGCTGCGCATCGCGCAGCGCCGCGCCCTGCCAGCGCAGGTCCGCCGATGCCGGCAGCACGGCGGCCACGGCATGTTGCTCGCACCAGTGACGGTAGCTGTCGCGCCGTCCCAGTGTGCTGGCTGCCACCTGCCCGATCACACCCGAGCCGGCGGCAAGCTCCCCATACGTCCAGGGCGCAAACCACCAATCGAGGAAATCGTCCGACAAGGCCTCCTGCATCACGTACCCTGCGTACTCTGCTGCGCCTTGGCCTGCTTCTCGGCCTGCTTCTCGGCCGCCTTCCCGGCGCGGCGTGCGACGAAGTTGGCGACCAGGCGGTTGAGCCGCGGATGACGCAGCGCCTTTTGCAAGCCGATGTAACCCAGGCTGGCCAGGGCCACTATCAACAGCAGGCCGAAGCTCAGCGCCAGCCCTGTAGCCGATGCCGCGGCCACGGTGAATGGTCCGAACATGGTCCATTCGATCCCTGGCGCCGGCGCTTCGCCCGGCATCATCACCACCGACACCTTGTTGCGCCCATCCTCGCTGGCCAGGCCCGGAATGCTGGATGCGACCAGCCGGCGGATGCGCGGCATGACCGCGTCTTCATCCAGCGGCGGGCGGTACTTGATGAACACGGCGGCCGAAGAAGGCTGGATCGGCTCGCCCGGCGCGATGCGCTCCGGCAGCACCACGTGCACGCGCGCCGCCACCACGTTGTCGAACTGCAGCATGGTCGACTCCAGTTCTTCGGACAGGCCGTGGATGTAGCGGATGCGCTCTTCCATGGGCGAAGAGATCATGCCCTGCTTCTTGAATACTTCACCCAGGTTGGACAGGCTGCGACGCGGCAGACCTGCCGCAGTCATGGTTTCGGTGGCGCGCGAAAGCTCGGCGTCCTTGACCAGCAGCGTGACGCCTTCCTTGCTCTTCTGCTTGTCGACCTCGATCCCCTGGCGGTTCAAGGTCAGGATGATTTCGTTGGCGTCGGCATCGGTCAATCCGGCCTGCAGGATGACCATCCTGCTGCAAGCGCTCAACAGCACCAGCAGCATGGCCAGGCAGGCCAGGCGCGCCAGGTCGCGTAACAGGATGCCGCGCGCCACCGGTCTGCGCGGCTGCAGATTGCTTGTCTTCGGCATATGCATGCCCCCGGTTATTGAAGTTTGGTCAGTGAATCGACAGAGGAAGACGCCTTGGATACGGTCTTGGAAATCGTCTGCACACGGATCTGGTAATCGCTCAGCGCCATCATGGCGCGCATGAGCTGCATGGAGTCGCCGCTGACGCTGGCCTTCTCGAGCAGTTTGGAGACATACATCTGGTCTTGCTTGATTTCGGATGCCAGGCCGGTGGTGCGCTGCGCCAGCGCGCTGCCCAGCGAATTGGTGTTGGGCTTGATGCGCATTGCATCCTTGTTCATGTACTGCTCGAACATGGCCTTGAAATGCTCGCCTTCAGCGCTGCCGGACTGGATCTCCATGTGCAGGCCGTTGCTGCGGGGTCCGCCGGCGGACTGGTCGTTCAGGGTCACGCTTGGCTGTAATGGCGCTTGCTGCATATTTCCACTCCATCGAAATCTGACTGAACAGTTCTTGAGTGGAAAACGGCAACGGAAGGTTCCAGCGATGCAACGCCGCTGTCACAGCATGCCTGGATGGCGCATGAGCGGATTGCCGCAATGCTCGCCGCCGCAGCCCAGGTCCGAGGAAGGATCGCAAAACCCGTTCTTGCCGCAGCGCCGTTGGCACTCGGCCCTGGATTTGGGCTTGGGTGGCATGATCAGCGCGTCGCGCCTGGCGCTGGGCTGGCGTGGCTGCGGTGCGGGCGTTCCCGGCGCCATGGCCAGATGATGGGCGCGGTCGCCGCTGCCGATGATGGTGTGGCGTTGCGATGCCGGCTCGTCGTCGGCGATGAGGTCGCCGCCAAAACGAAAGACCGCCGTCAGCGACCAGCTCAGGATATCGTCGCCGCCCCGCTTGGGCGGCGCGCCATCGGCCAGCGCGCCGATGAGCGACTGGCCGCTGTCTGGCGCGGCGGCATCGGCGCCGGCATCGATGTCAGCCTGCCGTTCAGCGGCCGCCTGCCGTCGATGGGCCACGATACGCAGCTCGATTTCGTGGCGCGTGCGCCGGTTGCGGGCCTCGCCCGGCGCCATTCGTTCGGGATGCAGTGCGGTAGGGTCGACGATATCGTGCGGATTGGCCATGCGTCCTCCCTATAAGGCTGCCGGGACAGGTGGCTCGCCCAGCGACTCCAGTTCCACCACGCGCTGGGTATCGCCGCTGGCCAGCATCTCGTGTACCACCGCGTACACCTGCGCCACCGCCTGGTAGCTGCTGCGCGGCACCGCCGTGTCGTCGCGGCAAGTGGCGTACAAGGTGCGCGCCAGCCAGACGTGGCGAATCACCGGGATGCCGCATTCATGGGCGCGCCGGATCATGGCCTGGGCCACGTCGTCTTTCCCCTTGGCCAGCACCATCGGCACCATGGCCTCGGCACTATCGTAGAACATGGCCACCGCGAAGTGGGTGGGATTGACCACCACCGCATTGGCCTCCTCGGTCTTGGCCGCAGGCGCTTCGTTGGCCCACTGGCGCGCCAGCTGCTTGCGCTGCCCCTTGATCATGGGGTCGCCTTCGGATTCCTTGAATTCGCGCTTGATCTCTTCCTTGTCCATCATCAGCTCTTTCTTGTGGAAGTATTTCTGCACCGCGAAATCGATCGCACCCAAGACCAGGCACACCGCCGCGATCATGTGGAAGATGGAACGGATCAGCGTCAGGAAGGCTTCGTAGATATCCTTGGGCTCGCCGCCTGCCAGCGTAACGATATTGGCCAGTTGGCCGCGAATGGCGCTGTACATCAGAAAGGCGATCAGCCCGGCCTTGCCCACCGTGATCAGGAGCTCGATCAGCTTTTTCTTGGACACCAGCTGCTTGAGGCCGTTGACCGGATTGAGCTTGTCGAATTTGGGCTGCAGCGACTCGGTGGCGATGAGCACGCCGAACTGCCCCCAATGCGCTGCCACCGCCACCACCGGGCAGATGATGAAGGCGCCGACGAAGAACACTGCCAGCAAGGTCAGCGAGGCGGTCAGCTGGTTTTCCATCACGGTGCGGAAATCCTGCCCCACGCCTTCGATGCCGCCGTTCATGATGTTGAACAAGGCTCCGCGCCACAGCGATTCGGTAGCCAGCACTGTTTCCATCACCACTACCAGCGTGGCCAGCCGGGCCAGATCGCGACTGACGGCGATCTGGCCCTTCTCCTTGGCATCCTCGATCTTCTTGTCGGTCGGCTCTTCGCTCTTTTCGTCGCTCATGCATCCTCCCTGCGATCAAGGTATTTCCATCAAGCTCGCCACCAGGTCGAGCAAATGGGTGAAATCTCCCGCCACGTAATGGGAAAACGTGGACCAGTAGAGCAGCAGGATCACCAGGCCCACCAGGCTCTTGATCGGGGCCGAGGCGAACGAGACCTGCAGGTTGGAGGCAAACACCCCGATGATGGCAAAGCCGAATTCGATGAGCATCAGGGGAATGAGCACCGGCGCGCCATACACCACGATGTACCAGAGCAATTCGCCAAAGCGCTTGATGACGATGTCGAAATGGCCAGGTTCGAACGGCGGCATCAGTTCATACGCCGGCCATACCGCATAGCTCTCGATCAGGATGCGCGCCATGGCGGAGAACATGCCGGCTTGCACCATCACCAGCACCACTGCCTGCAACAGCATGGCGCCGATGGCGCTGGCATCGCGGTCGACCGAGGCGTTGTTGGCCTGGATCTGGATCGGCGAGCGCTGGCTGTCGAAGATCGATCCGATCGACTGCACCACCCACAGCGGAATGGCCATGAGGATGCCGAAGATCAAGCCGATGATGGCTTCCTTGAACACGATCACGCCCGAAGTGAGCATGTCCGGCGCGTTGCGCTGCACGAAGTAGAAGGTCGGCAGCGCTGCCGGCAAGGCAATCGCCATGGCCGCGGCGTTCTTGGCCATGCCGGTCAGCACGTTCAGGCCGAAGCCGGGCAGGATCACCAGGCACACCAGCACGCGCGGCGTGACCAGGGCCATGGTCACCAGCACGGCATTGATGTCGAGCAGCAGCGAAGTCGGCATCTGCTCAGCGTCCGATGTCGGGAATCATGGTGAAGGCCAGCTCTGCCAGGCGGATCATCTCCACGCCGATCCAGCGTCCCATGCTGGCCAGCGTCACCGCCACCGCCACCAGTTTGACCACATAAGGCAGCGTCTGGTCCTGGATCTGGGTGACGGCCTGGATCAGCGACACTCCCATGCCGCATAAGGTGGCGATCAGCAGCGGCGGCGCCGACATCATGACGGCCATCCAAAGGCCTTGCTGGAAATAGGTGATGGTATCGGTCATGCCGGGCTCCTGGAGTTGGGTGAGGCGAATTCGCGCGTCAGGCGCGTTACAGGTAAGACATGGCCAGGGCATTGAGCAGCTTGGCCCAGCCGCCGACCAGCGTAAACAGCAACAGCTTGAGCGGAATGGTGATGGTCTGCGGGCTCACCTGCTGCATACCCAGCGCCATGAGCAAGTTGGAAATCAACAGGTCGATCACCACGAACGGAATGTAGATCAGGAAGCCGATCTCGTACCCGGTCTGCAACTCCGACACCACGAAGGCGGGAATCAGGATCAGCGCGTCGGTAGCCTGGGCATCCTTGGCCGCTTCCTTGGGCCACAGCTTCTTGGCCGAGGCCAGGAACATCTCGCGTTGCTCGGCGCGGCTCATCTTGAGCATGAATTGGCGCAGCGGCTCGAAGGAATCTTGCGCTCGCTGCAGAATTGGCGTGCTGCGCGAAGCGGCCGGATGCGTGGTGTCGACCGCCATGGCGCGCTTGCCGACTTCCTGCACGGTGGGTGCCATGATGAACACCGACAGGGCCAGTGAGATCCCGTAGATAGCCAGCGTGGGCGGCACCTGCTGCACGCCGATGGCGTTGCGCAGCACCAGCAGCACCAGCGATATCTTCAAAAAAGAGGTGGTCGTCACGACCATCAATGGCACCAGCGCCATGAGCGCCAGCAGTACCGAGAAGGAAACGACATCGAACTGCCCGCTCAGCATGCCCCGCTCCACTGGGTGATGCGCACTCCCAGCCGGCCGTCCACCGCCACCACCTCGCCCCGTCCAACCTGCACGCCGGCAGCGCTGATGGCGATCGACTGCGGCGAGGCGTCATGCAGCACCAGCACGCTTTGCTCGCCGAGCGCGCCGAGCTGGTCCAGCGTCAGGTTCAACCGCCCCAGTTCGAAACGCAGCGACATCACGATCTTGCCGCTCAGCTTGTCTGCGCCGGCCGGGTGCGGCTGGCCCAAGGCGGCATCGGCACCGGTCTCGCTCTGGCCATCGGCCTGCAGGTCCGGCTCGGCCAGTTGCTGGTCGATGCGATCGGCAGCTTCATCGTCCTGATACAGATCCTCGGCCTGCACTGCTTCCGCCTGGTCCGGCTGGGAGCCGTCGGGCCGCTCCTGTGCGCCGTCGTCGGCGAGATCTTCATCGTGTTCGTCGCGTGCCTCTTCGTACTGTTGGTAGTCCACGTCTTCCTCCTCTGACAATATTTGCAGGCGCTGGCGATCCAGGTATTGCACCCGCCAGTGGCGTTGGGCCAGGAGCAGACGTCCTGTGCCGTCGATGTCGAAACACGGCGAATCCGGCAAGATGAGATCGCCGCAACGCAGCGCATCGAACGCCGTGCGCGGCATGCGATGGCGTGCCAGCGGGACGATGGCGCTCACGGCCAGCGGCAGCCAGCGCGCACGCGGCAGCCGTAGCGGCGTGGCCTCGCGCAGCATCGCCTGCCACAGCGACAGCGGGGCCCAGCCGGTGGTATCGATGGCATGCCGGCCATCGCGCAGGCGTAGCCCCAGCGGCAGCAGGCCATCCGTTCCGGCCTCGGGAGCGACTGGCCGCAGCCCCTGCAGCCAGGCCAGCGGCGTGTCTTGCAGGCGGCCGGCGATGGCCCCGGCCAACCAGCTTGGCCAAGCCTCGCCATCAAGCGGGGCGGCAGCGATGTCGATGCCGCACATGGCATTGACCAGGCGCTCGCCATCTGCCACCAGTAGCGCGCCGGCGGCCAGGTCCAACTGCACGCCCGGGCGCTGCGTGTTGGTCGCGGCGGCAGGCAGCACCAGGAGTTCGGCAGCACCCGGCCAGGCCAGTCGCATGCCGCGCCCGACCAGCCGGCTCAATTCGGCCTGCGGGCGCGACACCACCGGCGCTTCGGCCAGCAAGTCCCAGCGCTGGGCGCCTGGCGAAGAAAAATCTTGGGAAAGGTCGGACATGAACGCCTGTGGATGCGAGTGGATCGGCACAGGCCACGGAGAAAACCGGTCAAGCCATGTCGCAATGCCACTGCGACCGCAGCCCGCCCGCTCTACAGCACCGTAAGCCTGACATCTGTCTGCATACGTTGCATCAGGGCTTTTTGCAGTTCCATTTTTTTCTTATTTATTTGCGCACGGAACTGTTCCGAGGAGGGGGTAAGCAGATAGGCAACATGATGCTCTCCGATATCCACCGCCACGCCCAGCCTGGAGCCGTCAGGCAGCAGCACTTCGAAGATGCCGTCATCACCCTCGGTCGGCAGCAGCCCGGCCAGCATGTCGCAATCGAGTTCGCCGCTTGCCAGGACGGCACCCGTGCCGCCGCCCATGTCTTGCTCCCCCTCGCCTTGTGCGTCGCCTTGCTGGCTGCCGCCACCACCACCGGTCTGCGGCGGCAGCGGCATCAGGCCGCCCTGGCCCAGCAGCATTTGATCGTGGTCGGTGGCGGCGTCGCGCTGGTCGCGCTCGGCGGCTTGGCGCGCACCCGACTTGGCGCTGCCTGGCGCCGCGCCGCGCGCAGCGGTGCCGGCACGCTGCGGCTGCGCCTGGCGTGGCGCCGGGCGCGGCTCGGGCGCTTCCTCGCGCGCCGGCAGCGCCACCGGCTTGGGCGGCAGCACCGGCCGGCGCGGCTTGGGCGGCGGCACGCTGGATGGAGATTCGCTCAACAGAGAAAAAATCGGGATCAGGGTCATGCTTACGCCTCCGCGTTTTGCGCCAGCAGCGCCGCCTTCATTTCGTCGCGCAGCACGCCCAGTTTTTCCTGCTGCTTGGTGGCGTCGGTCACATGCTGCCTGGCCAGAAAGAATTCGACACCTGAAGCGCGACAGCGGGCGGCATACGCACGGCATTCGATGTGCAGCACGTCGGCCTCGATCTTCATTTTTTCGTAGACCGTCTTGGCGCGGCTGAACTCGCCATTGGTCAAGGCCATGCTGAAGAACGCCGAGCGCGCAGCCAGCCATTCTTCATGGGCGCGTATCTTGGCCTGACGCGCCGCCTGTTTCTGGCGGGTCAGGTCGGCCCGCAGTTCGCGCCATTGCGCGCGCGCCTCATTGCATTCGCGTTCCAGGCGGCTCAGGCGTTGCTTGCGCACGTGCAGCAGCTGGTCGAGCCGGCGGTCCGGCCGGCGCGGCTCGGGTACGTCGATCACCTCGCGCCTGGCCGGCTTGGCGCCAAATCCGCTTGCGCCTCTCATTCGGCCATGCCCATCAGGGTATCGATGGCTTGCTCGAAATCGGAACTGGTGCTGGTGTCCTGGCGCAGAAAGCTCAATTGCTCCGGCCGCAAGGCCATCGCACGGTCGGCCACCGGATCGGTACCGGACTTGTATTCGCCCAGGCGGATGAGCAACTCCATTTCCTGGTAGCGGGCCATCAGTTCGCGGAACTGCGAAGCCGCCCCGCGGTGCTCGCGCGTGGTGACGTTGCTCATCACGCGGCTGATGCTGGCCAGCACGTCGATGGCGGGATAATGGCCCTGCTCGGCCAGCTTGCGCGTGAGCAGGATGTGGCCGTCGAGCAGCGATTTGGCTTCATCGCCGATCGGGTCGGAAGCCGATTCGCCGTCCACCAGCACGGTGTACATGGCGGTGATCGATCCCTGCGGCGTGCCGCCGGCGCGCTCGATGAGACGCGGCAGCATGGTATAGACCGAGGGCGTGAAGCCGCCGCGCGCCGGCGGCTCGCCCGCAGCCAGGCCGATCTCGCGCTGGGCGCGCGCAAAACGGGTGAGCGAATCGACCAGCAGCAGCACTTTCTTGCCGCGGTCGCGAAAGCCTTCGGCAATCGCCGTGGCGGTAAAGGCGGCGCGCGAGCGCTCCATGGAAGTGCGATCGGAGGTGGCGCACACCACCACGGTCTTGCGGATCAGTTCGGCGTCGAGCTCGTGCTCCAGGAATTCGTTGAGTTCGCGGCCGCGTTCACCGATCAGCCCGAACACGATGGCGTCGGCCTGGCAGCCACGCGCAATGGCGGCCATCAACGTGGTCTTGCCGCAACCAGGACCGGCGAACACGCCGATGCGCTGGCCGATGCCCATGGTCAGCAAGCCGTCGATGGCGCGTACCCCGGTGGCCAGCGGCGTGGAGATGCGCGGCCGGCTGGTCGCAGGCGGAGCGTCGCGGATGACCGGCGACATGGCTTTCCAGGTCGCCACGTTCTCGCTGGCGGCGGGGGCGCGGAACATCCAGCGCCCGAAGCCATCGAGTACGCACCCGAACAGATGGTCGCCCACTTCGATGGAATGGGCGCGCCGCAGCGGCTCGATCACGGTGCGGGTGGATACCCCTTCCAGCGGGCTCAATGCCGACAGGATCGAGGCCTTGTCGGTAAAGCCCACCACCTCGGCCAGCATGGTCTTGCCGGGCTGCTCCGGGTTGAACAGGTTGCACAGTTCACCGATCTGCACCGGCGGCATATGCGCCTCGATCAGCGTGCCCAGCACCTGCGCCACCCGGCCCTGGCTGGTAAAGCCGGGGCGCAGCGGCAAACCGGCCTGCCAGTCGGGCACGCGCGCGCGCAGTTGCGCCAGGCGCGCGCCGACATCCTCGCGAAAAGCGGAAGATGCGATCACCATGACACGTTCAGGGCATGCTTGCCTGAAAACTTGAGCTGGTTACCGGCCACCGCCACCAGCCGCACGCCGCGATATTCGTCGCCCACGTACAGGCGCCGTCCATCGTCAGTGACGATGCTGGGATCAACGCCGGTCATTACCTGGCTGATGCGAAACGGCAGCATCGACTCGGCGTTGCCGATCTTGACGCTGATCGGGAAGTCGATCACATAGGACTTGGCAAACGCCCGCAGCATGCGCTGCAGGCGCTCGGCATCCTCTTCGCCCAGCGCGCCGCGGATGATCCATTCGCGCGGCCCCAGATCGAGCGTGACCCGGTTAAGCAGGTCGACCTGATCCAGCCGCTTGCGCAACGCCAGTTCCAATTCATCGGCCGGCAGCTGGCGCGGCAAGGCGGCCAAGCGCTTGAGCTCGGCCTGGCGCGCCAGTGCTTCCTTGGCAGAGACGTCGGGATGGCTGGTCAACCCGTAGGCCGCCGCGCCCGACAAGGCGATGGCAGCCACGAAAGCAACCAGCACCATGCGATAGCCGCGCCCACGGCGTTCGCCGCCATCGCCGGTGGCGGCATGGTTCGCGGGCGCCTGTGCTTGCTGCGCCGCTTCCAGCGCCTGCTCCTCGTTCGGATCGAACAGGTCCGCCGCGGCGATGGCGTCGGGCGCAACGGCAGCCTCCTCGGGTGTCGCCGCCTCATCCTCGCCCGCTGCATCCGCCTCCGGCTGGTCTTGCGGCTCGGCCGGCGGATCGCTCCACGGGGTGCTGTCGTCCACCACGGTCAGCCAGATACGGTCGGCGCGGGCGAAATCGCCGAACGACAGCGCCAGCTGTGGCGGCGTCGCGTTGGAATGGGCGTCGCGGATGACGCCATCGGCGGCCGCCAGCGTCCAGCCGCCGGCAGCGAGGGTAAAAGTCGCGTGCCGTGGCAGGATGCCGGGATCGGCCAGCACCACGTCCGCGTCTTCGTCGGCGCCGATGCTAAGGTCGCCGGGCTCCGTCAGCGGCAGCGTGGCGCCGCGATGGTAACCGTTCAGAATGCGCAGTTCATGCATGATCTTGCTCCATCAGAAACATGTTCGCCCTAGGGCTCTGGCATTGAGTGAGCCAACGGCGGCTCTGGTTCCATCGATTACTTGAAAGCGCTCTTGACCAGGGCCACCAGGAAGTTTTCCTCGGAGCGTGCAGTACCAGGGTCGCGCGGATCCCACTGCGGATTGTCCAGGTTGAACAAGACCCCCAGCACCATCGCCTCGGCCAGCTCGCGCCGCTTGCGCGCCATCGCCTCGCGATCGCGCGAGGCCGAGCGCAACGAGGTGGGGGAAGCCTGCGAGACCTGCTGCGGGCTCTTCAGCAAAGCGGGCGTGCGCTTCTGCTTTTCCGCCAGGTCCAAGTTGACGTCGCGCATCAGGTTGTCGATGAACGTGCAGCATTTCAACCGCAGCGCATCCAGCTCTGCCGACATGCGTTCGTCCTTGCTGGCGCGATCGATGATCTCCTTCGCCTGTGCCGCGGTCATCGGCGGTTCGGGGCGGGCAGGCTGCAACTCTTTTGCAAGTAATTTCATTTATACGCTCCATGTCGCATCAAATGGCACATCAATCGGGGCCGGGAACCGGACCAGCAACCATTGCATTGCTCCGATGACGCAAGGTCCGGCTTGCATCAGCGAGAAAGATCGGCTCACACGGCCCGACCCAGTCTTGAGGCGAGCGCAAGGAACAGCAACTCCGCTTCTTTATCCGAGGCCTCGTTGACGACCCAATCATTCACATGGGCCGGTATCATCGGCGGCGGCGAGGATTGCGCCGACGCCTGGACCTGAGGCGCGGCTTTACGTTTGATCACACCAGTCGCGCCTGGCGCAGATGATGGTGTCTGTGCTTGGCGCGGCGGCAACTGCCGCTCTTTGCCATTATTTGATATCGGTGGCTCCGGACGCGCGGACGCCATCGGTCTCGGCGGCAAGTCGGACCTGAAACCTGGAGGCGTGGTCACCGTCGCTTGCAGCATCCGCCGCGGCGGCGGCGGAAAGTCCGACAGCGACTCCGTAGGCTGCATCACCTGGCTCATGGACATTGTCGTTTCAGAGGCCCGCCGCGGAGGCAGTGCCGGTCGACTGTCAGCCGCATTGGGCGCCTCATCGTGCGCCTCGACAGCCGTATGCCTAGACGGCAGTTGCGGGCGCTTGCCGCCATCATCGGACTCATCGTCGGACACGCCGTAGATATCCTCCTCAACGACACCACCTGGCTCGTCCACGGAATTACGGCGGGGCGGCGAATACAGCGGATGCGATTCCAACGATTGCACGTCGCTGTCCTGGTAAGGATGGTCCTCGTCGATACGCTCATCGGCATCGGTATGCTGGTCCGGCTCTTGCACATGATTATTGCGGCGCCAAGGTTGACTCGGCGTCTTGTATTGCGTATTGGCCCTGGCGTTGTGTGCAGTACGCTTGGAAATGGCCTTGTCCTGCTCCATTACGTTCAACTGAACTTCAGGTGACAACTTGTTGAAGTCGAACCCTACCGCCGCGCGAAGTGCTTCAGCCCCCGCATCCCGTGACGACGACCGGGGTGCGGTGAATCCGTACTCGTGGGCCGCGTCCGGCCTTGGTGGAACAGGACGGCGCTGCATGCTGGGCGGATGTCCATGAGCAGGGTTTTGCATACGCTGCCCCATTTCTCGCAGATCCCCTCCCGCTTCCGAATAAAGTTCGCGCATGCCCTGTTGGACATAGGCAAAAATTGCGTTGTTGCTGTTCTCAACCTCGGAAGTGCGCGCAGCTCCCAGTTTTTCGTTGCCCAGCTTCTGGTTCATGATGTGGGCCAGCCTCTCCAGAGGGACTTGCTGCGGCATATTGAATGCATATCGCAATTGCCCGAACTGTTGACCAATCATGTTCGCCGCAGCGCGCATATGCGATTGGCGCTCTTGCGATGGTTGCACCAGATGCTCCTGGTAGTCCTGGGGATGCAAGCCCGGCGGGATGCCGGAATTGCCTGGGAATGTGTTAGGTGGCATGTTGTTCTCCGTGAGGATGCGGCGAACTGCCGGTTCGCAAGGTGCGATCTACCGGCATTCGCACGCAATCCAATTCTGTTCAATGGTTCGTGTCAGACTGCGATCGGCGCTTCAGACAAGTCATCCGCGCAGGCGTCGGGACCTGCTCCCGCCAGGACCCTTCAGGCAGTCCACGGCGGCGCAATGATTCCCCTATGACCCATATATGTCTGCCACATCACATCGGTTCCTTGAGCCGGGGCAATTTTCAGACTTCGATCATTCCCACCGGCTTGACCTTGGCATGCTGGGTCAGCTCGGAAAAGGCGAATACCGGCACCGGGAAGAATTCTTCCTCGATCAGCTTGCGCACCGAGCGGCGGATGTCGGCCGCGGTCACCAGCACCGGCGGCACGATGGGTGTGCTGACGTTGGTGGACAGCTCGTTCAAGCGGTCCAGGATCATCTGTTCGAGTTCGGAGTCGATGTCCAGGTAGCTGCCCTGGCTGGTCTGGCGCATGGCATTACGCAGCTGGTCTTCCAGTTCGGGCGACAGCAGGATCACCTCGATGAGCCCGTCGCGCGAGGCCTCAAAGCATAGCTGGCGCTTGAAGGCCAGCCGCACGTAGTCGGCGATGACGTCGGGATCGCGCTCCTTGGGCGCCCAATCGAGCGTGGTCTCCAGCAGCAGCCGCGCGTTGCGCAGCGACACGCCTTCGCGCGTGAGGCGCTGTACCACTTCGGTCAGGCGCGGCAGGGTCACGGTCTTGACCACTTCCTTGCCCAGTTCCGGATAGCGCCGCTCGGCCCAGCGCGTGAAGCGGATCACTTCGTTCACGCCGACGAACATCTGGCAGTTGCGCAGCATCTCGACTTCGACGTCGGCGGCGAACACCCTTTCCCAGGGTTCGGCCAGCACGCCGGCGTCGAGCAGCTTGACCGGATCGTCCACCTTGATCCAGACGCGACGCCGGCGCGACCCCGGAATGTTGCGTTCGAAGGCTTCGAAGCCCAATTCCTGGACCCGTTCCAGCGGCTCGCGCGTGGCGCTCCAGCCCAGCATGATGTCGGCGTCGACCAGCGGCACCTCGGACATCATGAACAGCACCCGCCCTTCCGGTACCGAATCCTCGAATTCGAACTCGATCGGCTTCAAGTCGGGAATGCCGCGCTTTTCCAGGATGGCATTGCGCATCTGGCGCACCGCCGTACGGATCTGTTCGGCTTCCGGGGTGTCCAGCATGGCCTTTGGCAGGCGCAGGATAAACGGCGTGGTAGCGGCGAAGTTGGTGAGGTCGACGATGCCGGCGTTCTGGCGCTCCTGCTCCTCCGACTGGCGCGCCATCTCGGCGTCGGCCAGCGGCTTGAGCAAACCGGCCACGCCGCCCACGGCCAAGCCTACCGCCAGGCTCACGAAGATGAAGGTGGGCATGCCCGGAATCAGGCCGAACAACAGCATGATGCCGGCCGCCGTGAGCAGCGCCTTGGGTTCGCCGAACAGTTCCCCGGCGATATCGCGGCCGATGTTGGTGTCGCCTTCGTCGCCGCCATCGCCGACGCGGGTGGTGATGATGCCCGCGCCCAGCGAGATCAGCAGCGCCGGGATCTGCGCGATGAGCGCATCGCCGATGGACAGGATGGAGTAGACCTGCATCGCCTGGCCGGCTTCCATGCCGCGCTGCACGATACCGATCGAGATACCCCCGATCAGGTTGATGGCCACGATGCAAAGGCCGGCGATGGCGTCGCCCTTGACGAACTTCATGGCGCCATCCATGGCGCCGTGCAGCTGGCTTTCCATGCCCAGGTGCGCACGCTTGGCCTTGGCTTCCTCGGCGGTCAGGATGCCCGCGCGCAAGTCGCTGTCGATGGACATCTGCTTGCCGGGCATGGCATCCAGCGAAAAGCGCGCCGACACTTCAGAGACCCGTTCCGAGCCCTTGGTGATGACGATGAACTGCACCACGGTCAGGATCAGGAAGATCACCAGGCCCACCACCAGGTTGCCGCCCACCACGAAGTTGCCGAAGGTCTCCACGATGTGCCCGGCGTCGGCGTCGAGCAGGATCAGGCGCGTGGTCGACACCGAAATCGCCAGGCGGAACAGGGTGGTCAGCAGCAGCACTGCTGGAAAAGTCGAAAAGGCCGTGGGACCGGGCATGTACATCGCGACAATGACGATCAGGCCGGACGCGCACAGGCTGAACGCGATGAGCATGTCCAGCAGCCAGATCGGCATCGGCAGCACCAGCATGAAGACGATACCGATCACCAGCGCCGCAGCCAGCAGTTCGGCGCGCTGCCCCACGCGCATGGCGACCTTGTTGAGCAGCGTGACGATGCCGATGATTTTCATTGGTATTCCCCTGTGGATGTCGTTGCCCGTGGCGCCGGTACGGCTGTGGTGTGATAGTCCAGCCGTCGCAGCACCAGATCGATCCAGGCGGCGTTGACGGGCGTGCGCATGACGCGCAAGCGTCCGGTATCGACCGGCTCCAGTACCTCGGCAGCGGCCAGGTCGCGCATCAATTGCAATTTTTCATCTGCCGGCCATAGCTGCAGGCAGCCAAGCGCCAGTTGGTAGGCCTGTTCATACTGATAGGCGTTCAAGTGCCCCCAGACCAGCCCGGTCGCCGCCAGCAGCTCAGGCTGCGCTCCTTCATGCTGCCTTTTCTTGCGCATTGTCTTGCTCCGGTTGCGGGGTGTCGACATCGGCATGGCTGCGCTTCATCTGCTGCAGCCGCAAACGCATCTGCACTGCACTTTCCACCAGCTTCAAGGCGCTCATCATGGGCATGCGCGCCGCGCCTTCCTCAAGCTTCAGGGAATGCTCCACCATCATGCGCTGCAGACTGCGCATGACCGGTATCGGGTCCCCACGCCAGACCAGATTGTCGAAGGTGGCGGCGGCGCCGAGGAACTCCTTGACCACCGCCTGCAATGGATCGGCCGGCAGTTCCGCCGACGGCAGCGAGGCGGCTTCCTCGCCTGGAGTGAGTTGCGGCAGCGACTTGGGAAGCTGCGCGACCTGGCCGACGCTATGGATTTCTCCCAGCTCGCCCAGTTCCGAGGGGAGCGGCCGGATGCTGCCGGCGCTGGAGGCGGAATGGATCAATTGAGCAGCTCCCGGCCCAGAGCGATCTGGTCATCGAGCAGCCCCCCGCCGTCTTCCTCATCCGAACTCAGGCGGCGCACCACGTACAGGCTGCCGTCATTGAACAGCGCCGGCAACCAGCCGCCGAAGCGGCGCAGGTCGGCAGCACGGCGCCGCAGCAGATCGCTGGCCTGCATCGGCGCATCCGCGCCCACACCCAGCCCCACCAGCATGCAGTACTCCAGCGGATAGGCGAAGACATGCAAACCGCTGTCCAGGTCGCACAATGCAACGGAATTTTGCAATCGTGCTTTGGCGATAAGCCGGACGATCAAGTCATTCATAAGGCGGTTCCCCCTGCGTCATCGTTGGTTCGGATCATCCCTGCCCCTGCTGCGCCGGCCGCGTTCATGGGCCCGGCGCGTTGGCGCGACGCACCGAGCCGGCCAGCGTGGCGCGCCACTCCTGCTCACGCAGCTCGGCCAGGGTCGGATGGTTGGACATCCGGTCCTGCAGCAGCGTGATCTGCCGGCTCAGCTCATCGAGCAGTTCGCGCCGCGCCGACAGCTTGTCTTGCGGCCACAGCCCCAGCGGCAACTGCGAAATCGCATTGCGTACCTCGCGATAGGCGCGCGCCCGCAGATCCTTGTCGGTATCGGACATATCCACCAACTGCGCCATGAGCTGCGCGACCTTGCCCTTGCCCCAGCCGGTTTCGGCGGCAGTCACCAGGATCAGCATGGCTTCGACACTATCGGCTTTGACTTTCATTGGATGCGTGTGAGTTTGTTGATCATGTCATCGGAAATCTTGAAGGCCGAGCGCACCAGCTTGAAGCCCTTGCCGTCGTCCATCGACTGTGCGTACAACCCCATGCTGCGCTCCGGATGCTCGCGCATTTCCTTGCGCATCAGGATCGAGCCGACCATGTGGCTGCTCAGCACGTCGAGCGCATCGTTGACGAATCCGGGGAAATTCCTCGCCACTGAACGGGCGATGGTCAGCGTCGACAGGAACACATCCACCAAAATGTCGCGGTTGGCGCCGATGACGTAGCGTATCTCGCGCAAGTTCACCGGTGCCTTCTCGGCATCGATGATCTGTACCGGTGGCATATCGGGGTCCTGTGCCAGCTCCTCGCGGATGCGCGAGAAGCGGGTGCCGAATATTTCTCCCATGATCTGGCCGGTCGCATTGGCCACCTTCATGTCCTTGACGCGGTCTTCGCTGGGCGAATCCTTGACGCGCTCGCGCGTCTGCAGCAGCAGGTTGACCGCATGCAGCACCAGTTCCTGCTCTTGCAGCAGCTTTTCCTGCAAGCGTTCGCGGGTCTCGCGATCCTTGTGGCGCGACTGGCCCAGGCCGGCGAACAGGATCGACAGGTTTTCGGCCACCAGGTCGCCGTTGACGCCGAACACTTCATTGAGCACCGCCTTGTCCAGCGCCTGGACCGGCTCACTGCGCTCGCTCTTTTCGCGCTGCGCCTCGTTGCCGCGCGATGCGGCGCCGCCACGCTTGGCGTTAGCCCCGGGCTTTTGCGATTGCGACTGCGGCTGGCGCGGCACCACCACGCGCGGGCGGTCCTGCAGCGCGTGCTTCAGATGATGCAGCACCCGCGTGCCGCTGCGCGCCTTGAATGATTCAAGCGTCTCCTGCAGCGTGTTTTCCACATCGTTGAACATCTGCGCCTGGTTCTTCAGCGGCTGATGTTGTCTCAGATTGGAATTGGCGCGCGGCGGCAGCGGAACGACCGGCGGCTGTTCCAGCGGCAGATTATTGGAAGATCCTTTAATGGAGGCATTCATGGCCGTGGGTGGCATGCGCCAGGCGGCAGGTTCCATGCGCAGTCAAATGGGGAAAACAGCCGTCAGGCGGTTCCAACCGGCGCAGGATAATTCCTCAACATTTATCAAAGTCTCACGAATGTTCAAAGAATGATCACGCTTGCCGGACCCGCTGATATCTTGCGCCCATACCAGATGAGCGCAGGCAACCAGATGCTCTTGCGCACTCAACCAACACCGGTGTTTCACCCAAGGAGAATGCCATGCAAGCAGTATTTGAAGCCCAAACGATAGAGCTCGAATCCCACCACGTCTTCGCTGTCGACCTGTCCGCCGAAGAGGGCGATGCGCAAGATGACGACTTGCAGGCGGAGGAACCGGAAGACCGCCATGGGCAAGATCAACACGTCGGCACCGCCGCACAAACCCAGGCCGAGCCGGCGCCGCAGGCCGTGCAGATCGACGTGGTGGCGCTCTATACCCAGCACCGTACCCATCTGCAGCGCTTCGTGCAACGTTACGTGGGCAGCCACGAAGATGCCGAGGACGTGGTGCAGAACACCTTCATCGAAGCGATGAAATGCGCACACCGTTTTTCGGGCTTGTCCAAGCCATCGACCTGGCTGTTCGGTATCGCCTTGAACCTGGCCCGCAACCAGGTGCGCCGCAACACCGCCGATCGCTATGAAATGGTCGACGAAAATTTCATGGAACAGTTGGTGGACGCCAGCGCCGACCCGGCCATGGCCTATGAATTGCGGCAGATCGCGCAGAAGGTGGACGACTTGCTGAGCGAACTGTCGCCGCAGATCCGCAACACCTTCGAAGCCGTACTCGACGGCGACGCCACCTACGAAGAGGCTGCGCAACAATTGAGCATCCCCATCGGCACCGTCCGTTCCCGCGTCTCGCGCGTGCGCGCGGCCGTGCGCAACGAATACGGCAACAGCCCGGTGTCTTCCAGACATTCTTCCAGCAGCACCCCGAATTCTTCGCGCCGCTAAGCTGGCGCAGGCTGCCGCGCCAGCTTAGCGGCGCGGCGGCGACTTGGGCCGGATCTCGTCGAAACAGCGTGTGGCGAGATCGGCCGTATTGAGTATTTCATCCATCACGCCACGCTCGTCGGTCAACGTCCGCAGGGCGATCTTGCGGACCAGCACGTAGCGGCCTTCATCGGCGTGCCACAGGAAATCGCAATTGTCATTGCCTTCCTCGCTCAACGCCGCCGGCGGCGCCATCGAGGCTGTCATGGGCGCATCGCACGGCGGCAGCAGGCCTGTCACCGACAGGTAGAGGTCGATGCCGGCCGGCTCCACCGAAGTACGGGTGAGGATGTCGCCGATCTGCAGTTCCAGCGCGGGCCGCGCTGCGGCCTTCTGCCCCGAGTAGTGCATCAGGTCCAGCAGCAGCTGCTTGACTTCCTGTCCGGAAATGTCGTCTTGTTCGTCTTGCAAGATCGCAATCCTGTCTGGTTGTGCGCAATGTGCGTTCTTGCGCGCCGAAGCGCGCGATGTGGCCAATGATTCTACCAATGAAAACGGCCCTTTCAGGCCGGATTCCCAAGCGACGAGCAAATTCAAGCTGCAAAGCATGGTGTTACCCCATGTCGGTTAAAGGTTGCGGCGCCATGTTCAGGCTTTTCCAAATTGGCCAGCGTTGTTCCATGATGCCCTGGGCGATATCGGCCATGGCCATGCCGAGGTCTTGTTCCTGCTCCAGCGCCGGCTTCTCGCGGCGCATGGCCTGCGCCATCGGTGCTACCCAGTTGCCATGCGCCACGCTGTTGTGCACGATCTGGTCGTAGGCGATGCGCTGGCACAGTCCCGAGCGCAAGCCGCCCCCGAGCAGGGGCGAGGCCAGCACCTGGAACGCATCCGATTCGCGTGCCGAAGCCGCCAGCAGGCGGTTCAGGCGCTCGGCCGGGCGGCGGTCGACGCCGGCTGCGCTGAGAAAGAAGATGGCGCATTGCTCCGACTCGTGCAACAGCGAGGCCAGGCGCACCACGTCATCGAAACCGACTGCGCGCTGACGCAACTCGGGCAACGCGGCCAGCTCCAGCAGCGAATGCGGACGAATGAGCAGCGCCTGCATGATGGGCTGGTAAAGCGCGGCTTCGACTTCGAATCTTCCCGCCGGAAACTCTAGCAGCGGCGTCACCTGCGAGACCGGGATGGTGAGCGCCAGGCCGCAGCGCTCGAGCCACTGGCGACGGCGCGCCGGGGCCATGCGGCGGCGCCCGCGCACGAAGATGTCCTGCCGGAACGGGGTGTTGCAGATATGGTCGCAGGCCAGTTCGCGCAGGCCCGGGTCCGGGATGGAGGCCAGGAAATCCTGCTGCGCGCGGCTCATGTAGATATCGTGATACTGGCTGCTCAGCAGCGCCGAACCGGCAAAGTCGAGCTTGGCCCCGGCCATCTCGCGCATCACATCGATCGAGTACATGGGATCGGCGCCATCGTGCAGATACTCGTGGGCGTGGTAATTGTCATCGGCGGCGTTGCGCAGGTTCTGCAAGCGGTAGTCCAGTTGCCTGGACTGGATCTGCGTGAAGAAGCGAGCCTTGACGTCCACCAGGCCCTGCACCAGCTCGCGTCCCTTGGCCAGCTTGTCCTTGGTGCAGACCTGCTGGTTGCGGGCCGCCTCGCGCAGCAGCCGGCGCAGCGAGAGCGATGCGGTCCAGCCGGGCATGGCGTTGTAGTTGACATACACCACGCCGCCCGGCTTGAGGTAGCGGCGCAGAAATTCCACGATATGGCCGCGGTTGACGCCATCGACCCAGCTGTAGATGCCATACATCGTCACGTAATCGAACTGGGGCAGCGCGATCTTGCCTTCGGCCATTTCCTTGAAACTGGCCTCGAGCACGGTCAGGTTGTCCAGCTGCGCGCCTTCGGCCATTTCCTGGGCGGCCTTCACATGCGAGGGCATGAAGTCGACCGCAAAGAATTTCCCCTTGGGGTTGGCCGCCGCGAACACGTTGGCCATCAGGCCCAATCCGCATCCCAGTTCCATGTAGGTAAACGGCTCGTCGACCGGCACCGGCTCGATGCCATAGGAAACACACGCAAAATTCAGATGGCTCGGGCCTTGCTCCATCGCGAAGGTCGGCACATAGTCGAGCCCCTTCTCATAACTGTCATTCCACTCCACTGCGCTCTCCTCTAGCGTGATTGCTGCGGCATCCGTGGTCCGCTGCGCCGGCCTTTGTGTCATCCAGGCCGGCCGGGCGACGGGAAGCCGGGCTGCCTGCCGGCCATCCCGCCAATCTGCTGCTCACTTGCGTGACATGCGACGGATGCGATGCCAGGGGAAGTCCTCGTCCAGGTCGGCGTTCATCAGTGCTTGCTGCGCGCCGAGGCGCAGTGTCCTGCGTGACGGAGATGCGTTCCCGAACGAGACTTCATCATCCAGGTTGGAAGCGTTTTTCATGGCGTCTTACCTTTCTTTTGGAAAATGACGTAATACGAAGAAAACAGTTTTTCGCACTCAACCGATCTGCACACGCAAGCCCAGATAGATCTCCGGCAAGCCCAGATTCAAGATGGCACGCGAGCGTTGCAACAATTGATAACGGACCTGGTTTGGCGTGTGCGAGCCTGGCGCCGGCGTGTAATTTTTCCGCTTGGCGGCCTTCCTCCGTTCATCGCGCTCCATGCCGCTCACCGTGGCCTGGCGCGTTTTTTCGGTCTTCAATGGTGCTTCTTGCGGGTCGTCGCGGGGAATCGGTGGCACGTAACCGCTCACGCCGTTGAGAAACACGGTGGCCGGCAAATCCTGCTCGCCGGCATGGTTCACGCGTGTCAGGGCGGCCTTGGAAGGCGCCGATGGCACGGTCCGGCCGACACTGCGCGGCGACTGGGCCCAGCTCGGCCGTCTGCCTGGCGGCAGTCCTGTCGATGGGGCCGCCTTGGCATCGACGTAGCCGGGCTGCGCCGCAGGCGGTACCGACTGCCTTACGGCATAGTCGTCCAGCAGCTCGCTGTGCTCCCACATCAGCTTCACCAGGCCATCGGCCCTGGAGGGATCAATGCCTGGGTTGACTCTCATGTTCATCATCTATTCCTTGCTGCGGCGCGATCCGGGCATCGCTGCTGCGGATCGCGCCTGCTTGCTCAACTACCAACCAACGCTTACAGCCTGCCCTTCTCGACTGCCTTGTCCGGATCGACCTGGCCCAACAAGCCGTCGTATTCACCGGTGTTGGCGGACTCGATGCGCTTGAACAGCTCGCCGCCGTTGGCCATGTAGGTCTGTGCGGCCTTCTGGACTTCCGGATCTACCTTATGCTCCTTGCCGTCCTTGCCCATGAAGTAGCCGGTGTCGGCGATCTTCTTCATGCCGCCCGACGAAATCAGGTCAATACCTTCGTTCTTCATGAAGTCCTTCATGGTGAAGACTGCATCCTTGTCATTCATCGGCTTGCCGTTGTTCTGGCCATTGCTGCCGTTGACGTTGCCAGGGTTGTTGCCGTTACCGTTGCTGGTCCCGTCCAGGCGCCCCTTTTCGACTGCCTTGTCCGGATCGAGTTGGCCCAACAAGCCATCGTATTCACCGGTGTTGGCGGACTCGATACGCTTGAACAGCTCGCCACCGTTGGCCATGTAGGTCTGGGCGGCCTTCTGGACTTCCGGATCTGCCTTATGCTCCTTGCCATCCTTGCCCATGAAGTAACCGGTGTCGGCAATCTTCTTCATACCGCCCGACGAAATCAGGTCAATACCCTCGTTCTTCATGAAGTCCTTCATGGTGAAGACCGCATCCTTGTCGTTCATCGGCTTGCCATTGTTCTGGCCATTGCTGCCGTTGACGTTGCCGGGATTGTTGCCGTTACCGTTGTTATAGCCGTTGCCATTGCCGGTGCCGTCCAGGCGGCCCTTCTCGACTGCCTTGTCCGGATCGAGCTGGCCCAACAAGCCGTCGTACTTGCCGGTGTTGGCGGACTCGATGCGCTTGAACAACTCACCGCCATTGGCCATGTAGGTCTGGGCGGCTTTCTGGACTTCCGGATCTGCCTTATGCTCCTTGCCGTCCTTGCCGGTGTAGTAGCCGGTGTCGGCAATCTTCTTCATACCGCCTGAAGAAATCAGGTCGATACCCTCGTTCTTCATGAAGTCCTTCATGGTGAAGACCGCATCCTTGTCGTTCATCGGCTTGCCATTGTTCTGGCCATTGTTGCCGTTGACGTTGCCTGGGTTGTTGCCGTTACCGTTGTTATAGCCGTTGCCATTGCCGGTGCCGTCCAGGCGGCCCTTCTTCAAGGCATTGTCCGGATCACCCCGGCCCAGCATGCCGTCGTTCTTGCCATCGGTGGCCGACTCGACGCGCTTGTACAGTTCACCGCCATTGGCCATGTAGGTCTGGGCGGCCTTCTGGACTTCCGGATCCGCCTTATGCTCCTTGCCATCCTTGCCCGTGAAGTAGCCGGTGTCGGCAATCTTCTTCATTTCTTGCGGCGAGGTCAGGTCGAGGCCATTGTTCTTCTGGAAGTCCTGGAAGGTAAAGGCAGCGTCCTTGTCGCTCATCGGCTTGCCGCTGTTTTGGTCATTACCGAAGTTCACGCCATTGCTGCCGCCGATATCGATGGTGATCGAGCCGTTATTGGACCAATCCCCGTTGGACTGACTGGATGGAGACAGGCGGCCCTTGGAGAGTGCCTGGCCAAAGTCGCCCTGCCCCAACTGGCCGTCGAATTTGCCGTCGGTCGCCGATTCCAGACGCTTGAACAATTCGGCATCATTGTCCAGGAATGCCTGCGCGGCCTGCTGCACGTCGCTGGAAACCTTTTTGGTATTGCCGTTCTTGTCGGTGTGGTAGCCATTGGCCAGCTCTTGCATCTGCTTGATCGACAGCAGGCCGATGTCATTGTCTTTCTGGAACTGGTTGATGGTCTTGGCCGCGTCGTAGTCGTCAGGCTGGTGCTTGGACAACGAACCGTTCATCAGGGCGGACATCAGGAAATTGAGCAGCAGGCCGCTGAAGTCCTGGCCGCCGCCGCTGGGCTTGTCGGAAATGCGTCCCTTCTTGATCGCATTGGCGGCGTCGCCTTCCCCCAGTTCGCCGTCGTACTTGCCATCAGTGGCCGATTCGACCTTCTTGAACAGCTCGCCGCCATTGGCCATCATTATCTGCGCGGCTTGCTGCACGTTGTCCGGTACGCGGGTGGTCTTGCCATCCTTGCCGGTGAAATAGCCGTTGGCCATTTCCTGCAGCTGCGACGGCTTCAGGCGACCGGTCTTGTTGTCTTGCTGGAATTGGCTGATGGTATTGGCGGCGTCGGCCTCGGACATCTTGGAACCGTTACCGCCGGTACCCAGGATGGCGTCGAGGAACCGCTTGGCTGCCGGCGGCAGATCGAACTCCACGTAGGCCGAATTCTTGTTCGATGAATTGCCGTTGTGGATATCGTTGTAGTCGGACTCGTTGGCACCGCGCAGGCGCAGGGTAAGGGTCAGTTCACCATCCGGCGAACCATTCTGATAGTTGTTGTTGGATGTGACAGTAAATGTATTGGACATACGTTCTCCGGGAAAAGGGGCAACAAACTACTCCGACGGCCGCACCACTGCGTAATAACCTGCTGACCTCGCCATTGCCGGACGATGACGCACGAAAACTCAAGGGATAGCGGACTCGTTGTTGAGTGACTCGACGAAGTTGTTAGTTCCAGTCCGCCAACATGGGAGCGGTTTTTTCCGAAGACATGCTCACGCTGTCCCGTTGGGACAAGCGGCCTGAGGTCGCGGCGCGGCCGGCCGCGGCAATATGCGGAAATGGAAATGGTGCGACGCTGCTGCATGGACCAGACGACAAGCCGCCTGCCTCACTTGGCCCCTTGATTGCTCGCCCCGGCAGCGCCCAAGCCGCACCGTCGGTCCCGAGGTGCCGCCATCGGCGCACCCGGATCGCTTGCTGCTCTCTCCCCTTTGCGATACCTAGACCAGTTGCTGGCCGGCGTCGCGACCCTTTTTCATCATCTTGAACATGACGTCGAAAGCATCGACTTCCTCGGCTGATGCGTTCACGCTATTTTGCTGGGCAATGGTCTTTGCCGTAGCATTGATCGATTCGGTCGTAAGTTCTACTGCCATGGCGGACTCCCAAAAGAAAAATGACAAAAGGTTTTCATCAGACGCTGTACTGGGTCGCAAGTGGTGCAGCACAGGTTCCATCGGCCACCAGACATTGCGGGCGGGATGGCATGACGTCAAATGATGGAGCACACGTAAGGCGGCGCCGCAGGCATGGAACCGGCAATGCCCGCAGCGCCGCCAAGGAAGATGCCCATACCGGCCAGTTGCGGCGGTTGGCGTGCGAGTTGTCGCGCGCCCGGGCGATGCAATGAAACCTCAGATCGCCGCTTGCGCGGTCTCTTCCGCCTTCTTCGCGTATTTGAGGAATATGTTGACGTTGTCGACGTTGGTCACTTCGTCATTGACAGCCTGTTGCGTACGGATGGCGCGCGCGCTGCTGGTACGCGCTACCGCGGCTGAACTGCCGGCGGTGTTGATCGAATCTTGCATGCGGGCTCCTGATGGCGGTGCAGGATCGGCGTTGCGATCATTGCTGGTCGTTGACGTTCTTGGCCATGGTGGCGAAGACCTTCATCTTGGCCAGCGAGGTGGCTTGCTGCGACACCCACAACTGGAACTCCATGGCCTGCTCGGCGCCGGCCTGGGCATTGCCCACCATGGGGTCAGCAGCGCCCTGGCGCATGCTGGGATTGCCTTGCGATTGATATCCGCCAGCCATCTGGCTCTGGAAAGTAGACATGGTCGTTTCCTCACTCGGGATTGAAATGCAGGTGGGACCCACAAGAGTCCCACCGTACTCAAAAAACTTATCCGCCAACCGATCAGATGTAGCTCTTGACGTTATCGCGTTTCTTCTTGTCGATCGTGTGGGACAGGTCATCCGCCGCCGCGATTTCTGCGTTCGTATTGACGACGTTCTGCTCAAGCACCTGGGTAGCGGTGCTTGCGGTAGATGCACCACTGATTGGACCTGCAGACATAGTAACCTCCATGAAAAGTTAAAAATTACCGCAGCGCATTGTGTCCCCGCGGTCCCAGCTAAGTGGAACGGCAGGGGGCGTAGGTTCCATCCCGATGCTGATGTTTCTTCCCGGCGAGCCAAACAATTGATCACGGCACCCGGCCCTGTGGATGGAAACATTCCACAACTGCTCCGGGCCAGACATGACGCCGTTGGTCGGGATGGCACCCACTCATTTTGGAAGAGGTGCTTCATCGGGGTCCGTAAAAAAATTTGATTGGAGCATGATTCATTTCCCAACGCTGGAACCAAAGGACGGAACGGGTTCACCCATGGTGGCAGTACACCAGCCCCTCCTATTTTTGTAAGGAAACAGCATGAGCATGAATATCACTTTCAATGGCGGCACCGGCAGCGTGACCGGCGGCAGCGAGACTCCATCGGCGAATGAAGTCAAAGGCTTCAAGGACGGCTTGTCGGGAAAATCCGACCAGGAACTGCTGCAAGGCCTGCTGCAAGGCAACCTGCCGCAGTGGCAGCAAAAGGCCATTGCGGATGAGCTGCAAAAACGCCATCCGGAAGCCGCACAGTCCGATGGCGCCAATGGCGCTGGCGGCGACGGCGGCGGTGGCTCCAATGAGCTCGAGGACCTGATCAAGAAGCTCAAGAAAGGCAACATTTCCGACGCGGAACTGAACAAACTGTCGGCCATGACCGGCGTGCCGGTTGATCAATTACAACAAGTGAAGGGCAAGAATTCGGCCGACAGCGTGGGCCAGCAAGGTGACATCACTGGTGGTTGAACCAGCCCCGTGAAGCGGGATGGTCAGAGCATCGCATCAGGCCTCAAGGGCTGGGTCCTGTATCGCACAGGACCCAGCCCTTTTTCGTTGTTATCGATACGGTGACGATGGCAATGATGGACGAGATGGCCACCACTCGTGATGGCTTGCGGCTTGCTACACGAATGTGAATCGATCCTGGCGCCAGCGCTTTGCCAGACCGGAAAAGAAGCGCAGCAATTCCAGCGTCGATGCCGCATCCGCTTCCTCGTTCAGCGGAAACCGGCACATCAAGGCGACGCTGTCGCGCATGCGGTCATAGGTGAACACCGGCGCGCATACGCCGAACAGATGCGTCTGCGTCTCTAGCAGGCGCAGCAGCACCGCTTCACGCGCGGCGCCTGGCAACGCGCCGAAATCGCAATGCATGTGCACGCTGTCGGACAACATCAATCCGGCATGGAACAGCGTGAAGCCGACTCCATCGACTTCGATCTGCGCGGCCTGGTACATGGTCGGCTTGACTTCGATCGACAACTGCTCGCACAAACGATCGATCAAGGCGTGGTAACGGTGTATCGACATACTTCCCCAGTTTTATTTTTTTAATCATGCGGCCAAGGCGGCGTTGCGGCGCGTGAATTGCGCCGCAACGCCACGATCAGACGATATCGCCGTTCTTGGACCCGCCGCCGTTGTTGCCATTGCCGCCACCACCGCCGGTCAGCGTACCCAGCGGATCGGTAATGATGCCGATTGGATTGCTCACTACCGTATTGAGCGTGTTGATAGGATTGATGTCCATCTTGTTTCTCCATCGAATGAGTGGATAGATGAGTCGGTCTTCTGGCGCGCGCGGTTCCACGCCGTCGCAACTGCGCGTCCAATGCCGACAGCTCAACGGCCAGGGCCAGTAACAATCGCTTTCACTTTATTTTTTCCTGGGCATGCCCGGCGCGGCATGTCGTTGGAACCCTTGGACGAGGCGCTACACCCATCAATCTAGGCGGCCCATGCCGCGACCTTCCACCGCAACAACCAGCGCCATGCGCTCACTGCCATGAACCATTTCGTCGGCCCTGCCCTGGCCAAACAAGACCATCGGGCCATCCATCTTGCACGCCATGTGCGGTCCGCCTTCCAGGACCATGCCCTGCTGCGGCCAGAACAACTCCGCGTATTCGCCAGAGCCGAAGGCATGTATGTGTGGGACGCAGATGCCACCAGATTCCTGGACGGCGTCTGCGGCCAATCCTGCGCCACGCTCGGTCATGGCCATCCAGCCCTGGTGCACGCCGCGACCGGCCAGCTCGACGCGCCGGGCCATAGCGGCCAATTTCTCCAGGCTACCCATGCGCCCTTGTCCGAGCTCGGCACCAAGCTGCTCAAGCTGCTGCCGCCAGGCATGCAGCGTGTGCTCTACGCCAACTCCGGCGCCGAAGCCAACGACTTGCTCTGCCGTTCGGTGCGGCATTTCTGGGAACTGGCCGGCAAGCCAGACAAGCGCATCATCATCAGCCACCGCCGCAGCCGCCATGGCGCCGGCCATGCCTTCGACGATCTGCCGCTGGACCAGGTGTGCCACATCGCGCCGCCGTACTGGTTCGGCTACGACGGATTTTTGACCGAATATGAATTCGGCCTGGCTGCAGCCCGTGAACTGGAACTCAAACTGCTGGAGCTCGGGCCGCAACGTGTAGGTGCGTTCCTGGCCGAACCGTTTCAAGGCAACGGCGGCGTCATTTATCCGCCCTACAGCTACTGGCCGGAAATCCAGCGCATCTGCGAACAGTACGACATCCTGCTGTGCATGGATGAGGCTGTCAGCGGCTTCGGCCGCTGCGGCCGGTGGTTCGGCAGCGACCACTTCGGTATCCGTCCCGACGCCATGATCCTGGACCAGGGCCTGACCTCGGGTTACGTGCCGATGGGAGCGTTGGCAGTATCAGAGCGCATGGCCGACACGCTCGCCAGCCTGGGCGGTCCGTTCGCACACGGCTTTACCGACCAGGGGCATCCACTGGCGGCGGCAGTCGCACTGGCCACCCTGCGCGTGCTGGATGACGACGGTCTGATGAAGACCGTCGAGCACGATACCGGCCTGTATTTCCAGTATTGCCTGCGCGAGCGCTTCGACGGCCACCCCATGGTAGGCCAGATCCAGGGCAGCGGCATGGTGGCTGCGCTGCAGTTGTCACCGGCTCCCGAGGGCAGGGCCAGCTTCGACGAAGTGGGCCTGGCCGGGCACTATTGCAGCTTGCGCGCGCAGCAGCATGGCCTCTTGGTGAGCGCCGTGGGCGATCGCCTGGCACTCGCGCCGGCACTCATCGCACAGCACGCCCATCTGGACGAACTGATCGACAAGCTGGGACGCGCAGTGGATGAGACCGCGCAAGCTCTGGCGCTGATGTAGCCCGTCTCAACCGCATCTGCATAAGCGGCTACTGAAAGAAAATATCGGCGGAACCGGTCGGCAACATTGCGCTACTCATGTTGGCAGGCCGCCCCGCGCGGCCTGCTTGACAACAACAATGAGCCAGGAGCGCGACATGTTCGATCCGACTTTTGCCGACCAAACCATTGCGCCACGCCTGTGGGGATTAGTAAAGGCGGCCGACGGCTGCCTGCCCGGCGAAGAAAGCCATCACACATTTCATATTCGCAACGGCGGCGAAGCCGGGGTGCTGGCCTTTGCCTCCGCATTGGACGCCGAGATCTACCGCCAGCAGTTGCTGGGCCTGGGGCTGCCGGGCTGGCAACGCGCCCCGCTGGAACGCATCGACCTCGAACGCATCATGTCCGGCCAACCGGAACAGCAACGCAGGTTGATGCTGGCGCTGGGATTCTTCGCATCCGATACCAACGACCTGCTGCTCGACGACCAGCAGATGCTGATCACGCCGTTGTTGCCGGTGCCGGTCCTCATGGCGCATTCGCTGCATGGCATATCGCAGCTGCACATCGAGCGCGAGGTGCTGGACTTCGTCGAGCAATGGTGGGAACGCGTCGGCGGCGAACAGTACAGCCAACAGGTGCGCCTGACCTCAAACTGGTCTGACCAACAGCTTGCACTCTGCGCCGATGACGCCCTGTCCAAGGCACCCATCATGGGCAGGCACCAGTACCACACCCTGTGGAGCGATACCGGGCAAGGCGATGAGTGCGCCGTCTTTTCACCGGACAGCGGCACCTGGTGCTTCTCGACGCTGCATGGCCCGCGCCCGCGCGCACTGCATTGACCAGCGGCGCTGCGATATCGATGCAGCGCTACCGATATCACGGAACCGTCTTGCTTCGGCGCCCGACTCAGAAGCAAGGGCTTTTCCGGGTTCCGTTGTCATCCCGCCCTGTCTTCTTGCGAGAAAGGATTCATCAGGCAATCAGCCTCTTGCGGCAAGCATCGACCGAAAGGCCCAGTTCACCAACATCTGGAGCAAACAGTCATGCCAAAGGCATTTATCAAAGGCGGCCAATCCCATGCGGAGCCGTCATCCCACGCGTCGCGCCACACGCGCACATCGCGCGAAAAATCCGAAAAACCTGGAGCCAAGATCCAGGTCACGGTCCCCTCGTTCATCACCAAGTACGGCAAGCATGCCGCTACCGGCTCACCCGAGAACACACTCTATAACCGTTTCATCAAGCTGAGCGCCACGGCGCAGTCGATTCCCGCACGGCTCGCCGCTGATACCAGGACTTACCAAGGCCTGCAGGAGCAATTGGCGCAGTCGGACAGTCGCTTGCAAGCCCATCAGGAGAAGCTGGACGGTTTTGGCAAGATGTCCGAATCGCAGCACGCCCTGGTGCGCGAAAAACATGAACTGGTACAGGACGAAAAAAGCACCGAGCAAAGCATCGGCCTGACCGATGTGGAAAAAAACATCGATTCGTACTATGACGAACGCAAAGATCTGAAGGAAAAACGTCACGAATACAAGCACGATCTGTCAAGCCTGAAGCGGCGCCACGACCGCAACGAAATCAGGAAGAGCGATTACAAGAATCGCAGCCAGGCGCTCGATAAAAAGATCGCGCAGTTCACCTCCGAAATGGATGACATCGATGTCGAGATCGCCACACTGAAGAAGCGACGAGATGGCCTCAGGAACGAGCTACCCAAATATGACGAAAAATTCACGGCGCTCAACAACAAACTCGATGCGGCCGGTGTCAGCCGGGAAACGGAACTGAAAATACGCGACGTGCTGAAAGAGATTGATGAAGAGAAACTGGAAAACAATAAGCTCAAGGGCCAGTTGAAGGCAATCGACGACATGCCGGTTCCGCTGTCCGAAGACGGCAGTCTGCCGCCGCGCCAGTACGCACAGAGTGCCGAGAAGCTGCGCGGCCTGCTCGATACGGTACATGCCGAACTGGCCAAGCTGGAACAGCAAGTCTTGGACAAGCTGGACCAATCCGACAGCGACACTGAAAGTTCGGACGACGATGCGCCCACGCCCTCCAAGGCGCCCCGCCGGGATTCCACCCCTGCAGCAAAATCAACGCCGCCGGCCAAGGAAAAGCCTGCACGCCAGTCGGACAAGAATGATGACACGCGCTCCGTGCGCGCTGGTCGCACCAGTAGCGAGAGCAAGAAGAAGGCAGCGCCTGGCGGCATCGCTGGATGGATGGCCGCCAGCATGGGCATGACACCTGCCCGCACCAAAGCTTCCTCATCGCACACCAAGAAGTCCAGCGCGCCGGCCCATCATCGCAAGCGCGACCCGGCGACTCCGGTGGCAGAGAAGCATGCGGTGGAGTCGGTGCTTGAACCGCAGGATGCGCCTCCAGTATCAGTATCCGCAGCGGTGGCTGTCACGGATAATGTCAACGCTGATGCGGCACCAAGCCCGGTTGCAAAGAGCGCAGTCTCTTCGCCGGCGCCCACGCCCGCCCCACAGTCACAACCGCCCAAGCCCACGGCGGAAGACGCCCAGGATGAAGACACTCCTGCGCCGTCAGTGACGCGCGACCGCGCCGCCCGGCCAGCGCCCGTAGTTGCCAGTGAGACCCGCAACACTGCGCCGCAACAGGATGGCGGCACGCCCGCCAATGCCGCCGCGAAAAACGTCGGTCCCAAGCCAACTGCCAGCACCCGCGGGACCACGTCTGCCGCGCCACCACCATCGATAGCGTCAACGCCAATCGTCACCGCGGCCGCAAGCCAGACCAAGCCGGTCACGGTGCAAGCGTCGATGCCCGTCACGCCGTCCCAGCCTGTCCCAGCAGTTGAAAGAAAACAAGCTGCAGCAACGACAGCAACGGCAGAGGCACCCGGCCACGTGAGCCACCCCATACCCGAGGCTGCCGAACGCGCGCCGCAAAAAAACACTGCCCCGATGCCGGCAAAGGCATCGACCGCTCCTATCGTGGCCGCAGACAAGCAGGCCAAGACGCCTGCTCAACAAAGCAATAGTGTTGCCACCAATGCTGAACCGGCCGCATCGGTCGTGGCGGAAGCGGAAAAAACCGTTGTACGTCAGGCCGTCACGCCTGTCGCGAGCACCGTCACCAAACCATCGCCAGCTGTATCCAATAACGTATCGGCCGCTCCAGTCGGTGCCAATAAGTCCTCCACGCCCACATCGGCATCGCAAACAACACCACCTGCCGTTAGCCAGGCAGTGCCTGCGGTCGTCACGCGCCCGGCAGGGCAAGCCAGCAACACGGTGCAGGCAAAGACACAGTCCGTACCCGCGACGCCCAAGGTCCAGCAGCCCAAGCCATCAGCGGTGACAGCCGTCGACAACGCGACCAAACCCGTGGCCCCCCCCAGCAATGCAGCCACCAAGATCGTGACGCCAATGCCAATGGCCAGTACCGGCGCAGTGGATAATGCCGTACCCGCGCCATCGGCAGCTTCAACTCCGGTCGCGCCCCAGGCCAGAACCTTGGCAGCGCAAAAGCAGGATTCGGCTCAGCCTGCCCCTGTGGCAACCAGCAAACCGTCCACATCGCCAACGACCACGCGAGAAACACCACCCGCCGCAAGCCAGGCAAGCCCTCGTGTGGTCACACGGCAGTCGGAACCGGCCAAGACGTCGAAGGCCCCGGAACCAGCGACGGCGTCCCCGACACCGCCTGTGGCCGTCATCAAACCGGTTACAGCGCCGGACAAAAGCGCGACACCCGCGTCCACTGCCGTGCCGAAGGTCACTCAGGTCACCGTCGAAACACCGGCAGCGACTGTGGCGCCAAGTCCTGCCAAAGCCCCAAAGCCCACAATGACCGCAGCAAAAGAAACCGAAACATCGCAAGCGGTGGATTGGCGTAATGCACCAGCAGTTGTGGTGAGCACGACGCCCCCCTCGGCGCAGGCCAACGAGCAACAAGCGACGCCGGAAAAGAAGACCGCCCTCCCGTCGCCAGAGCCGGATTGGCGCAGTGCGCCGCCCGTGCGGGTAACCGAGCAGGCGCCGCCAGAGGACGTGGCCAAGGCGCAGGTCGCGTCGGCACAAACCGCGCCGCCTGCGACGGCGGCCGTGAAGCCCGGCGTCAATCGACCCAGCCAGCAAGAACCGGCACAGCCGCCCGCCGCCAAGGTATCGCAACGCACCTCGACTGCTTTGTCCTACCCAAGCATTTCCGGCAAGGAGGAAGCGGTCGGCCGCGGTGCGCTCCCGGTGTCCAGCACCGCCACTGTGCAACCCGCCGCCTCGAGTGCATCGACCTATCCCAACGTCAGTGGCCGCAAGGAAACGATCGGACGCCCGGCGCCAGCCCAGCCCGCAGCGCCTGAAGCAGAAGAGCCCACCACCAGGGGCTATGCCAAGGTGTCCACCGGCGCCAAGGAAGATGCCGGCCGGGCCGCCGCACCGGAAACCGCCGCGCGGCCCGAGATGTACAGCTACAATTTCCATACCTTGCCTGCCAAGCTCCGGCAGCGCCTCGGCAACCAGGCACAGGTCAGGACGCACCATCGCGACCTCTCCGGCGTGACCGGTGTCATACTGGCCTATGTGGTGGTGGCTCCCGATCGGCCCAAGCCGGTTCTCCTCAACCTTGACGGTTATCGAGAAATAGCCATTCCCGCTCACAAAGATGAGTACTATGTGGTGCTGGATACGCCGCCGGACAAGCTCAAGCAGAAAGTGGAGGCCCTTGCAGCAGCGAAGGCCGAAGCCGCGGAGGCCAGGAAGCAGACACGGGCTGCCGCTGCCGCCGCGCGCAATGCGGGATACTTTGAAGATGGGCGGCCAGAAGATGAAACGCCGATTCGCGAGTCCCGGCGCTATTACGGCCAGCTCTCGTCGGATGAAGAAGGGGACGAAACCTCGCCCCCCCGCACGCGTCCCGCCGCATCGACTTCCCGACGCAGGTTCGACCGGAAAAACCCGTTCGAGCAGAATCCAAAGTTTGTGCGCGCCGATGCATCGAATCCATTTTCATCGAATTTCGATCCGCGTTACGCTCACGCCTACGATCCGCCTGAAAATACCGCACCACCACCTCCTCCGCCGCCGTTCGGCTTCGGCGGTGGCGGCATGCCGCGCCGAAACAGTTTCAATACGCGCCCGCCGTTTAGCGGCGGCTATGCTCCACCGCCGCCGCCTTCCTGGTCCGCCCGCCCCCCTGATCCAGCCCTGTATCAGGCGCCGAATTTCGCCGCCTATGCTACTCCGCCACAACCGGGTTTTGGGGCTGGAAGCGCCCGACGCGCATCCACCTGGAATGGCATGCCAGGCGACGTCCCTTACGCCGGAGGACCTCAACGTGCACAGACTTTTCCATCTGCACCGCCAACACCGGCCGCGCCAACCGAGGAAGTTATCGAGATCCAGATCGAACCGATTTCCCCCAAGTCCGCAGACGGCCAACCGTTGCCCAAACTGATTTTGGTCGGCGCCGAATGGGAGACGGCGAAAGGGGACAACCATCCGGACATGGAAGCACCCAAACCGACCCTGGCCACTGCCAAAGCGGTGGTCAAGCAGCTTAGCGACAGGTTATCGAAAGAGCAGTTGACTGATTTGGGGCAAGAACTTTCTCTGTTCGTGAACCGGCACTATCACCTGCCCGATCTCCCCCTCACCGTTGAGCAAGCCTACCGGGACTATGTACAACAACTTCTTGCCGGAGCGGAAGAGAAGAATCCTGAACGCTTTGCGGCACTGACGACGGAGCAGGTAACAAGCTTGCACGATGAACTCTACAAGCGAACCTGGGAGACGCACGCGGCCCCCTTCATGAAAACCTTCCTGACCCAGAAGTACCGGAACGTCTTCTCCACTTCCTTGACCAGCGTCGAAGGCAGGCAACATGCCTCGCGCCTGCAGCATGCGCTGAGCCGTGCTTACCCAGCCGCTGCAGCCTCCGGGAGCAAATGATGGAAAACACGATGAACACCGCCCCGCCCCTGGCGCAACTGCGCGCCATGCAAGCCGATCCCTTCCGCGCCCGGGAGCTGCTCCAGATGCGCGATGAAGCAGCACAAGGCCTGCGCGACCTGACGCGCCAATTGGCGCTGCATCTGGCCGCAACTGTCGCGCCACCACACCCGAAGGGAAAACGGCGCAACCTGACTGCCGGCAGGCAACGCGAACGCCGTAGCCAAGCCTGCCAGGCCCTGGCCGAAGAAATGATCCTGCAGGCGCTGGCGCATAGGCATGACCCGCAGTGGGACCCGTGCGCTGATACCGGCGACGCGCCCGCGCAGGAACATGCAAGCCTGCTGTTGACCTTGCTGCGCATGGATGAGCCTGATGTCGCCCATCACGAGCAAGAGCAGCAGGAAAATGATGCCTGGATGGAACCATAGCTGCTCCGGCAACATTCATGAACATGGTTTGCGCGAGCGATATCGGTCGCACCGCAACGGCACCGGCGAAGGCGGAATCCCCCCCTGCTTCGCCCTGGCCGGTGACCGCGCTTCCCGCCGAACAGCCACGTTCACACGGCGCTCCGTGCGACTGCGGCCGATGGCTCGGCAAACCTGGTCAGGCGCCTGACCCTAATAGCGCATCCGGCCGCAGCAGAATATCGCTGCGGCCAGTTCCCCGGCATTGACCGAAACAGACGAGAGACCGGCCCCTTGTTCGCAAGGCTTGGGGGAACGTAACGGCCGGACCAGACAAGCGAGACGCACCGATCGAGAAAGGAGCAAAGTGAAACCGCAGACGACATCGCCGGTCTTGCCTGACGCTTCGCGTGAGGTGGACCAGCACTACCAACCTGCCAACCCGGGCCCCGCTGCTGGCACCCACCGCAGATACGACGTCGACGATCTGTTCGGCGTCTTCCCGTAACATTATTTCAGCAAGCAGTGACCTTGATGACGGCGCCCTCGGGCGCCGTTTTTGTTTCAAGGTTCAAACTGCATTTGTTCCCGACAGCACTGCCCGATAACACTTTTACATCGGTTCCCCGGCGTGAGGAATGTTGAGACATTCGATCGGCGAATTGTCCTACAGTATTTTCACGCCAGCGCCTCGACGCGCCGGCCTCGAATAAACAGGCGCAACAAAACCAGCAGTGTCGACAGCCAGGCTTTCTCGCCCGGCGATAAAAAGGGGAAGCGACGTGGTTGCCTCAATAAACACAACAGGGGAGTGGTCCGCCGGCTTGCGTGCGGATAATCGCAAGATGTCCCGGCGCACGCTATGGGTCATCGGCCCGGTACTGAGCCTGGCCGCCTCGGCGGCCCACGCGCAGAGCCTGCCGGGTGCCGGCGAACTGCTACGCGACCTGCGGCCGGCGCAGCCATTGGCCGCGCCCGGCAACCAGAGCCTCCCGCCGGAAGCGCCGCTCGGGGCCACGCCGCCGCCGGCAGACATCGGTCAGGAAAAATTTGCCGTGAGCGGTTTTCGTATCGAAGGCGCCGTGGCGTTTTCACCAGACATCCTGGCCCAGCTGTTGCAAGACCTGATCGGCCCGGAGCGCAGCCTGGCCACGCTCAATGAAGCCACCGCCCGCATCACCTGCTTTTACCGCGAGCATGGCTACCTGCTGGCGCGCGCCTATCTGCCCGCCCAGCGGCTGGACCAGGGCCTGGTGCGCCTGCTGGTGCTGGAAGGACGGCTGGGTGAAATCCGGCTGCATAACGAATCGCGGATGGACAGCGCCACGCTGCGGCAACGGCTGGACCGGATCGGCTTGGGTTTGCCGCTGGCCGGCACCCGGCTGGAACGGGAGCTGCTGTTGATCAACGACCTGCCGGGCGTGGCAGTGCGCTCGGCCTTGACCCCGGGCAGCTCGGTGGGCAGCACCGACCTCGAAGTGCAGGTGGCCGATGAGCGCAATGTCGAAGGCGAAGTCAGCCTGGACAACCACGGCAATCGCTATACCGGTGCCGTGCATGCCAACGCCGCGCTGGCGCTCAACAATCCCCTGGGCATCGGCGACCAGCTGCAGTTCAACGCCATTAGCTCCGGCAGCGGATTCAACTACGGCCGCCTGGCTTATCAGTTGCCGCTGGGAGCGGCTGGCGCCACCCTCAATGTTTCGTATGCGGCCATGGCGTATCGGGTGGGCTCCGACTTTTCGCGGCTCGATGCGTCCGGTAGCGCGCGACTGGGATCGGCAGTCCTGGCCTACCCGCTGGTGCGCAGCCGCCGCCTCAATGTGGGATTGCAGTTGCGCCTGGAAACCAAGCGCTTCAATGATCGCATCGGCCTCATCGATTCGCGCCGCAACAAACGCATCGATGCCGCCACTACCGCAGTGACGGTAGACAGCTCTGACGGCTGGCTGGGCGGCGGGCAAAGTCGGGCCCTGCTGGGTGTGACGCTGGGCCGCTTGCAACTGCCGGCCACCGAGGTCGCCGACGATCAGATCGGGCACCGTACCGAAGGCCGTTTTTCCTATGGCAGCCTGCAGGCCACCCGGCTGCAGGCGTTGGGATCGCAATGGGAGGGCTTGCTTCAGCTGAGCGCCCAATATGCCGCGGGCAATCTGGATTCGGCACAGAAATTCTCGATGGGCGGCCCCTATGCCGTGCGTGCCTCCCCCTCCGGCGAAGCCCCGGCCGACGATGCGGTCATGCTCAACGTCGAACTGCGCCGCGCCCTGTCATATCAATGGCAGGCATTTTCCTTCGTCGACGCCGCACGCGGACGCCTGAACCACAGCCCGCTGGCCAGCGATGGCGCCAATCTGCGCCATCTGTCCGGCGTCGGGCTGGGGGCGCGCTGGAACCATCCACAAGGATATCGCCTGCAAACGACACTGGCCTGGCGCACCGGCCCGGCCGCCACCGCCGAGCCAGACAAGTCGCCGCGCTTCTGGCTGCAACTGGCCAAGAGCTTCTGACTCCCCTCCGATAGACCCTTACAGGAACACGTCATGCCTCGACTTCTCTGTCACGCCGGTCGTGCCTACGGCCGCCCCACCCTGTTTCCCCTGCTGCTGCTGGCAGCCGCCACCGCCAGTGCCGCCCCAACCGGTGGCGTGGTCACCGCGGGCAACGGCAACATCGCCAGCAATGGCGCCGTCACCACCATCACCCAGGGCAGCGACAAGCTTGCCATCAACTGGAACAGCTTCAACATCGCCGCCAGGGAAACCGTCAACTTCGTGCAGCCCTCGCGCGATGCAATCGCACTGAACCGGGTACTGGGCAGCGGCGCCAGCGAGATATTCGGCAATCTCAACGCCAACGGCAGGGTATTCCTGATCAACCCCAACGGCATCCTGTTCGGCGCCGGCGCCAGCGTCAACGTCAACGGCCTGGTGGCCTCCACCCTTGGTCTGTCGGACCAGGATTTCATGAATGGAAAACTGCGCTTCAGCGGCAATGCCGGCAACGTCACCAATCGCGGCCAGATCACGGCCGCCGATGGCGGCTTCATCGCGCTGCTGGGAGGCCAGGTCAGCAACGACGGTACGCTCACGGCGCGACTGGGCAACGTGACGCTGGCCGCCGGCAGCGCCATGACGCTCGATTTCAATGGCGATGGCCTGCTGCAGGTGCGCATCGACCAGGGCACCGCGCAGGCGCTGGCGCAGAACCGCCAGCTGATCGTGGCCGATGGCGGCACCGTACTGTTGAGTGCACAAGCGGCCGACGCACTGGCGCAGGCGGTGGTCAATAACACCGGCGTGATCCAGGCGCGCAGCGTCGACCGGCGCCACGGCGAGATCGTCCTGATCGGCGACATGCAGAACGGCCTGGTCAAGGTGGGCGGCACACTCGATGCATCCGCCACCAACGGCAATGGCGATGGCGGCTTCATCGAGACCAGCGCCGCCCGCGTGCAGGTGGCCGACGACGTGCGGATCGACACTCGCGCCGCTGCCGGCGCGACCGGCACCTGGCTGATCGATCCGGTGGATTTCAAGGTCGCCGCCAGCGGCGGCGACATCAGCGGCGCCGCATTGAGCGCCAGCCTCAACGCCAGCAACGTAGTCTTGCAGAGCAGCCGCGGCGGCAGCGCCGGACGCGGCGACCTGTTGGTCACCGACCGCGTCAGCTGGAGCGCCGACACCACGCTGACCCTGACGGCCGCCAACGACGTCAAGGTGCAGGCCGATGTCACGGCCACCGGCAACCATGCCGGACTGGTCATCAATCCCAACACCGCCAATGGCGGCAGCGCCGCCAGTGGCACCGGTCGCTTCACCGTCAGCGACGCCGCCATCACCCTGTCGGGCAGCAATCCGCGCTTGTCCATTGCCGGCAACAACTACACCGTGATCAATGACCTGACCACGTTGCAAGCCGTCAACGCCAGCCTGGACAATGTCACCACCCGTTACTTTGCGCTGGGCAGCAATATCGATGCGAGCGCCACGGCCGGCTGGAACGGCGGGCTGGGCTTTGTCCCGCTGGGCACCAGGGGCGCGGAGTTCCGCGGCATCTTCGATGGCCTGGGGCATACGGTGTCGGGCCTGACGATACAGCGGCCATCCAGCGATTGGATAGGCTTCATCGGCTACACCAGCGGCGGCAGCATGGTGCGCAACCTCAACCTGGCCAACGTCAACATCAGCGGCAACGAGAACGTCGGCGGCGCCGTCGGCACCAGCTTCGGTGAACTCTATAACGTGCGCGTGAGCGGCAACGTCTCGGGCAACAACAACGTCGGCGGCGTGGTCGGACAAAACTACACCCGCAGCGAACACATCATCAACGCCGCCACCGTCTACGGCGTGACCAACGTGGGTGGCGTCGCCGGCGGCAGTTCCGGCTGGATCGTCGATTCGGTGGGCAGTGGCACAGTCGGCGGCGTGCGCTCCGTCGGCGGGCTGGTGGGTTCCAACAGCGGCACGGTGAACAACAGCTACGCCTCGGGCAACGTCAGCGGCGATGAATACGTGGGCGGGCTGGCAGGTTACAACGTGCCGGGCGCCACCATCTCCTACAGCTACGCCAGCGGGTCGGTGCGCGCAGCGGTGAGGTACCAGGGCGCACTGGTGGGCTACAACGGAGCGGTCTCCAGCATCCGGTCATCGTTCTGGCTGGATGCCAATGGCCCCGGATACGGCGGCAACGACGGCACAATCGATGCCCTCACACGCGGCCTGACTGCGAGCCAGGCCAGCCTGGCCTCGACCTACGCTGCGGCCGGCTGGGACATCGGCAACAGCACCGGCAGCAGCCAGTGGCGCATCTATGACGGCAATACGCTGCCGCTGTTGCGCAGCTTCCTGCGCCCGACTACGGTCACCGTCGTTAGCGGCGTGCGCGACTATGACGGCACCACCGGCGGCACCCTGAGCTATACCACCAGCAATGGCGCCGTCCTGTCGGGCGCGTTGACCTATACCAGCGCCGCGCGCGACGCGGGCAACTACAGCACCGGTGCCGGGACGCTCCGCCTGGGGAGCCTGTATTCCGGCCAGGAGGGCTACGACATCGCCATCAGCGGCGCCAGCCTGCGCATTGCCCCTGCCACGCTGATCGTCACCGCCAATGATGCTGCCGCCACTGCCGGCACGCCGTGGACCGGCGGCAACGGCGCAGGCTACAGCGGTTTCGTCGGCGGCGACAGCCTAGCTTCGCTGACCGGCACCCTGGCATATGGCGGCAATGCGCAAGGCGCAACCCAGGCTGGGCAGTACCGCATCGGCGTGTCGGGCCTGAGTTCGAACAACTACGTGATGCGTTACATGGATGGCACGCTCACGCTGCGCGCCCCTCCTCCCGTAATCGCCAGCGAGCAGAGTTCCCGTACTGAATCCTATGCCAGCGAACAGAGTTCCCGCACCGAATCCTATAACGCGCCGGTGGCCCTGCTGCCGCAAGGTAGCGACCCGGCTCACAGCGGCGAACTGTTCCTGCGCATCGTCAGCGGCGGCATCCGGCTACCGCAGGGCATCACGGAAACATTCTGAGCACGAGCGCCGCCCTGATCGACGCGCGGCCATGACGACTTGAAAAGGAGAATCACAATGGGGAAAGTATTTTCGGCGGCGTTTGCCATGCCTTTGCTGGACTGCCTGTTCGACGCCGACCAATCGGCCACGCACTGCATGTACCAGGTCGAACCCGAGACCTATGGCAGCATTGATAATGTCTATGTGGTCTGTATCGCCGACAATTCGGCCGTCACCCAGATCCGCGCCGGGCTAGTGATGAAATCGGACCTGACGCATACCGATGCGATCTTTCCCTACGCGGTAACGGCGGCGATTGCCTCCAGCCCCATCCTGGCGGGCAAGATCGAACCCCAACGCTGCACATTCTTCCCGGCCCGCATCAAGGTCGACGGCCCGCCCTTGACCGAACCGGAGATGCTGCAACTGCTGGCGCAGCATTATTCGCAGTTTTCGTTTCGATGTGCCTGTTGACACACGGCGGTGACACAAGCAAAAAAGAGAAAAGGGTTGCAGATCTCATCGGTCTGCAACCCTTTTGCTTACTGGTGCCCCCCGTGAGTCGAACACGGCACCAACGGATTATGAGTTGGATTAACTCGTTGATTTAATTGGATATTGGATCGCTCTCGCTCGCTAAACTTCGCCAAGGAAACATCAAATATGTCACGCGCGCGCTCGCTCTGGAACCACTGCGACACTGCAGCAAGTAACGCAAGCACGCTTCCTCTCTATATCTCAACTGCCGGGTCGTTGCCGAAAGCGCTGAGTGTTGCTGCACTTTTGGCGATGACCGCGTAGCCGCCTTCGGAAGTCAGTGAGTGATGGGAAAATGGAAAGGATCAATTCTGCGCGCAAATCAACAGGCTTGCATTCCCGCCTAACATAAAATCAATTATTATTTGACAGTTTTAACAATAAAAAGAAGCTTTATCTAATCTACAAGGGGGAAAAATGGGGATGTTCGACGCCAAAGTCGATCAACAAGAATTTGACCAATTCAAAAATAAAATCTGGGTCACTTTAGAGGGGTTGCAGAAAGCAGTAGCCGAAGACAAGCGCTCGGCCGAGGAGCAGATAGTTAGCCTACGCGACGAAGTCAGGACGACTTCGCCTATTTCAGAGAGCACCGCCAGAGAAGCGGCCGCAAAAGCGGTAGAGAGTCAGAGCAACGTCAAGAACATTGAAGGCCTTTTTACAAGCGCTCTAGAAGAAATTGGTACGCTCAAGACTGGGGCCATCAAAGAGCGAGCAGATATTACGGCATTAGTCACCGATGCAACCACGCGTCGGGATGAAATCACAAAGCTTCAGGCTCAAGCAACGCAGCTTATCGCAGAAGTAAACCAAAAAAAGAATGAGCTAGACAAGGCTGCTGTGTTGCTCGAAAAGCAGGCGACTGAATTCACTGCCTATTTAGAGGAAAGTAAAAAACTTCCAGAATGTCTCGTGGAGACAAAGGAATTACTCGCAGAGATTAAGAAGAACGGCGAAAGTGCTCAACTACTTCTTAATAATGCAGTAAAAAAGAAAACTGAGATCGATGCCATTCACAAGGCAATTCATGGTGAAGATATAAGCTCGACGGATGGAAAGGTATCTCACGTACCAGGTCTTAAAGACGAATTGGAATCTGCTTACACAGCGCTCTCTGAAAACCTAGGAAATCTAGGCGACAGAGTAGATGATGCCTTCTCTGAAATTCGCATCCAGTACGAAGAACTGTCGAAATCAAACATTGAAGAGTTTGAGACTCTCTTGTCAAAATCGACAGGTCGGTTTGAAGCAGTCGACAAAGAGCTAAAAAGTCTTCTCCCCGGGGCAATGGCTGTTGGCCTGAGTGCGGCTTAT
>NZ_LFLT01000179.1 GCF_001189955.1 Herbaspirillum chlorophenolicum | reverse complement strand
AAGCATCCGCTGTGACCAGGAAACTGATGCGCTGGGCCGGCTGTACCGGAATGGTGTGACGTCGCGCGAGGAAATCTCCATTGGGCGTCTCCAATTCGCTCCACAGACCATGCAAGTGCATGGGATGGGTCATCATGGTGTCGTTATGCAGAATGACCCGTAGGCGTTCACCATAGCGGAAATGAATAGGCGTCGATTTGCCGAACTCTAAACCGTCGAGAGACCAGGCGTAACGTTCCATATTGCCGGTCAGATGAAGTTCGACTTCACGCTCGGGGCCACGGTTGTCCAGCGGGCCACCGATCGGGTGCATGTCTGCCAAGGTC
>NZ_LFLT01000178.1 GCF_001189955.1 Herbaspirillum chlorophenolicum | reverse complement strand
TCGCCGGTGCCGACCAGTTGCACCTGGCCCGAGACGTAAGCCGAGATCATGGCGTTGTTGTCTTCATAGCGCTTGATGGTGGTGCTCTTGGGCGCGGTATCGGTCAACTGGATGTCCTGGAAGGTGCCGCGGGCCACGCCCACGGTCTTGCCGGCCAGGTCGGCGGCGTTGGCGACCTTGATGGCGGCCACGCCGAACACGCTGTTGTTGTACGGCGCATAGGCTTGGGAGAAGTCGATCACCTTTTCACGCTCGGCATTCTTGCCCAGGGTGGAAATCACCAGGTCGGCCTTGTGCGTCTGCAGGTAGGCGATGCGGTTGGCGCTGGCCACCGGCACCAGTTGCACCTT
>NZ_LFLT01000177.1 GCF_001189955.1 Herbaspirillum chlorophenolicum | reverse complement strand
CCCCTAAGTGCCAGCCCCTTCGGGGTACCCGTTGGAGCGCCATGAAAAATGGGCAAGGCAGAGTCGCTGCGCTCCGACTGCCTTGCTGATCCATTTTTCATGGCGCTCCAACGGCTGGCCCACAAGGGGAGAAAACCCAACTGCCTCGGCTTCGCCATCGGGATGGGTAGGGTGGTTGCGCGTTGGTTCCATTCTTTGAACCAAGCCAGCTGCAAGCATCGCGATGCCGTAGGCGAGCCGGATAAGACGTCCGCTTCTGCCCAGCCACGAGAGCGGGAGAAAAAATGGAAAAAGAAGGACAGTCGGAGCGAAGCGACTCTGTCCTTCCCATTTTTTCTCCCGCTCTCGTGGG
>NZ_LFLT01000176.1 GCF_001189955.1 Herbaspirillum chlorophenolicum | reverse complement strand
CGGCAAGCGGCCGCCAATGGCACAGGCGTACCCGACGGCCTGGCCGATGGCGGTCTCAAGGTCGACACCAACAGCCTCACCAAAGGCTGGTTGAACGCCAATGCGCCGACGCAGACTAGCGCCAATGGCCAGACCACGGTGGCCATCCAGCAAACCGCCGATAAAGCGATCCTGAACTGGGAAACCTTCAATATCGGCAAGAACACGATCGTCAATTTCCTGCAGCAACCGAACTGGGCGGTGTTGAACCGGATCAACGATCCACTGATGCGCCCGAGCCAGATCCAGGGCCAGCTCAACGGCGACGGCACGGTGATGATCGTCAACCGCAACGGCATCGTCTTCAGCGGCAGCAGCCAGGTCAACAC
>NZ_LFLT01000175.1 GCF_001189955.1 Herbaspirillum chlorophenolicum | reverse complement strand
AAGAAAAGTAAGCAAAAGAAGGCGGCCCCTAAGTGCCAGCCCTCCTTCGGAGGGTACCCGTTGGAGCGCCATGAAAAATGGGCAAGGCAGAGTCGCTGCGCTCCGACTGCCTTGCTGATCCATTTTTCATGGCACTCCAACGGCTGGCCCACAAGGGGAGAAAACCCAACTGCCTCGCCTTCGGCATCGGGATGGGTAGGGTGATTGCGCGTTGGTTCCATTCTTTGAAGCAAGCCAGCAGCAAGTATTGCGATGCCGCAGGCGAGCCGGATAAGACGTCCGCTTCTGCCCAGCCGCTGGAGTTGCCGAAAAAATGGATCAGAAAGACAGTCGGAGCGAAGCGACTCTGTCTTTCCCATTTTTTCGGCGGCTCCAGCGGG
>NZ_LFLT01000174.1 GCF_001189955.1 Herbaspirillum chlorophenolicum | reverse complement strand
TCCGACTGATCGCCAACTCTACTTATCATCAGCGCCATATCCCCATTTCGGAGAGATTCATCCTATGTCGAACTCATCGTCCCCTTTGAACTCCCGCCGCCGTTTTGTCAAAGGGTTGGCCGCTGGAGGTGTCCTTTTGGGACTGTCGTCGCGCGCCATGCAATCGATGGCGCAGGTGGCTGAAAACCCAGCGAGCCCTTCGGCGGCGCCCATTCTCACAGGTAATGTATTTGACCTGGTGATCGCAGAATCGCCAGTCAATTTCACGGGCAAACAGACCGTCGCTACGACGATCAACGGCTCCCTGCCGGGACCTACGTTGCGCTGGAAAGAAGGCGAAATGGTCACCATCAACGTCACCAATAAGCTGCGGGAACACACCTCCATCC
>NZ_LFLT01000173.1 GCF_001189955.1 Herbaspirillum chlorophenolicum | reverse complement strand
AGCCAAACCAAGGTTGGATGCTTAATACATTCCGATTTGACAGCGATATTTTAAGATTATTTCCGAGCTGACATATCGGCATGAATCAACGTCCAATATCGGCTGTAAGAAGCCTTTCCTGAGAGTTGATTTAGGTAGCTATGAATTCTCATTCAATGGCAATAATATGCATGCCTTGTTGATATTGATCCTCAGTTTCTGTCTTTGTATGCCGGTGCTTGCAAAAGAAATACCGCCCGATATCCGTAGTTTTTATCGGAAAGATGAGATGCTCCAGAACGCATGCAAGACGACTGAACGTAGCCGGACAAGGACAACGATACGTGCATTAGCCAAAGATCGAGCTCCCAAATTAGCCTCGCGCTTGGTAGATGAAATGCTATGCGGGGACAC
>NZ_LFLT01000172.1 GCF_001189955.1 Herbaspirillum chlorophenolicum | reverse complement strand
AGACACTACTGATGGGCGGATGCAGCACTTGGCTTTTGAATTTCAGACTGATCAAACTGCCTTGAGCCCATTTATTGGTGATTTAAAAGCTGTTGGCGCAGGTTCGCGATAGTCCGCTTTCGGCCAGAAACGGACAAAATTTAAGCCTCCTAGATCTCATATCCCAAGCCAAATTAGAGCGAGCTAATACAACAGGGATTCCGAATTTCCATATTTTCTCCCGACGGAACCACGCCCGCTAACTACGGATGAATATGAGATTGTCGAATGTTTAGTGAGTGGACTAGATGAAAATTTTAAGCGGCAGTTGCCAAAGCTAACCCTCGTCGGTCGTTGCGGTTGCAGAAATTGCCCAACAATCTTCTTTCAGCTGCATCAAAAGGGTGACCAAGAGCAC
>NZ_LFLT01000171.1 GCF_001189955.1 Herbaspirillum chlorophenolicum | reverse complement strand
TTGGACGTACTTCTCCGCGAGTAATGACCTATATGCACGGACCGAAGCTAGAGAATCCCACGCGTCGTGGCTTTTGTCCGTATTAATGTGGAGCATGTACCAAGTATGCCGATACTCAATCTCGTGCAACAAATTTAAGGAAGTGACTGCTCGAGTCAGACGGTCAAAAGTCCTTCGGTCGAGCCATCTGACACTAGCGTTCCGCAGGCCCATTTCAACGCCGGTGAGAATGATTCTGAGTGTAGATAGGACGGGGAACGTCAGTGTTGTTGTTGCCCCTTCGGGGGCGGACTGGTTGGCACGCCAGCCATTGACATAAATTCCAGCAGGCTCAGGTGGATTGACATACAAAGTCAAAAGCGCCAGTTGGAACACGCTCGGAACGTGTGAGACCTTATACAACTTATTTGCATACCAAAAGACTGGTACAT
>NZ_LFLT01000170.1 GCF_001189955.1 Herbaspirillum chlorophenolicum | reverse complement strand
GTGACCGCCGTCGACAACAAGGCCGCCAGCAAGGTGAACGGCCTGGCCTCGCTGGTCTCGGCCACGGCCACCGAAGCCAGCATGTTCGGCCTGGGCGCTGCCGCCGGCAAGAACATCGGCGCCTTCCACTTCTCCATGAAGCAAGGTTCCTTCACCGGCGACGGCGCTGCCGTGGACACCATCGGTTCGGCGGTCTCGGCCACCCCGAGCTGGAGCAAGGTCAACGCCGGCGGCATGGCCACAGGACGCATGCTGTCCTGGGCGCCGGCTGGCGGCACTGCCCCGGGTTCCTACCAGACCATCTCCGGCACCCTGTCCGTGACTGCCGTGCTGAACAAGCCTGAAAACCTGAACCTGACCCAGGACATCAACCTGGACGGTTCGGCCACCATCGAAGTGAAGTACCTGTAAGCCGGCAACATCCGCAGTTTTCCTGAGGCCATCCTGCAATCGTCTTCCCTGGCCCTCCCTGAGGGCCACTTGCCCGCTTCGTCCGCGAAGCGGGCTTTTTTGTTTCCGGAAAGGAAAATCCCCTCCGG
>NZ_LFLT01000017.1 GCF_001189955.1 Herbaspirillum chlorophenolicum | reverse complement strand
CCATTAGTCATACTCATAGTTCGGTGCGCGTGTTGATTTATCGCAGATTTACCCCGCCTTGCATTGCCAGCTGAAGGCAGCTGCCCGGCCATACGCCCCCGCCATATCCCGACTCTCTCAAATCCAGGAACATCTGTTTCAGGGGCCTTCTTTGCTTCCGTGATTTGACCGCATCAATGCTCAGCCAAGCAGAAAGCCCGATGGCGAAGTCATCGAGCGAGCTTGGTGAACGCCTGCGGGATAAGAGGGTTCGTTCGCTTCCGATCTAGCCGCGAACAGTGAAATGAGGCATGCCAACGGTACGCAGCGCGACCAGGGTTTTGCCCGAGCAAGGTGCCTTCAAGCCGTGCGGCTTGTTCAGCTGGGTGCAGATGGCGAGTTCAGGATTCGATTACGGCGTCGTCGTCGCCGTAGAATTTCACGCCCAGCTGGATACGTTCCCTGCCGCTTTCCATGCGATGCCGATTGGTGTCGCGCAGCGAGTAGACGCAGCCGCAATATTCTTGCTGGTAGAAGTTTTCCCGCTTGCTGATCTCGATCATGCGCGCCGAACCGCCGCCTTTGCGCCAGTTGTATTCCCAATACAGCATATCCGGATAGTGCGAGGCCGCGCGCACACCGCAATCGTTGATCTGCTGCATGTTCTTCCACCGCGAGATGCCCAGCGAGCTGGTAATGACGGGGAAGCCGTGTTCATGCGCATACAATGCCGTGCGCTCGAAACGCATATCGAAGCACATGGTGCAGCGGATACCGCGCTCCGGTTCGTTTTCCATTCCCTTGGCGCGCTCAAACCAGTTGTCGCGGTCGTAGTCGGCATCGATAAATGGGATACCGAATTTCTCTGCAAACCGGATATTTTCCTGCTTGCGCAGTTCGTATTCCTTCAGCGGATGAATATTCGGGTTGTAGAAGAAGATCGTAAAGTCGATGCCGGACGCCTGCATGGCTTCCATCACTTCGCCCGAACAAGGAGCGCAGCAGGAATGCAGCAGCACTTTCTGGTGCCCGCCGGGTAGCGCCAATGGCTTGCGTTCGGTTGTGGATGGCATGAGAAGTCTCCATGAAATACGCCCGCGTTCGCCGGACCAGGTAACCTTAAATTATGGTCCTCGACCGGGAGACATGAAAATGGATATGTTTTCATGTTCTTATGAGCTGCACTCATGGAACCCGCTGCCACGAAGAATCAAGCCGCGGCAGGCCTTTTTGCTTGTTCGATAAATGCGCGCAGGTAGTCGATACCCACGTCCGCCTCGCGAGCACCCAAAAAGATGTGCTTGGCAATGCCGCTCTTGCCCAGCCGGACTGGCACCACATCCATCTTGTCCGCGTATTCCAGCACCAGCCAGCGTGGCAGCGCAGCCACGCCACGGCCGCTAGCGACCATCTGCAGCATGATGTCGGTAGTCTCGATCGCCTTATGGCGTTTGGGCGTTATTCCGGCTGGCGCGAGGAACATGCTGTAGATATCCAGGCGGTCGACCGGTACCGGATAGGTCACCAGTACCTCATTGGTCAGCTGCTTGGGCTTGACGTATTCCTCCTTGGCCAGCTTATGATTGCCGGCAACGACCAGGACTTGCTCGTAGTCGAACACCGGTTCAAATACAAGGCCCGGCTTGTCCAGCGGATCGGGCGTGACCAGCAAGTCGATCTCATAGCCAAACAACGCGCCGATGCCACCAAACTGAAATTTTTGTTTTACGTCCACGTCCACATCCGGCCACGCGGCCAGATAGGGAGACACGACTTTCAACAACCATTGGTAACAAGGGTGACATTCCATCCCGATGCGCAGCGCGCCTCGCTCACCCTGGGCGAACTGCCGCAAACGCTCTTCTGCCAGATTCAGCTGCGGCAGCACCCGGTTGGCCACCGCCAGCAGATATTGGCCGGCCTGGGTCAGGCGCAGGCTGCGGCCTTCGCGCAGCCAGATGTCGGTGCCCAATTGCTGCTCCAGCTTCTTCATGCTGTGGCTTAAAGCCGACTGCGTCACGTGCAGGACGCCTGCGGCTGCGGTCAGCGAGCCTTGTTTTTCCACTTCCTGCACGATGGATAAATGAATACGATCAAGCATGATAAATGAGTGAAATTCATATTTTTCTGAGAAAAATACATTTTACTTCATCATTTATTCTGTAGTAAAAAGGGCCCCCAATACAGTCAAGACTGAGTGATTGGCTATCAAACTAGCTGGAAGAAGAAGTCTGCTTTCGGCCAGAAGTGAACGCCCATAGTTTTGATTCCCAATGGTTTCGGCATAGAGAACCTGATGTTAAACATGGTTGTCGAAATTGCCCAACTACGTGGCGACATTCCGCAACATCTCATCTTGCCGGCTCCCAAGGCTATCCCAGCACTCCCGCGACATGCTTCCGATGCAATTGAATACCGAGAAAAAACCCGGCATTCCGTCTGGCATTGTGCGCGGTACGCCATCCGTATAGGCTGCCATGATGAATAAGGGCTGCCCGCGCCGATACACGATGCCGCAATCCATCCGGCCTCGTTTTCCGGTGCCGCCCTTGTGCGCCACGAAAGTATCTTCCGGCAAGCGCTGCGCGATCTTGGTACGCAACTTTTGCCAGCTCATTACCTCGACGGCCCAGCGGCATTGCTCCGCCGTGCAGCCCAGCAGCAATGCCACGGCCGGCTCGGTGATCCCGCGCAAGATGAGGTCATACAGGCGCCCCTGATCCCTGGGGGTAGTCGTGGTCACTTCCAGCAGATCGTGGTCGGGCGGCAGATCCGGGCGAGGCACAGAGGTGCGATGCACGGTGCCATTCAATCCGGCGCGGCGGCAAAAGGCATTCAGCGTATCGATGCTAATGCGTTCCATCACCATCGCCGTGCACACGTTGTCGCTTATTACCATCATCTGCACGAGCGCATCTTTGAGCGTGATCGTGAAGCCAGGCTGCAGGAATTTGAACGTCCCGGACACCACACCAGTGCGCAGCCTCTCTTCATAGACGATGGGTTCATCGAGGTGCAGCCGGCCTGCGTTCACCTCGCCGAGCACGGCCATCAAGATGGACGTCTTGCGCGTACTGGCCGTTGGGAAGATCCGCTCGCCTTCCCTTTCATGCTCGCTGCCATCCAGCAGGTTCTTGACGTACCAGCCGGTCACGTAAGGCTGCGCATCGCAAATGTCGTTGAGCTTCTTCCACAGCGGTTCCATCGGTCTTCCTTTCGATTTGATCGTTAAATTCCGATCCCGCCGACGGTCATCAAGCGCCAACGGCCGTGACAGGAAAATGTTCTGCTTCCAGATAGATAACCGGATCGGCCTGCCTTTCGGCCATGTCGCGCGCCAGCGCATGGATCAGCGCTTCATGCGCCAGATACAGATTCATATAATCCATAACGAATCCCAGCCGTCGCCCCAGCAGGCGCAAGGCGGCCGTCGATATCAGGAAGCCGCGCTCGGCATCCCCGCAGAAGAGATGGAAGAAAATCCCGGTCTCGGTCATGTACGGTGTCTTCATCTGTTTTCTTCCGCGGCGTTTCCTGCCACCTATGCGAATCCAGCCGGATATCGGGTGCATCTCGGGCCAGCAACGTATCGACAAGCGATACATTGTATTTTCAATCAATACATTGTTAATGAGGCCCTGCTGGTTGTCAAGGCTGAAGAACCGGAGACTCATCCGGGGTCTTTAGAACCACGAATGCCGCATTCAGATGAAATTCGCAAAATAATTTCCGTTCCCCGGAGGATCTCTATCTGCGCCGCACTAACGGCTCACGGAAAACCGCTTGCGCGCGGCTCCTGCATGTCCCCGCACGCAATGCCATTCGCTTGTTCGAACAGGTCTTCCTCTTCATACCCCCGTTGTGGCAAAGCGTAGACAACCTCATCAAAAGTATCATCTATCGAAACGTCGAATTACTTATCGAAACTTTTCATTGACACGAAAAGTTTGCGATGACTATCATTGTCTCGCCTATCAGTTATATGTTTCATATAACGATACGCAAAATAAAAAATACAGACCTCGAGCTGGCGTCACAGCCGGCGATTCTTTCAATTAGGGAGTGAGCATGAAAAAGGGCGTACTGGCGTTTTCCGTCATGGCCGCCTGCGCGGGGATGGCGCAGGCACAAAGCAGTGTTTCCATCTACGGCATCGTCGACTCGGCGGTAGTCAATACCTTCAAGGTGGCCACCGGCACCGGCCGCGATACCGGTAATCAGGCAGCCCTCAATTCCGGTGGCCTGCAAGCATCGCGTATCGGTTTTCGCGGCAAGGAAGACCTGGGCGGCGGCCTGAATGCGGAGTTCGGTCTCGAAAACGGATTTTCGGTCGATAACGGCGCAGCGCTGCAAAGCGGTGCGCTGTTCGGCCGCCGTTCCATCGTCGGCCTGTCCGGCAGTAGTTTCGGCACGTTGCACCTCGGACGGCGCAAGGATTTCACCGATGAAATCGCCGGCGCCTATTCCAGCATCACGCCGTACAGCGGTTTCATTACGGCGATTCACGCCAATAACCTCGACCGCATCGGCGGCAACCGCGCCAACAACATGATTTACTACAGTACGCCGACGTGGAGCGGTTTCCGCGCCAATGTCAGCTACGGCTTCGGCGAAGCGGCCGGCTCCATCGCCACCGGCCAGTCGCTCGGCTATGGCGCCAACTACGACAATGGGCCCTTCGGCATCGGTTTCGGCTACTGGCAATCCAAACTGGGGACGGCCGCCAATCCGACCAGCGACCAGGGCGCCGGCAGCGGCGCCGGTTGCAGCACCACGCTAGCGTCCAATACCGGCAAAGCCGGCCAGACCTGCATCAAGACTTGGATCCTGGGCACCCACTATGACTTCGGCAAGATCAACCTGCGCGGCACTTATTCCCAGGTCAAGCAACCGCTGCTGGTCACCGGATCGGGCGCCGCGCCGAATTTCAACACTACCTTCAGTGCCACCACCGGCACCGCAGCCTTCACCGCCGGCGGATCCAACAACAGCAAGGCACAGATTCTCGACGTCGGCGCCGACATCGAGCTGATGAGCGCCCTCACCCTGACCACCAGCTTCATTCAGTCGCGCTATGACTTTATCGGCTCCCCGAACAAGGGCAAGCTGACCATGTACATCGCCGGCCTGCAGTACTACATGTCCAAGCGCACCACGCTGTATACGACCGCTGGCACCCAGGGCGCATCCGGCATGTACAACCCTGGAGTGGGTACCGGCTCGCCGGGTGCCGACAACCGCACGACCTTCGTGGCAGCCGGTATCCGCCACACGTTCTGAGCAAGGTATCTCCTGTAGTAGCTGTATTGACATCTCTCTGTTTCGCGGCCCGTTACCGGGCCGCTTTTTTTTCGTCCAATTGATGGCATGGCCGGAGAGAAATCGACGCTCCTACATGCTCCTTACTTGGATCGGTACGCTCCAGGCAAGAGTCGAATCCAAGACAACTGCATGAGGAACGGCTGCTTGCCCGCCATGATTTGGAGACATCCATAAAAAATGCCGCTCCAGGCGGCGTATATGGCAAGGCGCTCCGACAGAAGAAACGAATCGGACCAGCCTGGGCAAGGATTATTCCCGCTCTCCGGCTTCATCCAGCGAAAGCAACGCCGGCAGGGAAAACACCGGCCGTTCACCGGAAGCCACCTTGAATACGGCCACCGCCGTCGCCAGCAGCGCCGCTTGCTCGCTCATGCTGCCCGATGCCGTCGCGGCCTCTCCTACCATCTCGGCGTTCTGGCGCGTCATCGCTTCCATCTGGTGCACGCGGGTATTGATTTCATCGATGCCGCTCCGCTGCGCATTGGTGGCGTCGGCGATTTCGTTGACCACTACCGAGATGCGCCGCACCTCCTCCACCAGCCCTCCGATCAGGTGGCCTGCATTACCAGCCATCTCGGTTCCCGTATTGACGGTGTGCACGGATTGCGTGATCAGGGTCGATATCTCCTTGGCGGCATCTGCCGAACGCCGCGCCAAGCTACGCACCTCGGCCGCGACCACGGCGAAGCCGCGCCCCTGCTCGCCCGCCCTGGCTGCTTCGACCGCCGCATTCAGCGCGAGGATATTGGTCTGGAAGGCAATACTGTCGATCACGCCGATGATTTCATGGATGGCTCCCGACGAAGCGCGGATCTCTTCCATGGTCGACACCATGCGCTCCATCGCCGCCCCGCCCCTGGCAGCGGCGGCCGAGGCAGAATCCGCGATGCGGCCGGCCTCTTCTACGTTATCGGCGTTGAGGCGGACGGCCTCATTCAGTTGCTCCACTGATTGCGCCACCTGGCGCAAAGAGCGGGCCTGGGCATCGGTACGGCCCGACAGCCGGGCGTTACCCTGCGCAATGTCTCCGGCCGCAGCATTGATGGCGTAGGTGCCAGTCCGCACATCGCCGACGATAGCTGAAAGCCGCTCGTTCATGCCGCGCAGGGCGGACAGCAAGCGTCCTATTTCGTCCCGGCCTTCGCCTTCAACAATGGAGGTCAGGTCCCCCTGGGCAACGCAAGTGGCAACCGCGACGGCGGTGTTGAGAGGCCTGACGATGCCAGCACGAATGGTGGCTGCAAATGCGGCGCCGGCAACGACGGCGAACAGCGCAATCAGGTCGATCATCCAGATCAGGTGGCGATCGCGCTCGACCGACGCCGTCAGCACATCGCGCACGGCCTTCTGTTCTATCGATGCCAGCCTCTCCATCTCCACGATGGCCCGCCTATGCAGCGGATCGACCTTACCTGAGATGAGCTGGACCGCCGCCTCCATATTGAAGGACAAGGCGCTGGTGGTAGCTTCCTTGAGCGCATCGCCGATTTCTCCCTGCAGACGCGAGACAGCGGCAATGATGCGGCTTTCTTCCTGATCCAGTCCGGATTGCTTGAGCCGGCTCAGGGCCGCCAGATATTGCTTGCTGGTCGCTTCCGCGCGATCGGCCTCGCGCTGCATGTCGCCCACATCCGACTGCAGGCCGATGTTGCGCATGGCGATGCCGCCTTCCAGCAAGGCATCCTTCATGCGTCCGACCAGTTCGCTTTTGGTATAGGAACTGTTGAGCTCCCGGATCAACTGGTCCTTGTTCCTGGCATTGAGCAGATTCACCGTCGCCACCACCGCCACCAGCATTGCCAATACGAATCCGAAGCCCACGATAAGCCTTGCCCCGATGGACAATCTAAGCAATTTCACAGCCGCCTCTCCCTGTTCAAGACTGCCGGACGACGTCACAGTACCGCGCCGCGATGCCGGCCCTTGAACGCGACGAGGGGATTTGATCGTGTTATTGCATGTCGTTCAGATGACAGGCCGACCAGTGGCCAGGCGCGATGCACTTAAGCAGAGGGCGCTCCTGGCTACAGCGCGGCATGGCGTGCGGGCAGCGCGGATGGAAGGCGCAGCCGCCGGGCGGACGCAAGGGGCTGGGCAATTCACCGGAGATCGGCCTGTGCGTGGTCGTCTTGCGATCCAGCCTGGGCGCATCAGCGATCAGCGCCTGCGTATAGGGATGGTTGGGTGAGACGAAGACCGATCTGGTATCGGCCAGCTCGATGATGCGGCCCAGATACATGATCGCGACGCGATCGGCGATGTACTCGACCACGGCCAGGTTATGGCTGATGAAGAGGTAGGTCAGCTCCTTGGATTGGCGCAAATCCATGAACAGATTGAGGATCTGCGCCTGGACCGACACGTCCAACGCCGACACCGCTTCGTCGCATACCACGAACTTGGGATTGAGGGCCAGTGCACGCGCGATTGCAATACGCTGACGCTGGCCGCCGGAGAACTGGTGCGGATAGCGCTGCGCATAGCTGGCGTCCAGTCCGACCTGTCCCAGCAGGCCGGCGACGAAACCTGGCGCATCCCTCCTGGAAATCAATCCATGCTGGACTGCCGCCTCGCTGATCACCTGATCAATGCGCTGGCGCGGATTCAGCGACGCATAGGGATTCTGGAACACCATTTGAATATTCAGATGGGTGCGGATGCGATCCTCGCCCAGTGGCACGCCGTCGAACTTGAGCGCGCCGGCGGTGGGCTGCAGCAGGCCGGCAATCAGGCGGCCCACGGTCGATTTACCGCAACCCGATTCCCCCACAAGGCCAAGCACTTCGCCGCGCGCCACGCTCAGCGATACATCGTTGACCGCGTGCACCCGCACTTCCTCGGCCTTGGACAAGCCCAGTGCCGCGCCCAGCCGCTGGAATCCGGAAGGTTTTTCGCCGAAACTCTTGCTCAGGCCGGTGGCTTCTAACAATGTATTCATGATTGATTCAATGGATGAAAACAGCGGTGTTCTCGGGCGCCATGCTGGACCACGGGCGGTACCTGGCGACAAGTTGCGGTGGCGCGCTGGCAGCGCGGCGCGAAACTGCAGCCTGGCGGCAGCGACAGCAGCGGCGGCGCGCCACCGGGAATCGAATACAGACGCTTACCGTGATTCTCGGCCTGCGGCAGCGAATCGATCAGGCCGCGCGTATAGGGATGCAGCGGATTGCCGATGACGTCAGCGACCGGTCCCCGCTCGATGACGCGTCCGGCGTACATCACGCACAGCTCGTCGGCCAGGTCTTTGACCACGCTGATATCGTGCGTGATCCAAATCAACGCGGTGCCGCTGTCGCGCGCCAGCTGCTTCATCTCGAACAGGATCTGGGCCTGGATGGTCACGTCCAGCGCGGTGGTCGGCTCGTCGGCGATGATCAGGTCGGGATTGTTGATAAGGGCATTGGCAATCGACACCCGCTGGCGCATACCGCCCGACATCTCATGTGGATAGGCGCGCATGCGCTCCCTCGGCGAAGGAATACCCACCCGCCGCAGTGCCTCTTCCACCAGACGTTCACGCTCGGCGCGGCCCACCTTCTTGTGGATATGCACGGTCTCGCCCAACTGGTCGCCGATGCGCAGCACCGGGTTGAGCGACATCATCGGGTCCTGGAAGACCATGGCGATGCGGTCGCCGCGCAACTGCTGCCAGCGCTTGGGCGAGGCCGCGCATAGGTCTTCGCCGTCGAACAGGATCTGGCCGGAGGCCACTCGCCCCGGTTTTTCCAGCAGGTTGATCAGGGAGAAGGCAGTCACCGACTTGCCCGAACCGGACTCGCCGACGATCCCCAGCACCTGCCCGCGCTCCAGCGTGAACGAAACCTTGTCCAGGGCCCGCGCCACGCCGGCGCCGGTATGGAATTCGGTGACCAGATCTTTTACTTCCAGCAATGCCATGGTGTTTTCCTATGCAGCCTGGTCAGATATCGTTTTTGGGATTGAGCACCACACGCAACTGGTCGCCGACCACGCTGATCGACACCACCAGAATCACCAGCGCGATGCCGGGAAACATGCTGATCCAGTACTCGTTGGACAGGATGTAGTCGAAGCCGTTGGAGATCAGCAAACCCAGCGAGGGCTGGGTCTGCGGCAGGCCGATCCCCAGGAAGCTGATGGTGGCTTCCAGCGAGATGGCATTGGCCATCTGGTTAGTAGCCGTCACGATCAACGGCGCCATGCAGTTGGGAAGGACATGGCGAAACATGATCCGGCGCGGCGACAAGCCCTGGCCCATGGCCGCTTCGATGTAATCCTTGCGGCGCTCCACGATGGCTGCGCCGCGCACGGTGCGCGCGAAGATCGCCCACTGCACCAGTATCAGGGCCATCAATGTCTTGTCCACACCCTGTCCCAGAACCGCTAGCAGCACCAACGCCACCAGGATGGTGGGAATGCTCAGCTGCACATCGACCACGCGCATCAGGAAGGCATCCACCTTGCCGCCGAAATACGCGGCAACCAGGCCGACCGTGGTGCCCACGGCCAGCGCCGCCAGCGCACTGATCACGCCGATGCCCAAGCTGATGCGCAGGCCGTACAGGATGGCGCTGAACATGTCGCGGCCGGCGCCGTCCGTGCCCAGCACGAAAGTGATGGCGCCGGTATCGCTCTGGGCGCCCGGGGCGCGTTCGGCCTCCATCACCGACACCTGCGCCAGGTCGTAGGGATTCTGCGGCGAGATCCACGGCGCGGCCAGCGCCGTCACGACCAGTATCAGCAGCAGTACAAGTGCCGCGGTACCCGCCCGGTTGCGCAAGAAACGCCGCAGCAGCATCAGGCCCATGCTCTCGAGCGCAACCGATGGCGCAGTTTTTTCGACGGAGGGCTCGGCCGCTTCCGCTTGTGCTTCATTCATCATGACCAGTTCCAGAGACGGTGAAATCGGGATAAGGCAAGCGTCGGCATCAACCGCGCGAGCGCAGGCGGGGATCGAGCACCAGGTACAGCGCATCGACCACGAAGTTGATCAGCACGTACAGCAATAGCACCACCATCAGGTAGGCCACCACCACTGGGCGATCAAGTTGCAGCACCGAATCGATGATGAGCTTGCCCATACCCGGCCAAGCGAAGATGGTTTCGGTGATCAGGGAGAAGGCAATCAGATGGCCGAACTCGATGCCCATGACGGTAATGATGGGAATCATCACGTTGGGGCCGATATGGCGGAACATCAGGCGCCACGGCCCCACGCCCTTGGCGCGGGCGAACTTCACGTATTCCTGCTCCGCCACCTCGCGGGTGCCCGCTTCGGTCATGCGCATGACCAGGGCGATATTGTGCAAGGCCAGCGTGGCGGCCGGCAGGATCATGTACTTGATGCCGCCCCAGCTCAGGAAGCTGACTTGGATGCCGAGCAGTGAAGAAGTCGGCCCGCGTCCACCGGACGGCAACCAGCCGAGATTGACGGAAAACACCAGGATCAGCAGCAAGCCCATCCAGAACACCGGTACGGTCACGCCGAAGATGGAAAAGCCCATGGCGAACTTGTGCAGCCGGCTGCCGGGACGCAGTCCCGACCACAAGCCCAGCGGAATCCCGATCAGGGCAGACAACAGCAAGGCCAGCAGCGCCAGTTCGAAGGTCGCCGGCATGCGTTCGAAGATCAGGCCAATGGCGCTCTGGTTGAAGACGAAGGAATTGCCCAGGTCGCCGTGCAAGGCATTGACCAGGAAGCGCCAATACTGGAGCGGCATGGGCAGATCCAGGCCGAGCGCCGCGGAAGCCCGGGCGATTTCCTCGGCGGAGGCGTCCGGCGCCACCAGGAGATAGATGGGATTGCCAACCAGATTGATCCCGACAAAAGCCAGGATCGACATGATGAACACCACCAACAGGCTTTGCAGGGCGCGCCTGACAAGCATCTCAAGCATGGCGGCCTCCCGTGGGAACACTGGCTTTGCGTAAAGTATCTGGCATGGTATCGGAATAATTATATTTAAAACACTGTCTCACTGATCAATACTATATGCATGCGACCGATGGGAGTCAAAGCCTTTTCCAAGGCGCCGCCGCCCCGCCCTTGCCCGGAAAATCAGGCCGTTCCATTGGCATCGCGGCGCGGGATGAGCGGCAGTACCACATGCGAAGAGCGCGCCCGGTCCATATAGATGCGGTTGGTCGCGATCTCTGTGCGCGTGGAGGCTCCGTCGGCTTCCCCGGTGTTCGGATTGCAATCGAAGCGCGGGTAGTTGCTGCTGGAAATGTCCATGCGAATTCTGTGCCCACGCACGAACAGATTGCTCGTCGGGAAGGCTTCGATGTCGACCTCATATACTTGCCCCGGCTCCATCAGGGTCGGACGCTCCCAGGAATTGCGATAGCGGACGCGCAGGATGCCGTCGGTCAGGTTCAAGGCGTAACCCTGTGGATAATCCGGCGATGGTGGATAAACGTCGATCAGCTTGAAGGTGAAATCGGTATCCGCGCAGTCCGAACTTATCCATAGACGCGCATGAATCACGCCGCTCACTTCCACATCCTCCTCCAGCGCTTCGGTCTCGAACACCAGCACGTCGTCGCGTTCGGCCAGGGCCTTGAACGGCGCCCTGGCACCGAACACCTGGGCCGAACCACGCTGGTCGAAAGCGCCGCCGAACATGTAAGGCTCGCCCGAGGTGACCGCGCCGCCGACGGTGGGAACAGGGTCGTGCGGATCGTAACGATAGGATTGCGCCGCTTCCTGTTCCTGTGGCGCTTCCATGCGCAGTGCACCGCCGTCGTGCAGATAGAAAGGCGTCGGGCGCGCATCCGGGATCGGCCAGTCCTGCTCGGCGCGCCAGCGGCCGCCATGATCGATGCGGCCAACTGCGTTCTTGCGTCCGCTGCCGCCGCCCATGACGAACAGGCTGACCGGAGGTAGTGGCAGGCCGGCGCCGGTCTGTTTGAGATGCTGGTCGAACCAGCGCAAGCGGATATCCAGGAAACTCGCGCCAAGATAAGCATCCAGCGTTGCGCTTGGGCCGAAATCGGCATCGCCGGAATAGGTGAACGAGCGGTTGCCGTGTATCCACGGCCCGAGAATCAGATGGATCGGCCCCTGGTTCACGCGGCGCAGGCCCGCGTAGTTTTCGCTGGCCGTGCGCGAATATGGGTCATACCAGGACGACATGTGCACCATTGCCGCGGAGGGGAAGTGTTCGTAATAGCCGCTGGCGTAGAGGCCGGCCTGGCGCCAGTAATCGTCGAAGCTGCCCTGCGCCCATTGCTCGAAGAAATAACTTTCGTACTCGGGCGCGGCCGACAACGGAGAGTGGCCGATCGACCACTCGGTGGAACGCGCCATCCAGTCTTGCATATCCACCTTGCGCAGTTGCGCGGCCGTCTCCTGGTCGCCACGTGCGATCGCCAGCTCCAGCGCGCGGTTGAGCGCCCAGGTGGCCTGTTTCATCTCGAACGCGCCGCCTTGGCGGATGCCGCCCTGGTAGGCGCTGGAGAATCCGCCCGAATCGAGGAACATTGCCACCACGTCCGGTGCCCCCAAACTGGCCAGCGCCGCCTGGTTGTGCGCGGCATAGGACAACCCCATGGTGCCGATGCGGCCGTTGCACCACGGCTGCGCGGCGATCCATGCACAGGTGTCGAAACCATCCTCGGCCTCGTTCACGTACTTGGCGAATACTCCTTGCGAGGCATAGCAACCACGGCAGTCCTGATAAACCACCACATACCCCTGGCGCACGAAGTGCTGCGCCACATCGGCGCGGCTCTTGACGCGTGGATCGGCGGCACTCAATTCGCTGCGGCTCGGCAGATGCTTGCCGTAGGGCGTGCGCTCGAAGATCACGGGGAAACGCTGCAAATCGCCCGCCGCCTGTCCCAGCGGGAAGTACACGTCAGTCGCCAGCAGCACGCCGTCGCGCGCCGGTACCAGCATGTTGCGCAACATTGCGCAGTCCCCGGAGATAGGGATGATTTCGGCGTTCGGCTGCGCCTGAGCAGCCTTGTTCATTATGTTGTTCATCATTTATTCAACTACTGGCTAGAGCCATCGGATATGGAACCGGAACCGTGGGAGCAGTGCGCTGCGGCACAAAAAAGCAAGCCGCTCCCCTCACCCGCTTGGGCGATCTCAATCAACTGCATCTCGTTACAGGAAACCCGCCCCGTGCACCGGTAGCAGGCAGGTACGGCGACCGGTGCCGCCGTACGTGGCTTGGCTATTTCTTGCGGATGTCGGTCGCCATCGTGAAGCCATCGGCGCGTGGGACGATCGAAAGCGTCTTCTTCATCGCCCAGGCCACGTTCAGATGCTGCAGCGGCAAGACGGCCTCGTCATCGAGCGCAGCCTTGGCAGCCTTTTTTTGCAAGGCCAGGCGCTCCTTTTCATCATTGGTGGCCGCCGCCTTTTCGATGATGGCGTCCACCTCCTTGTTACTGTAGCGGCCGTAGTTGTTGGCGCCACCGCCGAACTTGTTATAGCTGTGGATCATGGAAGCCAGCAGGGTTCCCGAGTCACCGGTCACCGCGCCGGTTCCCAGCAGGGAGACGCTGAACTCGGGCTCGCCGCCATTGGCGCCGGCCAGCCGCGACTGGAATACGGAGAACGGCATGGTCGCCACATCGGCCTTGATGCCAATCTGGTTGAATACCTGGGCAATCGCCTCGCACAGCTTGGCATCGTTGATATAGCGGTTGTTGGGGCAATGCATGGTCAACTTGAAGCCGTTGGGATAGCCGGCTTCAGCCAGCAGCGCCTTGGCTTTCTTCAGGTCGTAAGGCAACCCCTTCAACTCGGGGTCATAGCCGAAGAAGCCTTTGGGAACGAGTTGTTCCGATACGGTCGCATCGCCTTTCATCAGAAAACGGATGATGCCGTCGCGGTTGATCGCCGAGGCCAAGGCCTGGCGCACCTTGAGGTCCTTCAGCGGATTCTTGCCCAGCGGGCTGCCGTCGGCGGCTCTCACGAACGGGGAATTGTCGCGGAACTGGTCCAAAGCAAGGTAGTTCAACATATAAGAGGTGACGGACTGCAGCTTGTAATCCTTCAGCGAGGCTTCCATGTTGGAGGGCACGTCGTTGATGATATCCACCGCCCCCGACAGCAGCGCCGCCGCGCGCGCCGGTTCGCGCGGGATGAATTGCAGGGTGACCTGGTCCCAGGGCTCCTTGGCGCCCCAATAGTCCGGGTTACGGGCCAGCACAATGTTCTGGCCATGCGCCCAGCGCACGAACTTATAGGGACCGGTGCCGATCGCGGATTTGCCGGAGGCAAAGGATTCTTCGCTGGCATTGGCGTCGAGCGACTTGGGAATGATGGCCACCAGGCCCAGGTTTTCAGGCAGGGTCGGGCTGACCTGTTTGGCCTTGACCTGGATGGCAAGAGGACCAGTGACGGCAATGCTCTCCACATCGCGCAGATAGGAACGGTAGGTCCGCGGTCCGGACAGGTGCATTGCGCGTTCGATAGAGAACTTGACGTCGTCAGCGGTCAGGGCCGCGCCGTTCTGGAATTTCACGCCGGGACGCAGCTTGAATTCCCAGGTGGTCGGATTGACCAGGCGCCACGACAGGGCCAGTCCCGGACGCGGACGCAGGTTGGCGTCGGTGGATACCAGCGACTCGTACACATGGTTCCAGATATTGCGGTTGGCGCCGTTGAGGACGTGGGGATCGGCGGAGGTGAGTTCCGCCTTGAAACCGATATTCAGGTCCTCGGCCGATGCCGGGAAAACCACCGGAACCAGTAAGGCAGCCGCCAGTACCGCCCCCCTGATGCCCCGCCCCGACAGCCATGAAAATGCATGCGACATAGACCTTCTCCTCCCTTATGCGTTTTTGCGTTTCGTGAAAATGTACCGGATCCCGCCTTGCCTGCACGTTTCAGCAATCTCCGTGCCTTGCCGCTCAGCGAAAACCTATCTGCTCGGACAGATCGCGGGCCGCCATCATCGCAGCCTCGATCACCGCCGTCATGCGGGCGCCGGTGATCCGGGATTCCGGCCCCGCCACGCTCAGCACCGCCACCACTTCGCGGCTGCCGTCGCGCACTGGAGCCGCCACCGCCACCGCACCGGGCACTACTTCTCCATATGACAGCCCGTAGCCGATGCCCTGGATCTTCGCCAAGGCATGGCGCAAGCTACTTTTGCTGACCAGCGTGGCCTGCGTGAAACTGATCCGCGTATGCTCCATCACCGCCTCTTGCACATGAGGCGGCGCATACGCCAGCAGCACCTTGCCCGCCGCCCCCGCGTGCAGCGGCCGTCGTATGCCAACGCGTCGCGGCCCCAGCCGGGGATGCTGCGGATGCTCCCAGCGAGCAATGCAAAGTGACTCCTGACCATCGCGGATGCGTAATTGCACACTCTCTCCATACACCATGCCCAATTGCTGCATCACCCGTCCCGCCGCCAGCGCCAGCAAGGCCTGCGATCCAGCGGCCAGCCCGAGATACAGTGCATGGTGCCCGAGCGTATAAAGTGGCGTCCGGGTATCTCGCATCACCAGGCCATGCTTTTCCAGCGTCCTCAGCATGCGAAAGGTTCGTGCCTTGGTATTGCCGGCGCGCACGGACAGCTCGGTCACTCCCAACCCGGGCGCCTGGGCGACGAGGAACAGCAGCTTCACGGCGTCCTCGACTGCATCGATCGTGTAATCAGCCATCTGATCTTTACCGGAAGGAAGGGTCTCTCAGCGCTCGACTATGCATTCATTTTGTTTCATACAGAGATACGATGTAACACTGATCAACATCATATAAGCGAAAAGATTGCCGCGTCAACTAGATGTTTCAAAAAATATTACGTCGTATCTTTAGATGAAACAAAGGAGCCGTGCAAGCACTTGCTATCGCGCCTTCTCCACGAAGCGGCCCGTCCTCGTCCGCATGGGTATTCGTCAGCCAATTGACAGGTTGCCGATCAATTGCCAAACCCGCCCTGAAGCGTGATTGATAGTTCGCCTCCTGGAGTACCGCGACACGAGTTTCATCAGCCCGGATCAAAGAATCCGTAGCAAGAAATACGCTTACCTGGAAACCGCCGAGGCTCGGGTTTCAGTGCTATTGTTTCGCACAGTGAGATTAGGTAATATCCAGAGGGCTCGCCGGAGGGCGATGGATGTGACAGCGTCTCCGCTTGCTCTGGCCTCAGATTCGTTACTCAGGAAGGTTTTATGACATACACAGTCGATGCGGTTCAGAAGGCCATGGAACTACTGTTTCTCGTCGCCGAAGAAGGTGGAAACGGTGTCACGGAATTGGCCCGCCGATCGGGCAACACCAAGGCGCGCGCCTTCAGGCTGCTGACCACCCTGGAAGAATGCGGCCTGGTGCGCCGCCAAATGCCCATGGCGACTTACAGCCTGGGATACCGGGCGCTGATCATCGGTACCGCGGCGCAGAGCCAGCTCAACCTGATCCAGATCGCCAATGAGATATTGGAAACGGTCGGCAAGGAATGCAATGAAAGTGTGCTGGTCCGTATCCGCGATGGATTGGAAACCGTGTGCATCGCTTGGTGGGATGCCCCGCATGCGGTGCGCGTGCACAATCAGCTTGGCACACGCCGGCCGCTGGGTGTGGGCGCCTCGGGCAAGCTGCTGCTGGCGTACTCGCCACAGGAAGTGCTCGATCAGGTATTGGGCAGCGACTTCAGGAAATTCACCGACAATACCATCGTCAAGCGCACCGACATGAAGAAGGAGCTCAAGAAAATCTCCGACGAAGGCTTGAGCGTATCGGAATCCGAACGCACCGCCGAGATGGTCGCGGTAGCAGCGCCAGTGCGCGACGCCAGTGGCGCGGTCATCGCTTCGCTGTCGATGTCCGCACCGTCCAGCCGCGTTTCGCGCACCAGCCTAAAGAAGCACGCGGAGATCATCACGCGCAGCGCACAGCGATTTTCCGAAGCACTGGGTTACGTCGGATAATAAATCCGGGCCCTTATTCATTCACGCCGAAGATATCTTCTGGCAGCTCACTCCGACGATTCCAGCATATGAAGAGAAAGGCCTGCTATGCAGGCCTTTCTCTTTGGTCGGATATAACGCAGCTGAATGTCCGAAACCGGCCAGAATCAACGCAATGAGCGCGATAAATACCCAAAGAATGATCAGGTCGCGTTTGACGGTGTTTTTATTTGCAGAAAGATCCCTGTTGACGCGCCGGTCCGTATGCTCGCAGCCAGGCAAGCGTCCGTCCGGTCAACAGGCGCGCGCTGACGACCGCATCTAATCATAACCAAGTCCCCGGTTAGCACCCCGACCGCCCCGTTCCGACGGCGGCTCATCATTTGTTGCGACCCAATCACGTTGCCGGCAATCAATATGGCTCGCCGATTTGATTCATGAGTTAATAACGCCAGTAGCTCTTCGGGGGAAAAAAAATCAAGCAGTTGAAAAAGCACTTGGCTTTAGTCATCGGTATTTCAGCATTAATGGTTGTCGCCGTCTGCGGCAGCACTCTCTATCAAAGTTACCACCAGACCAGCCTTTCCGCGGTGGACAATGCCAAGAACGTGACATTGGTCGCCCAGCGCGCCATCTCCCGCAACCTGGAAATCCTGTCCCTCTCGCTCGACACACTGACTTACCGCTACCAGCATCCGCTCCCGGTGCGAGACCTTTCTGAAAACCAGCGGCAGGCCTATCTTTTCGGCGGGACGGCGAATGCCCGCCACATCTCCGTGATGGCCATTCTGGATGCGGACGGCAAGGTCAAGGCCAGCTCTCGCCGGCGTTCGGACGAAACCTCGCCCGTTTATGCGGATCGCGCTTATTTCACCGTCCATCGCGACTCTCCCGGCGTGGGCCTCTACGTTTCCCGCCCGATATCGGCCAGTTTGGGCAACGAGCTGAAGGTAGTGGTGTTGTCCAAACGGCTGGCGCGCCCGGATGGCTCCTTTGACGGTGTCGTCGTGATGGCGCTGGACCTGGCCTATTTCCGCGAACTGTTCGCCGGGCTGGCGTTGGGGCCTGACGGGGTCATATCGCTCTACTCCGATGACGGCGTGGCGTATATGCGCATTCCCTACCGCGAATCCGTGATCGGCAGTGATCTGAGCGCGAGCGATAACTACCAGCGCTTGAAGTCCATGCTGTCGAAAGACGACGGCAGCTTCTTTTCGCACTCCCGTCATGACGGCATCAAACGGCTTTACACATTCAGGCGGGTGCCGAACACTTCGCTTCTGGTCTTCGTCGGCTATGCCGAATCGGCCATCTTTAAAGATTGGTATGAGGCGCTGTACTCCGTCCTGTTGTCTCTTGCCGCATTCACCGTGGTGTGTGCCGTGCTGATGTCGAGCATCCGCCAGGAATTCCGCAAACGCGTTTCGGTGGAAACGCAATTGAACGCACTCGTCCGCACGGATGGATTGACCGGCCTGCTGAACCGCAGGGCGCTGGATGAACTGCTGCATGCCACCTGGGAGCGCTGCCAAAGGAATGTGACCTCGACGTTTTCGCTGCTGTTCATCGACGTCGATTACTTCAAGACCTATAACGATACCTATGGCCACAAATCGGGGGACAAGGCGCTGCAGGAAGTCGCGCGCGCGATCCGCGACAACTTGCCACGCAATACCGATTGCGCGGCCCGTTATGGCGGGGAGGAATTCGTCGTGCTCCTTGATGAAACGACCGAGGATGGCGCCATGCTGGTGGCCATCCGCCTGTGCGATGCCATTCGCGCCAGCCGGATCGAGCACCAGTCCAGTTCGCTGCAGACGCTGACCGCCAGCATTGGGGTAAGCGGATACCGGCGGGATAGGCATCGCCGGATCGAGGACGTTGTCAATGCGGCAGACGAAGCCCTATACCGCGCCAAACATTCGGGCCGCAATTGCGCGCATCTTTGAGGCAGGAGACATTGCGAGTTGCCGCGAGACCGTCCGTCTCCGTCAAGAAGCACTGGATGCTTATACCTACCGATCAGGCTTCTTGGCCAGCCTCATATCCACGATCTCGTACGCATGGAGCATGCCCGCGATACGGGCATGCGAAAAATCCAGGTACAACTGATCCGTCCCCCGATCCCGCACGACCCGCGCCCCCTGATAGAGGATATGCAGTTTCATGCGCCACCCTTGCGCACTCTCTACGGCGATGACGCGGATGTCATGGCATCGGTACTGCGCGTGATGTATCAGCGTCTGGAAGCGCGCCTTTAACGCATGCCTCCGTCCGAAAAGCCGCAGGTCGGCGCGCGGGCACATCAGCCCGCTACCTTTGCGCTGCGCCACCGCTCCGCCCAGCCGAGTACGTAGACGAAAAACACCGGCACGAAGAACACCGCCAGCACGGTGGCGCTGACCATGCCGCCGAACACGCCGGTGCCGATCGCCTGCTGGGTCTCGGCGCTGGCGCCGCCGGCGAGCATCAGGGGAACGACGCCCAGTGCGAATGCCATGGAGGTCATCAGGATCGGGCGCAGGCGCAACGCAGATGCCTTGACCGCAGCTTGCGCCAGGCTCATGCCTTCTTCGCGCAACTGCTTGGCGAATTCCACGATCAGAATGGCGTTTTTGGCCGACAGTCCGATCACCGTGATCAGGCCGACCTTGAAGAACACGTCGTTGGGCATGCCGCGCAGCAGCACGGCGGCGACTGCGCCGATCAAGCCCAGCGGCACCACCAGCATCACCGATAGCGGGATCGACCAGCTCTCGTACAAGGCGGCCAACACCAGAAACACCACCAGCATGGACAAGGCCATGAGCATCGGCGCCTGCGCGGCGGACAGGCGTTCCTGCAAGGACTGGCCGGTCCAGGCCACGGCGAATCCCGGCGGCAGCTGCTGCGCCAGCCTTTCCATCTCGGCCATGGCTTCGCCGCTGGATACGCCGGGTGCGGCGCTGCCTGCGATACGCACCGACGGCAAGCCCTGGTAGCGAACCATCTGCGTGGGCGCCGTATGCCAGGAAGGCTTGACCAGCTCGGCCAGCGGCACCATGCCGCCGCTGGTGTTGCGCACATACAGTTTCAGCACATCTTCGATCTGCATGCGCGAACCGGCATCGGCCTGGACGATGACCTGTTGCATGCGCCCCTCATTCGGGAAATCGTTCACGTAGAGCGAACCCATCGCGGCCGACAGGGTGTCGCTGATGCTGCCGAAGGGCACGCCCAGCGCCGCCGCCTTCTGGCGATCGATGTCCAGCTGGATGCTGGCTCCGGCCGGCAGGCCGTCCGGATAGACACCCGTCACTTTGGTGCTGTGCGCAGCCAGCTCCAGCAGCCTGGCTTCGGCTTGCTTGAGCGCCGCATAGCCCTGGCTGGCGCGATCCTGCAAGCGCATCGCGAAACCGGACGAGTTGCCCAGTTCCTCGATCGCCGGCGGCATCAGGCTCATGACGATACCGTCCGAGCTGCCTTCCATCGCGGCCTGCGCATGCGCCACTTCTGTGGCCGCATTGGAGCCCTTGCGCTGCTTCCAGTCCTTGAGTTCGGTAAACGCCATCGCCGCGTTCGGCCCCGATCCCGAGAAGCCGAAGCCCAGCACCGACAGATTGGCGCCGATGTCGGTGCGCGTCTGCAGGTAACGCTCGTACTGTTCGACCACCTTCGAGGTACGTTCGACGGTGGCGTCGGAAGGCAGCTGGAAGGATGTCATGAAGTAGCCCTGGTCTTCCTCCGGCAGGAAAGCCGACGGCAGGGAGCGCAGCGCGAACAGCAGGATCGCCGAAATCCCGGCGAACACCAGCATCATGCGCGTGCCGCGCGCCACCAGGCCGACCAGGCGCGACTCATAGTGTGCCGTCATGCGCGCGAACGCGCGGTTGAACCAGCCAAAGAAGCCGCGTTTCTCATGGTGGCCTGGCGCCACCGGCTTGAGCAGGGTGGCGCACAAGGCCGGGGTAAGGCTGAGTGCCAAAAAGGCCGAGAACAGGATCGATACCGCCATCGACAGCGTGAACTGGCGATAGATCACCCCCACCGAACCGCCGGCCAGCGCCATGGGAATGAATACCGCCGTCAGCACCAGCGTGATGCCGACGATGGCGCCGGTGATTTCTTTCATCGCCTTGAGCGTGGCCTCGCGCGGCCCCAACCCCTCATGCGCCATGATGCGCTCGACGTTTTCCACTACCACGATAGCGTCGTCGACGATGATGCCGATCGCCAGCACCATGCCGAACATGGTGAGCACGTTGACCGAGAAGCCGGCCGCCAGCATCACCGCCAGCGTACCGAGCAAGGCGATCGGCGCCACGATGGCCGGGATCAGCGTGTAGCGGATGTTCTGCAGGAACAGGTACATCACGATGAACACCAGCACCATGGCCTCGATCAGCGTCTGCACCACCTTCTGGATGGAGATCTTGACGAAGGGCGCGGTGTTGTACGGCAGCGAGTAATGCACTCCCGAGGGCAGGCTGCCGCGCAGTTCGGCCATGCGTTCCTGGATGGCTTCGGCCGTACGCACTGCATTGGCGCCTGGCGACAACTGCACGGCCGCCACCGCGGCCGCCTTGCCGTCTTCCCGGTTGGCAAAGCCATAAGACTGGGCGCCCAGTTCGATCCGGGCGACATCACCCAGCGTCACCCTGGAACCATCCGCATTGGCCTTGAGCACGATGGCCGAAAACTGCGCGGGCGACTGCAGCTGCCCTTGCACAGTCAGCGGCACCGCAATCTGCTGGCCGGGCAGCGCCGGCATGTCACCCAGGCGTCCCGGTGCGATCTGCACGTTCTGCTGGACGATTGCCGCGCTGATGTCGCTCATCGACAGCTTGTAGGCGCTCAGCCGGAACGGATCGACCCAGATACGCATCGCCTGCTCGGCGCCGAACAGCTGCACGCGGCCCACGCCATCGATGCGGCGCAGTTCCTCGACGAGGTTGCGCGCCATGTAGTCGCTCAGCGTGACCTCGTCATAACGCCCGTCGCTGGATGTGAGGCTCACCATCAGCAGGAAGCCGGAAGCCGCCGACTCCACCGTCACGCCGTTCTGCCGCACGGTCTGCGGCAGGCGCGCCTCAATCGCCTTGAGGCGGTTCTGCACGTCCACCTGGGCCAGCTCGGGATCGGTGCCGGGCTTGAAGGTCACCGTGATCTGGGCGGAACCGGAGGTATCGGCCGACGATTCGAAGTACAGCAGGTTCTTGACGCTGGAGAGCTCGCGCTCGATCAGGCCGATCACGCCGTCGTTCATCGCCTGCGGCGTGGCGCCCGGATAGTTGGCGTAGATGGTGACAGTGGGCGGCGCGACCGAGGGATAGCGCGCAATCGGCAACTGCGGAATGGCGATCACGCCAAGCAGGATGATGAACAAGGCAACCACCCAGGCAAAGATGGGGCGGTTGATGAAGAACTGAGGCATGCAAGACTCCCGGAATCAGCCTTGCGGGCTGGCATCGGCCACTTCGCTTTACTGCGCGCAGCAACCCGACAGTACAATCGCAAGGGAAAGCGCAGTCTGAGCGACAACCATGAGGATTGCGCTGCACAATTGTGGAGATTTGATGGAGATGGAAAGAATGTCCGAGAATTCGGCGGCGCCGGGCAATGCCGGGCCCACAGGAAACATCCAGGGGGAGAACGTCCTGGTCCTGATCGCCGAGGATGCGCCGGAGATCGCCGACATCCTGGCCGCCTACCTGGCGCGCAGCGGCATGCGCAGCGTGCATGCCGCGGATGGCGCCCGCGCCCTCGAACTGCATCTGGCGCTCAAACCCGACCTGGTGCTGCTCGATATCCAGATGCCGCAGGTAAACGGCTGGCAAGTGCTGTCGCAGATCCGCCAGCGCGGCAATACCCCGGTCATCTTGCTGACTGCGCTGGATCAGGATGTCGACAAGCTCACCGGACTGCGTATCGGCGCCGACGACTATGTGGTCAAGCCCTTCAATCCGGCCGAGGTGGTGGCGCGGGTACAGGCGGTACTGCGCCGCAGCCTGCCGCGCGAGCAACGCGACGAGCGCCGCATCCTGCGCGTCGCACCGTTCATCATCGACTTCGACCATCACGAGGCCGTGGCCGAAATCGACGGACGCTCGCACACCCTGGTGCTGACGCTGACCGAGTTCAGGCTGCTGGCGCAACTGGCCCGTGCGCCGCGCCGCGTGTTCAGCCGTGCCGAACTGCTGGAGGCCTGTCTCCCTGAAGGCGACACGCTGGAGCGGACCGTCGACAGCCACGTCAGCAAGCTGCGCAAGAAGCTGGAAGACCTCGGCATCGCCGGTGTACCGGCCAGCATCCGCGGCGTCGGTTACCGCTTCAATCAAGGCCTCTGACAACATCGCGCATGAACATCCTGTCCTCCGTTGCCCCTTCCAAGGGACTGGGCCGCCAGATCGTCAGCTCGGTCGCCATCCTGGTGCTGGCCATCATGATGATGGTGCTGCTCGGCTCCTACGCGTTCTACGCCACGCTGTGGATGTTCTACCCGGCCGGGCTGTCGTCGCCGGACAGCTGGCTGCCCTCGCCGGCCGAATGGGGCTGGATCGTTGCCACCACGCTGACCGGACTGGCGGTTGCGGTATGGGTCGCCATCCGGCTGTCCCGGCGCATCCTCGCCCCGCTGAACTCGGTGGCGACCAGCCTGCGCCAGGTGGCGCAAGGGGACCTCGCCGCGCGCGCAGCCACCGATGACCACTCGCTGGGCGAAGCAACCCAACTGGTCAACGACTTCAATACGATGGCTGAACGCCTTGAGCGCGTGGAACAGGAACGCATCTTCTGGAACGCCGCCATCGCGCATGAACTGCGCACCCCCGTCACCATCCTGCGCGGACGCCTGCAAGGCCTGACCGAGGGCATCTTCCATCCCGATCCGGCGCTGTTCGCCAGCCTGCTGATCCAGGTCGAGGGCCTGGGGCGGCTGATCGAAGATCTGCGCGTGGTCGGCCTGGCCGAGAGCGGGCATCTGCAGATGCAAATGCAGGAAACCGACCTCCGGCAAGAGGTGATGACCGTGGTGAAGGCCTGTGAATCGGCCCTGCTGGAAAAAGGTTTTGAATTGTCCCTGGCGCTGGAGACGCGACAGGCGGTCTGCGATCCGGTGCGCATCCGCCAGGCATTGCTGGCGCTGCTGGAAAACGCCCTGCGGCACGCGACGCCGGGCACGCTGGCGATCAAGACATCCTCGGCCGATGGCATGCATTGCCTCAGCGTCGAAGACAGCGGCCCCGGCATCGACCTGACCGACGCGCAGACGATCTTCGACGCCTTCCAGCGCGGCCCGCTGGCGCCGGACGCCCAGCAGAAAGGCAGCGGACTCGGCCTGGCCATCGTCAGGGCCATTGCCGGCGCCCATCATGGAACGGCGGGCTATACGCCGTCGCCGATGGGCGGAGCCTGTTTCTGGCTGCGCTGGCCTGCGTAGCGGCGGAACTGCCCGCGGCGGGCTCAACCGGTGAGCGCAACATGTCGATTTGCTCACGGAATTGGCCTGCGCCATCTGATCACCCGATAACTAAAACTTATCCCCCATCGCTCTATTGGTCTTACCAATAAACTGGTATTATCCAATCCGCAAAATGAAAGGCCCGCCATGCCGTCGATGCCTCCAAGGGCTTGCAGCGGCAATCCGCCGGCGCCGATTTGAGACAACTTATTTTCCAAAGGAAACAAGATGAAATTACTCCGCTACGGCCCGGTTGGGCAGGAAAAGCCCGGCATCCTGGACCAGGCCGGCAAGATCCGCGACCTGTCGGCTCACATCAGCGACCTCAACGGCGCTGCCCTGGGTGACGCGTCGCTGGCCAAGATCCGCGCGCTGGATATCAACAGCCTGCCTGTAGTGGACGGCAACCCGCGCATCGGCGCCTGTGTCGGCAATATCGGTAAATTCATCTGCATCGGCCTGAACTACGCCGACCACGCTGCCGAATCCAACCTGCCGATTCCTGCCGAACCGGTGGTGTTCAACAAGTGGACCTCCGCTGTCTGCGGCCCCAACGACAACGTCAAGATCCCCCGCGGCTCCAAGAAGACCGACTGGGAAGTCGAGCTGGGCGTGGTCATCGGCAAGGGTGGCGCCTATATCGATGAGAAGGATGCGCTGTCGCACGTGGCCGGCTATTGCGTGGTCAACGATGTGTCCGAGCGCGAGTACCAGATCGAGCGCGGCGGCACCTGGGACAAGGGCAAGGGCTGCGACACCTTCGGCCCGATCGGCCCGTGGCTGGTCACCCGCGACGATGTCGCCGACCCGCAGAAGCTGGGCATGTGGTTGGAAGTGGATGGCAAGCGCTACCAGAACGGCAACACCAGCACCATGATCTTTGGCGTCGCGCACATCATTGCCTACCTGTCCAAGTTCATGAGCCTGCAGCCTGGCGACGTCATCTCCACCGGCACGCCGCCGGGCGTGGGCATGGGCGTCAAGCCGGAAGCGGTGTTCTTGCGCGCCGGCCAGACCATGCGCCTTGGCATCGACGGCCTGGGCGAGCAGCAGCAAAAGACCATCGACGCTTAAGCCGCCCCGGCAGCGTTACCGGCACACACCAACAATAAGAACAATGCGCGCAAGCCCATGCGGCTTGCGCGCCGACCTCAAGATCAGATCACGAGAAGGAGAAGGCAATGAATCATTACGACTTCCAGGGCCGCAGCGCCATCATCACCGGCGGCGCCCAGGGTTTCGGTTACGCAGTGGCAGAGCGCCTGCTGCAAGGCAAAGCCAAGGTCGTGCTGTGGGACATGGACGAGAAGGCGCTGGCTGAAGCGCGCGCCAAGCTGGAGCCGCTGGGCAATGTCGAAACCATCAAGGTCGACATCTCCAGCGAAGCGGACGTCAAGAAAGCCATCGAAGCCACCGAAAAGGTCACCCAGTCCATCGATATCCTGGTGCACAGCGCCGGCATCGCCGGCCAGAACAATGTGGTGGCCGACTACTCGCCGGAAGAATGGCGCCGCGTGATCGACATCGACCTTAACGGCGCGTTCTACGTCAACCAGGTCGTCGTGCAGCGCATGATCGCCCAGAACTACGGCCGCATCGTCAACATCGCTTCCATCGCCGGCAAGGAAGGCAATCCTACCGCGTCGGCCTACAGCGCCGCCAAGGCCGGCATGATCGCCCTGACCAAGAGCCTGGGCAAGGAAACCGCGACCAAGAACATCGCCGTCAACGCCATCACCCCGGCCGCCGCGCAAACCCGCATCCTGGAGCAATGCACCCAGGCGCACATCGACTACATGCTGTCGAAGATCCCGCGCGCGCGTTTCGTGAAGGTGGAAGAACTGGCTGCCATGGTGGCCTGGCTGGTATCGGAAGAGAACTCCTTCACCACCGCATCGGTGTTCGACCTGTCGGGCGGCCGCGCGACCTATTAATGCCCTGCCGACGCCGCGCAAGGGAAGAAGCGCGGCGGGTGCGATTGCAAACGGATGGCAACGCATAGCAACACGGGCAAAGACCAGGCGGCACAACATTAGAAATTGCAGCACCGGCGGACGGAGTCCTTCCGTCCGCTAATCCAACAGCACAACAACAATAAGCGACCTCCGCGTATCACGCGGCGGCGATGGACTTTTTGCGCCTTCGGTTTTAATCAAAAGCCTTTCGAGGAGAGACATCATGGCAGCAGTACCCTATCCGGCCAGCGCGGCGGACATTCAGGAATCCAACCTTTACCGCAGAATCACCTGGCGCTTCGTGCCCTTGCTGATGATCTGCTTCGTGTTCGCCTACCTGGACCGCGTCAACATCAGTTTCGCCAAGCTGCAGATGCAAAGCGACCTGGGCTTCTCGGACGCCGTCTACGGCCTGGGTGCGAGCATCTTCTTCGTCGGCTACTTCCTGTTCGAAGTGCCGAGCAACATGATCTTGCACAAGGTCGGCCCCAAGCGCTGGATCGCCCGCATCATGGTTACCTGGGGCATCGCCTCGGCGGCGATGATGTTCGTCAGCAACGAGACCAGCTTCTACATCCTGCGTTTCCTGATCGGCTTGCTGGAAGCCGGTTTCGTGCCGGGTGCGCTGTACTTCTTCACCAACTGGTTCCCATCGGTGCGCCGCGGCCGCATCAACTCGCTGTTCATGGCGGCCATCGCCTTGTGCGGCATCATCGGCGGCCCGCTGTCGGGCGGCATCATGAAGTGGAGCCACGGCATGGCCGGCATGCACGGCTGGCAGTGGCTGTTCCTGCTGGAAGGCATTCCGTCGATCCTGCTGGGCGTGGTGTGCTACCTGGTGATCGACGACAAGATCGAAGACGCCCGCTGGTTGAAGCCTGAAGAGAAGAAGCTTCTGATCAACCGCATCGCGGCCGAACCCAAGAGCGAAGCGGTGCACTCCTTCGGCGCGGCATTGAAGCAGCCGTCGACCATCGTCATGTCGCTGATCTACCTGGTGCTGGCTTCCGGCATCTATGGCCTGGTGTTCTGGATGCCGCAACTGATCAAGACCGCCGGCACCGACGACACTTTCATCATCGGCCTGATCTCGATGGTGCCGTACATCTGCGCCGGCCTGGGCATGATCTTCATCGGCCGCAGTTCCGACCGCACCGGCGAACGCCGCTGGCACCTGGCCAGTTGCGCGCTGATCGGCGGCGTCGGCTACGCAGCCGCTGCCTACTTCGGCAACAACACGCTGATCCTGGTGATCGCACTGTCGGCTGCCGCCACCGGCATCATTGCAGGCATCGGCCTGTTCTGGATCCTGCCTCCGCGCGTGCTGTCGGGCGCCGCAGCCGCAGCCGGCATCGCGCTGATCAATTCGGTCGGCCAGTTGGGCGGCATCATCACTCCTTACATGGTCGGCAAGATCCGCGACCTGACCGGCAGCGCCGCCATCGGCCTGTACGTGGTCGCCGCCGAATGCCTGGTCGGCGCCGCCCTGCTGCTGTGGGCACTGCCACGCCGGATCTACTTCCGCGAGCCGGCCCAGAAGTGACGTTCACATAGTTCGCAAAACGCAAAACCCGCCTGATGGCGGGTTTTGCATTGGAGCGCCTGAAAAGCCGGGGCAACCCGACTCTCAATTGTTCAATGCCCCAAGGCAGCACGCTCCGGGGTAATGTTGCGCGACGGACGGGGAGCCGCCAATACCGGTTCTGCGGCATTGGCAACTTGCTGCTCATGTGCGGAGCCCAGCTTGAACTGGCTGACGACTTCGGACAAGCGCGCCGCTTGCTCCTGCATCGCTTCGGCCGCTGCCGCAGCCTGCTCGACCAGGGCGGCATTCTGCTGCGTGGTCTGGTCCATTTCGGTGATGGCCAGGTTGACCTGGCCGATGCCATCGCTTTGCTCGCTGCTGGCGGCGGTAATCTCGCCGACGATGTCGGCCACGTGGCGCACGCTGGCAACCACCTGGTCCATCGTGCTGCCGGCCTGGCCCACCAGTTGGCTGCCGGTGCCGACCTTGGCCACGGAGTCGTCGATCAGGCCCTTGATCTCCTTGGCCGCTGCCGCCGAACGCTGCGCCAGGGAACGCACTTCCGACGCCACGACCGCGAAACCGCGTCCCTGCTCGCCGGCGCGCGCGGCTTCCACTGCGGCATTCAACGCCAGGATGTTGGTCTGGAAGGCGATGCCATCGATCACGCCGATGATGTCGACGATCTTGCGCGAGGATTCGTTGATCGATCCCATGGTCGAGACCACCTGCGACACCACTTCCCCGCCCTGCTGCGCCACGGCCGAGGCCGAGGCAGCCAGCTGGTTGGCCTGGCGCGCGTTGTCGGCGTTCTGGTGCACGGTGGATGTCAGCTCCTCCATGGCCGAAGCGGTCTCTTCCAGCGAACCTGCCTGGCGTTCGGTCCGTGCCGACAGGTCGAGGTTACCGCTGGCGATCTCGCGCGATGCGGTAGAAATGGCATCGGTGCCGCTGCGCACCTGGCCGACGATGCGCGCAAGGTTGCCGGTCATGGCCTGCAACGCATGCAGCAGCTTGCCGGTCTCGTCACGGCGCGATGCCAGATGCGCATCCACTTGCATGGTCAGGTCGCCGGCGGCCACGGTCTCGGCCACGTCGACCGCCCGTTCCAGCGGGCGGGTGATGCCCACCGCCAGGCGCCAGGCGAACAGCCAGCCCAGCACGAACAGCAATGCACCCAGGGCCAGCATCAGGTTGCGGCTCTGCTCATAGATCCCCTGGATGTCCTGGGCAATCTGGTCGATGCCTGCCCGCTGCACATTCAGCAATTGCTGCAACAAGTCGAGGTAGCCCTTGGCCGCCGCATTGTAAGGTCCGCTCAGGATCTTCTCGACCTCGTCGACCTGGCCATCGGCCTTGGCCTTGGAGATGGCGTCGCGGTATTTGATGTAGTCCTTGCGAACCGCCGAGAGCTTGTCGAAAACGGCCTTCTCGGCGTCCGAACTCAGCAACGCCTCGATGGCCTTCTGCTGCTCGGTCGACAGCTTCGTGGAGATAGCCGCATCCTCGGCGAAAAAGGCAGCCAGGCTGGGATCGGTACTTTTGGCAATCGCCGTGGTGCGGCGCACGCTGGTATGGATGGTGCGGTACCAGTCCGACACCAGGCGCTCCTTGGTCAGCGGCTGCTGCATCATGGCTGCGGTGGCGCCGGCAATGCCATGCAGGCGCCAGATGGAGAACGCCACCACCACGCAGGCGGCAACCAGGATGAAAGCAAAGCCTAAAGCCAGGCGCTTGCCTATCTTCATGTTGGCGAAGTAGCTCATTTTTCCTCTTTCCGGAACTGTTGATTTTTGATATTGGGGAAGAAGCTCGTTGACGATCTGATCTTGTTGTCGCGCTGCCGTTGTGGACCGGAAGCATTATTCTGATCGTCGTGCCGCTGGCTGTCGCTCTCGTCTCCCCCTTTGCGAAACCGCCATCGGTGCGCTGGTATTGTGTCCAATAACGGCTGCCGGCAGATATTCGTATTTCTACCTAGGATTTATTTGCAATCAGTCAACATACCCGCATTCATCGCGACTGCCCTGTGATGCGGCAAGGGCCCCATATCAGGCAGTCGGATATAAAAAAAGGATGCCTTGGCATCCTTTTTTTGCATTCTCTTCACTTGGCCTGCACAAAATCCTCAATCGTCTGGCTTGCCGGGAAATGCACAGTGAAGGTACTGCCATGGTCCGGTACCGACTGGATATCCAGCACGGCACGGTGGCGCAGCAACACGTGGCGCACGATCGCCAGCCCCAGGCCGGTGCCCTGGGTTTCGCGCGAGCGGCTCTTGTCGACGCGATAGAAACGTTCGGTCAACCGGGAAATATGCTCGGGGCTGATGCCGATGCCGGTGTCCTGCACGGAAAAATGTGCGCCCTTTTCGTCGCTTTCCCAGCGCAGCATGATGCGTCCCGACGGCGGCGTGTAACGCACGGCGTTGGTCACCAGATTGGTAAAGGCGCTGCGCAGCTCATCAATGTTGCCCTTCAGGTCCGGGCCTCGCACTTCCAGCGTGATGTCATGCTTGCCGGCCGATAACGCGCGCGCCTCTTCGGCGATGCCTTCGAGCAGCGGCCGCACCCGCACAACTTCCGAACGCAACGGGTAGTCGATCGATTCAAGCCGGGTCAGGGTCAGCATGTCGTCGATCAGGTTTTGCATGCGCTGGCCCTGTTCGGTCATGAGCGTCAGGTGTGCGGTGCGGGTTTCCGGATCGAGCTTGGGCTGGGCCAGGGCGATTTCCAGGAAGCCGTTGATGACCGTCAGCGGCGTGCGCAGTTCGTGCGAAGCATTGGCGACGAAGTCGCGCCGCATCATGTCGATGCGCTCGGACTCGGTGGCGTCATGGGTGACCAGGATCTGGCGGCGGTTCTCGAAGGGAATGAGCTGCACGATCAGCTTGCGCTCATGCAGCGCCAGTGTCAGCGGCTGCTCGTAGCGGCCCAGGATGATGTAGTCGATGAAGGCCGGATTGCGGATCAGGTTGGTGACGCGCATGCCCTTGTCGCGCTCCAGCTTCAAGCCCAGGTGCTGCTGCGCGGCCGGATTGCACCATTCGAGGAACAGCACATCGTCCATGATCACCACGCCATCGGGCAACAGGCTCATGGCCTGGCGAAAGCGCGCCAGCCACTCGGCCAGTTCGGCCTGGTTTTTTTCGTCGTCCCGGCGCATGCGGTACAGGCGGGCATAAACGTCGGTCCACGCCCCCCAGCCGTCCGGCAGGCGCGACTGGCCGGAGTCGTCCAGCCAACTGGAGAGGCGGAACAGGTAATGCAAGTGGGTCACCATCATCGCCCCCACACCCAGCACTGCGACAACCAGGCCGACGATAGGGCCGAAGAAGAAAGCGACGACTCCCGCTCCGGCCAGGCACAACACCAGGCGCAAAATGGCGGGAATCCAGAACAGCAGTTGTGGACTCATTGAAATCGAAAGGAAGACGTGGAGCGCTGTGCGCTTATATGGGCCTGATTGTGATAACAAGGCCCTATTCTCGCTCTATTTTGTCGACAGCATGTAACCGACGCTGCGCACGGTCTTGATCAGATATTCCGCATCGCGCAACGCCTTGCGCAGGCGCAGCACATGCACATCTACCGTACGCTCTTCAATCACCACATGGTCGCCCCACACTCTATCCAATAACTGGCTGCGCGAGAACACCCGGTCCGGGTGGGCAAGGAAGAACTTCAGGAGCTTGTACTCGGCATGGCCGATATCGATCTTGCCGCCCGACAAGGTCACCGAACAACTGGCCGGATCGAGCATGATAGGGCCGGCCGACATGATTTCCTGGGCATGTTCGGGGCTCTTGCGGCGCAGCAGCGCCTTGATGCGAGCGGTGAGCTCGCGCGGGGAAAACGGTTTGGTGATGTAATCGTCGGCGCCATTGTCGAGGCCGGCGATCTTGTCTTCTTCCATGCTCTTGGCGGTAAGCATGATGACCGACAATTGCTGCAGCTGGCGGTCGGCGCGGATGCGCGAGAGCAGGTGCAAACCGCTGCGGTCGGGCAGCATCCAGTCCAGCAACACCAGTTGCGGCGCGCGGTGCTGGACAAAGTCCCAGGCCGCGGCGGCATTCGACACGACAAAACTGGACCAGCCGGCTTCCTTGAGCGTGAAGGCAATCAGCTCGGCAATCGACGGTTCGTCTTCGACGATCAGGATAGTGGTCATTGGGTCAACTTCTTCTCAAGTTTGCGGGTCTCCCTCCGCACTGCGGATCTCCGCGCGGGCCGGCAGCTCATCGGTACTGGCTGCCGTTTTTCTCCGCGCGGATCCGGGTACTGCCTTTTCAGTCAGCCGCTTCGTCAGCCACCTTGGCCGAACCGACGTCGGTATGGCGGATATCGACACCGCCCACCACATACACCACGTACTCGGCGATGTTCTTGGCATGGTCGCCGATGCGCTCAATGGCCTTGGCCACCCACAAGGTGTCGATGGAACCGGAGATGGTGCGCGGGTCTTCCATCATGAAGGTGATCAGGCTACGGGTGATCGAGCGGAAACCGTGGTCGATGCTGGCATCCTGCTTGATCAGTTCCAGCGCCTGCTGGTCGTCCAGGCGGGCGAAGGCATCCAGCGCGCTGCGCAGGATATCGCCGGCCTGTTCGGCGATCAGGCTGACCGTCTCATAGTGGTTGATCAGGCCGATGCCGCGCTTGTGCAGATGGATCGCGGTACGCGCGATCTTGGTCGCTTCGTCGCCGACGCGTTCGAGGTCGGTGATGATCTTGATGGTCGCCATCACGGTACGCAAGTCGTTGGCGGTCGGCTGACGGCGCACGATCAGGTGGCTGCACGCATCGTCGAGTTCGACTTCCAGGCGGTTCACCGCCTCATCGTCCTTCATCACGCGCTTGGCCACGTCAACGTTGCCGGTGCGGAAAGCCGCTATCGCATCCTGAAACTGATGCTCAACCAGCCCGCCCATGGCGAGCACCTTCGAACGGATAGCTTCCAGATCGCTGTCGTATTGCTTGGAGGAGTGATCGCCTGTCATGTGACGTCCCTAAATAATAAAAAATATGTGCTTAGACTACGTATCGAGGTGCGGTTCAAGCGTAGCGAGCAATCCCGAGGTCTGCGGGAGAAGCGCAGCCGTACTGGGGTACGGCGACGAATCCTCTAACCTGCAGCACAGAGATTGGGATGCGCAGTAGCTTGAACCGTGCCTTATCCGAAGCGGCCTGTGATGTAGTCTTGGGTTTCTTTGCGCACCGGATTCATGAAGATCTGGTCCGTCTCGCCAAACTCCACCAGCTCGCCCAGGTACATGTAAGCGGTATAGTCCGAGCAACGCGCGGCCTGCTGCATGTTGTGGGTGACGATGGCGATGGTGTAGTCGTTCTTCAGCTCGCCGATCAGCTCTTCCACCTTGGCCGTGGAAATCGGGTCCAGCGCCGAGGTCGGTTCATCCAGCAGCAGCACTTCGGGCTTGACCGCCACGCCGCGCGCGATACACAGGCGCTGTTGCTGGCCGCCGGAGAGCGACAGGCCGCTCTTGTGCAGCTTGTCTTTCACTTCACCCCACAGTGCCGCCTTGTTCAGCGCCCATTCGACGCGCTCGTCCATCTCGCCCTTGGGCAGGTTCTCGTACAGGCGGATACCGAAGGCGATGTTGTCGTAGACCGACATCGGGAACGGGGTCGGCTTCTGGAACACCATGCCGACCTTGGCGCGCAGCATGTTCAAGTCCTGGCCGGCTTCGAGGATGTTCCTGCCGGCGTACACGATCTTGCCTTCGGCGCGCTGGCCGGGGTAGAGGTCGTACATGCGGTTAAAGGTGCGCAGCAGGGTCGACTTGCCACAGCCCGATGGGCCGATGAAGGCGGTGACCTTGCCTTCATAGATGTCGAGGTTGATGTTCTTCAGGCCCTGGAATCCACCGTAGTAAAAATTCAGCTGCGAGATCTCGATCGTGGACTTCTTGGCCGCAGCGGCGTTGGCGGATGCGGTCGGAGCAGAGTTTGCCATTTGAGCAGTAGTCATGTCGGTCACTTGAAAAATTAGCCGGGGATTTGTTGCTTGAACAGGGTACGAGACAGCACGTTGAGCAGCAGCACGCTGAAGGTGATCAGCAGCGCCCCGCCCCAGGCCAGCGAGACCCAGTTGTCGTACGGGCTCATCGCGAACTGGTTGATCACCACCGGCAAGTTGGCGATCGGACGGTTCATGTTGGTGCTGAAGAACTGGTTGTTGAGTGCGGTGAACAGCAGTGGCGCAGTCTCGCCCGAAATACGGGCCACCGCCAGCAGCACCCCGGTCACCACGCCGGCCTTGACGGCGCGCAAGCGCACGATCACGGCGACTTTCCAGCGTGGGGCGCCGAGTGCGAAGGCGGCTTCACGCAGGCCGCTGGGAACCAGCTTAAGCATGTTGTCGGTGGTACGCACAACCACCGGGATGGCGATCAGCGAAATGGCGAAAGTACCGGCCCAGCCCGAAAAGTGGCCGACGTTGGCAACGTAGATCGCATAGATGAACAGGCCGATGACGATGGACGGGGCCGACAGCATGATGTCGGTCACGAAGCGGGTCACCTGGGCCAGCTTGCTCTCTTCGCCGTATTCGGCCAGGTAGACGCCGGCCAGGATGCCGATCGGGGTGCTGATCAGGGTACTGATGCCGACCATCAGCAGGCTGCCGACGATAGGGTTCAGCAAACCGCCGCCGTCGCCGCCGGGACCCGGGGTATTTTCAGTCAGCAGGCCGAAATTGAGCGCTGCCACACCCTTGATTACCAGGGTCAGCAGGATCCAGGCCAGCACGAACAGGCCCAGGCCCATCGCCAGGAAGGAGAACAGCATACCGATGCGATGCTGGAACAGGCGGCGGCGGTACACCGGATTCATTGCCTCCGGGTTGTCGATGCCGCCGGTTGCGGTCACTTGATTGGCTTGGCTCATTTGGCACCTTCCTTGCGGGTCATGCCCATCAGCATGATCTTGGCCGCGGACAGGACGATAAATGTGATGACGAACAGGATCAAGCCCAGCGCAAACAGCGAGGAGACGTGCAGCCTGCTGGACGCTTCGGCGATTTCATTGGCCAGCGTGGAGGCGATACTGTTACCGGCCGAGAACAGCGACCAGGACAAGCGGTGCGAGTTGCCGATCACGAAGGTGACGGCCATGGTCTCGCCCAGCGCGCGGCCCAGGCCCAGCATCACGCCGCCGACCACACCGGTCTTGGTGTACGGCAGCACCACCTTGCGCACCACTTCCCAGCGGGTGCAGCCCAGGCCGTAAGCCGATTCCTTGAGCACGGCCGGCACCACTTCGAACACGTCGCGCATGACCGAAGAGATGAACGGGATGATCATCACCGACAGGATCAGGCCTGCGGTCAGGATGCCGATACCCATGGTCGGGCCGGAGAACAGCACGCCCAGGCCGGGGATCTGGCCCAGCGTCGCCTTCAGGAAGGGCTGGCCGTATTCCGAGAACAGCGGTGCGAACACAAACAAACCCCACATGCCGTAGATGATGCTGGGCACGCCGGCCAGCAGTTCGACTGCGGTGCCCAGCGGACGACGCAGCCTGGCGGGGCAGATTTCGGTCAGGAACAGGGCGATGCCGAAGCTCACCGGAAAAGCGATCAGCAACGCAATGATCGACGTCGACAACGTGCCGACGATGGCGATCATGGCGCCGTACTGGTCATTGGTCGGGTCCCATTCGACCCGTGTGATGAAGCCCGGGCCAAACTCATGGAAGGCCGGCCAGGCGCCGATGAAGAGGGAAACGATGATGCCGCCCAGCATCAGCAGCACGGTCAGTGCGAAGATGAGGGTGAGCTTGTGGAACAGGAAATCTTGCAGTCGTTGCCTGCGCATGACGGCCAACAGCCGTTCGTGCGCGGCCTGCGCACTTTCAGTATCTGCCGCGGATTTTTTTACTTCGGAATTCGACATAGCCGTAGCGGGGTAATTTGCGCTCATTTTGAATTCACCATTAAAACGGGCCATCGCTGCGAATGCTCTGCTACCCAGAGTTGCTCGTTCTCGCCGCGATGGCCCGTGTGCTTCGTTGGAAGAAGCTTTCTTTTCAGCTTTTCAGCTGTCCTGGCAGGGATGCCTTGCGGCATCCCATCAAGGGTTCAGTGATAAGGCGATTACCAGATCGCCTTGCCGCTGCTGTCCTTGAGGTTGGCCTTCCAGGAGTCTTCCACCAGCTTGGTGACCGAAGCCGGCAGCGGGACGTAGTCCAGTTCCGATGCGGACTTGGCGCCGTTCTTGTACGCCCAGTCGAAGAACTTCAGGACTTCCTTGCCCTTGCCGCCATCGCCAGCCTGTTCCTTGTGCAGCAGGATGAAGGTAGCGCTGGAGATCGGCCACGAAGCCTTGCCGGCTGCATCAGTGAAGTCGACAGCGAAGCCCGGGGTCTTGGCCCAGTCGCCGGCGGCGGTAGCGGCCTTGAAGGATTCGTCGTCAGGCGACACGAAAACGCCGTCCTTGTTCTTCAGTTGGGTGAAGTTCAGCTTGTTCTTCTTCACGTAAGCGTATTCGACGTAGCCGATTGCGCCCTTGACCTTTTGCACGTTGGCAGCGACGCCTTCGTTACCCTTGCCGCCCACGCCGGTCGGCCACTTCACGGCCGTGCCTGCGCCAACCTTGCCCTTGAAGTCATCGTTGGCCTTCGACAGGTAGCTGGTGAACACGTACGAGGTGCCCGAAGCGTCCGAACGGTAGACCACGGTGATGTCATCGGCCGGCAGCTTCATGCCTGGGTTCAGGGCGACGATTTCAGCAGCGTTCCACTTGGTGATCTTGCCGGAGTAGATGTCGCCCAGCACATGGCCGGACAGCTTCACTTGGCCTGGGGTGATGCCGTCCAGGTTGATGACCGGGACCACGCCGCCGACGACTGCCGGGAATTGGGTCAGGCCGGCTTCAGCCAGTTCTTCCTGCTTCAGGGGAGCATCCGATGCGCCGAAGTCGACGGTCTTGGCCTTGATTTGCTTGATGCCGCCGCCCGAGCCGATCGACTGGTAGTTCAGGCTGTTGCCGGTAGCTGCCTTGTACAGTTCCGCCCACTTGGCGTAGATCGGGTACGGGAAGGAGGCGCCTGCGCCGGTGATTTCTGCTGCATGCACTGCGCCGCTGAACACGAAGGTGCCGGCGACGGCGACTGCAACAGATTTAATCAGTTGGTTAAACCCCATTTCTGATACTCCTATGTATTTGAGAGATTGAGTGTCACTGAGACATCACGATTGGTGGGATGCACTTCTGGGACAGGGCGAACTTTAACCAGCAAATGTGACGAGTTTATGACGGAGACCTGTCATGAAGCCCAGAGGGAAATTTGTACAAATCCTGGAATGGCAGCCCGGCATGGCAAGGCCGGAAAGGAGCGCCAAACGATGAAACAGCGCGGAAATGCCGTACCGGCGCGGCACGGTGCCTTGATGGAAAAAGATGACTGGAAGGCATTTTTTCAAAAAATAACCATATGACAACAATCGTCGTAGCCACTTCCAGGGAAATTCTGTGACAAATGTTCAGGGAAGTTGTCATAAACTCGTCATACATCCTAAATACACTGCCCGGAAAACAAGGATGGACAGGGAACATTGAATGACCAGAAAAGCAAAACCGGAAACCAGAGACCTACCTGAACTTCCCTCCAGTACGATCTATCTCAACCGCGAACTGTCGCAGCTGGCGTTCAACCGCCGCGTGCTGGCCCAAGCCGAAGATCCCGCCGTACCGCTGCTGGAGCGGCTGCGCTACCTGTGCATCTGCAGCAGCAACCTCGACGAATTCTTTGAAGTGCGCATCGCCAGCCTGCTGGCCAACCGCATCGAGGGCGAAAATATCGATCCGCCCGAACTGCGCGCCGCGCTCGAACGCACCAGCGTCGAATGCCACCGCATCGTGTCGCGCCAATACCAGGTGCTCAACGACGAGATCCTGCCGCAGCTGGCCGCCAACGGCATCCACCTGCTGCGCCACGAAGACCGCAACGAAGCCCAGCGCGCCTGGGTGAAAGGCTACTTCGAGCAGAATGTGCGCCCGCTGCTCACGCCCATCGGCCTGGACCCGGCCCACCCGTTCCCGCAGGTGGTCAACAAAAGCCTGAACTTCATCATCGAACTGTCCGGCAAGGACGCCTTCGGGCGCGGCACCGGCGTGGTCATCGTCAAGGCGCCGCGCGTACTGCCGCGCGTGATCCGCCTGCCGGAGCACTTGTCGGCCAAGGGTGCGGCTTCGTTCTGCCTGCTCTCTTCGGTCATCCACGCGCATATCGCCGAACTGTTCCCGGGGCGCGAGATCACCGCGTATTCGCAATTCCGCGTGACCCGCAACAGCGACCTGTGGGTGGACGAAGAAGAAGTGAAGAACCTGCGCCAGGCGCTGGAGACGGAACTGCAAAGCCGGCAATTCGGCGTGGCCGTGCGGCTGGAAGTGGCCAGCAACTGCCCCGAGCACCTGGCCCAGTTCCTGCTGAACCAGTTCAACATCGAGCGCAACCGCCTGTACGCGGTCGAAGGGCCGGTGAACATGGTGCGCCTGGGCGAGATCGCCAATCTGGTGAACCAGCAAGAGCTGCGTTTCCCGCCCTTCTCGCCCACCCTGCCGCACCTGCTGATCAGCGACAACATCTTCCGGGTGCTCGACAAGAAGGACGTGCTGCTGCACCACCCCTTCCAGTCCTTCCAGCCGGTGGTCGACTTCATCCGCACCGCCGCGCACGACCCGAACGTGGTGGCGATCAAGCAGACCATCTACCGTACCGGCATGAACTCGGACCTGATGGAGGCCCTGATCTACGCCGCCCAGCACGGCAAGGAAGTGACGGTGATCGTGGAGTTGATGGCGCGCTTCGATGAAGAGGCCAACATCAACTGGGCGGTCAAGCTGGAACAGGCCGGCGCCCAGGTGGTGTACGGCGTGGTCGGCCTGAAGACGCACGCCAAGCTGGCGCTGGTGATCCGCCGCGAAGAGCAGGTGCTGCGCTTCTACGCCCACCTGGGCACCGGCAACTACCACCCCACCACCACCAAGTTCTATACCGACTTCGGCCTGCTGACCTCCAACCAGGAACTCACCGCCGAAGTCAACGAAGTGTTCATCCACCTGACCAGCCTGACCAAGCCGCGCCACCTCACGCACCTGTGGCTGGCGCCGTTCTCGCTGCAAAAGGAAATCATCCGCGCCATCCGCAACGAGGCGCAGATTGCACGCGAAGGCCGTCCGGCGCGCATCATCGCCAAGATGAACGCGCTATTGGACGAATCGGTGATCCGCGCGCTGTATGCGGCATCAAGCGACGGCGTCAAGATCGACCTGATCGTGCGCGGCGCCTGCGCGCTGCGTCCGGGCGTACCCGGCCTGTCGGAAAACATCAAGGTACGTTCCATCATCGGCCGCTACCTGGAACACTCGCGCATCTATTACTTCCGCAACGACCTGGCGCACGATGTCTACCTGGCCAGCGCCGACTGGATGAACCGCAACCTGTTCCGCCGCATCGAAGTCGCATTCCCGGTACTGGACAAGGCGCTCAAGAAACGTGTGATCACCGAAGGCCTGAATCCGTATTTGAAAGACAACACCAATTCCTGGCACCTGGATGCCAATGGCGTCTATACCTTGAAGAAGGCACGCAACAAGCAGCATACTTTCAGCGCACAGCAGCACCTGATGACCACGTTAGGCATTCCGGCCACATTGCCGGAAGAATGAAGCCCACCCCGGGCCATACGCTAAACAGACAGGAGCCTGAGATGGATTTGATTTTGTGGCGGCATGCGGAAGCGGAATTGGGCGAACCCGACGAAGGCCGTGCCCTGACGCCCAAAGGACACAAGCAGGCTGGCAAGATCGCCGACTGGCTGGACCGCAACCTGCCGGAAAGCTGCCGTATCCTGGTCAGCCCGGCCACCCGCACGCTGCAAACGGTCGAGGCGCTGGGACGCAAGTACCGGGTACACCCGGAACTGGCGCCCGACAAGTCGGCAGAGGATCTGCTGCGCGCGGCCAACTGGCCCGACAGCCGCGAACCGGTACTCATCATCGGCCACCAGCCGACCCTGGGCCTGGTGGCTTCGCAGTTGATCTGCGGCCAGCCGCAGGAATGGTCGCTGCGCAAGGCCAACGTCTGGTGGATCGCCCAGCGCGAACGCGGCGACATTACCACCAGCTACCTCAAGGCGGTCATCGCGCCGGAACTGATCGCCAGCTCGGGCAAGCACCACTCTCGCTGAACTGGCAAATAAAAAAACGGCCCGGTCATCCAACCGGGCCGTTTCGCATGCAAACAAACCATGCAGCCGAGCGCTTAAAAGGTCTCCCATTCGTCGCCATCGTCCGACGGCGGCGCACTGCGCGCCGGCCTGGAGACAGGCTTGGCCACCGGCTTTGCCGCAGGGCGTGCCGGTTGCGGCTTGGCGGCCACAGGAACCGTCGCCGGCGCGACGTAGGCATGCGAAGCCTGGCTGCCGTCGATACGGAAGATCGACACTTCCTGCATCAAGCTCTGTGCCTGTTGTTCCAACGCCTTGGCGGCAGCGCTGGCTTCTTCCACCAATGCAGCGTTTTGCTGGGTGGCTTCATCCATCTGCGATACCGCGCGCGACACCTGGCCAATGCCGGCGCTCTGTTCGCTGGAGGCGGCCGAAATTTCGCCCATGATGTCGGTCACGCGCTGCACCGCATTGATCACGTCGCTCATGGTGGTACCGGCCTGGCCAGCCAGTTCGGAACCGGCCTGCACACGATCCACTGACAGCATGATCAATTCCTTGATCTCCTTGGCGGCACTGGAAGAACGTTGCGCCAGCGCGCGCACTTCCGTGGCCACCACCGCAAAGCCGCGGCCCTGCTCGCCGGCGCGCGCCGCTTCCACTGCGGCGTTCAGCGCCAGGATGTTGGTCTGGAAAGCGATGCCATCGATGATGCTGACGATGTCGGTGATCTTGGTGGAACTCTCGCGGATCTCTTCCATGGTCTGCACCACGCGGCCGACCACGGCGTTGCCGTCGGATGCAATGGTCGAGGCGTTGACCGCCAGCGTCGAGGCCTGGCGGGCGTTATCGGCATTGTGCTTCACGGTGCTGGTCAGTTGTTCCATGCTGGAAGCGGTCTCTTCCAGCGAAGCCGCCTGCTGCTCGGTACGGGAAGAAAGGTCGAGGTTGCCCGAGGCGATCTCACGGGTAGCGGTAGCGATGGCATCGCTGCCGCTGCGCACCGCGCGCACGGTGCGCGACAGGTTTTCCTGCATATGCGACAGGCCTTCCAGCAACTGGCCCATCTCGTCCTTCGAGTGTACGTGCACCTGCTGGGTCAGGTCGCCGTCAGCGATGGCGCCGAAGTGCTGGAGCGCGCGACGCATGGGTTCGGCGATGGCACGCCGCAGCGACAGCCAGCTATACAGCGCCAGGATCAGGCCAAGCGCGATCGCCACAATGGAAAAGGTGCGCGACGCCTCATAACGGCGGTTGGAAACGGCCAGGCTATGTTCGGCCTGCTCGCTTTCATACTTGCTCAATGCCTGGCCGTCGCCCTGCATGGCGGTGTAGATGGTGCCGACCTGGCGCGCCTGGTCGCCGATGGCCTTGCGGTCGCCGGTCTTGATGACTTCGGCGAACTTGACCAGCGCCTGCTCGGTTTTTTCGATGCCGTCCGAGACCTTCTGCACCAGCACCTTGCCCTCTTCGGTCTGCGGCAGCGCGGTGTACTTGGCCCACCAGTTCAGCGCTTCCTTGCGGCCGTTGGCATCCATGCCGAACATGCGCTCGGCCCAGGCCGGGTCATCGGTCATCGCGGCCTGGTCCAGCGAGGTGCGCTGGCGGCCGATCCAGATCAGGACATTATCGGCGGCAACGGTCTTGGGAATGCGTTCTTCCGTGAGTTCGCGGCTGATGCTGACAGCGGCCGACATGCCGAGCAGCCCGGCGGTTCCGATCGCAACCAGCAATAGCGACAGGATAAAGATGGCGATGGCGAGCCGTGCTTTTATAGAAATATTTTTGAAGGACATAGGAGACAGTGTTCTGGTGGATGAGAAAAAACGCGGCAAGCCGCGCTACAACCCAAAGAGCGCCTATAACGCACGAAGGACAAGCTCTGCTCTCCCAGGACATGGTGCTCGAATCTTCAAGGCCTGTTCAGATGAAATCCACGCCTGCTGGCAGCTCTTGGAAGCTTGCGTCCGGATTCGACATGAACCGGCTCTGGCTAAGCGCGCTCCCCTTGATGCATCCATGCAAAGAACGCGCCATTGGCTGTTCTATCTTAACGGCAACATTTCAGGAATCTTCAGTGTCCGGCGCTCCGCCTGCCCATCGGCCCGGACAGAAAAAAAGCGCTGCAGCTAGAAGCTTGCAGCGCTTTCAACATCCATTGATTTTGATTTAACTTTTTTTACACCTTTGCCGCCGCGCGATGGCGCGCAATGACTTGGTGTTTTGACATGCAAACAGATCAGAACTCTTCGAACTCATCGTCGCGGATCACCTGTCCCGGTTTGCGGGCCGGCGCAGCAGGCGGCAAGCTGGCAACCGGCTTGACTGGCTTGGCGGCCACATCGATGGCGGCTGGCGGATTCACCGGACGCATCGGCATGGCAGCCAACGGCGCACTGGCGCCAGAGATTGCTTGCTCCCCCAGCTTCAGCTTGAAGATGGCAACCGCCTGGGCCAGCACATCGGACTGCTCCTGCAAGCTCTCGGCGGCCGCCGCAGCCTGCTCCACCAGAGCGGCGTTCTGCTGGGTGATCTCATCGATCTGCGCGATCGCGTGATTGACTTCGGCAATGCCGGCGCTCTGCTCCTGGCTGGCGGCGGTGATTTCGCCCATGATATCGGCCACGTGCTTGACCGAGGTCACGATCTCGCTCATTGTCGTGCCGGCTTCATCGACCAGCTTGCCGCCGGCATCAACCTTATCCACCGAATCACTGATCAGGCCCTTGATTTCCTTGGCCGCAGTCGCCGAGCGCTGGGCCAGCGAACGCACTTCGGAAGCCACCACCGCAAAGCCGCGGCCCTGTTCGCCGGCTCGCGCGGCTTCCACCGCAGCGTTCAGTGCCAGGATATTGGTCTGGAATGCGATGCTGTCGATCACGCCGATGATGTCGACGATCTTGCGCGAGCTTTCCTTGATCGAGCCCATGGTTTCCACCACATCGCCAACCACGCGCCCGCCCTTGGTCGCAAAGTCCGACGCCGACACCACCAACTGGTTGGCCTGGCGCGCATTCTCGGCGTTTTGCTGCACGGTCGAGGTCAGCTGTTCCATCGAGCTTGCGGTTTCTTCCAGGCTGGAAGCCTGCGACTCGGTACGGTTGGACAAGTCGACGTTGCCGCGCGCAATCTCATGCGAGGCCACGGCGATGATGGCCGCACTTTCCTTCACGTCGTTCAAGGTGACGGCCAGATTGGACTGCATCGCCCCCAGCGCATTGACCAGCATCGCCGCCTCATCGCGGCCCTTGTCATGGAAATCCTGCGTCAGGTCGCCGCTGGAGATGGTTTCGGCGATATTGCCGGCACGCTTCAACGGGTTGACGATGGAGCGGGTAATCACGAAGGTGAAGAAGAATCCCAGTCCCAGCGTCAGCACACCGATCACCAGCATGCCGATCTGCGCCTTGCGGTAACTTTCCTTGGCGTCAGCGTGGGCGGCATTCATGTCGTCTTGCTGGTAGACCGCCAGCGCGGCCACACTGGCCATCCATTTTTCATGGGCAGGCAAAAAATCGCTCTTCAACAATTGCGCCGCATCGAAATAATTGCCGCTGCCGACTTGCCCGCGAATGGTCTCGACAATGGGGAACAGCTTCTTGCGCTCCGCCACCGCCGCATCCAGCAACTCCTTGCCGCGGCCGTTGCTCGACAGCGCGGTCAACTGGCCTTCGAAGCCGGCATACGCTTGCAGGATCTTGGTCAGGTGTTCATTCTCGACCGTGCCCTCGGCGGCGTCGGTAGGCGTCACCACCTTGCGCAACGCCAGCGCCAGCTGGCTGCCGGACTCGCGCATATTCATCGCGGTGGTCATGCCGGCCACCTTTTTATCAATCACGTATTCGCTGCTGGTTTCCAGTTCGGCCATGCGCCACAAGCCGATCAGGAGGATCGCGGTCGCGCACAGAAGGATGAGGCAAAAGCCGAATGCAAGGCGTGTGCCGATCTTGAGATTTTGGATCATGAATGTGTTCTTCCCTGTTAGAACAACCACTGTATTGCAGGCATCGATCCGATGGCGGCGTACCGGCGTGCCCCTCTTTTCTTTCCCCCATGCATGCCAACCAGCATGATTCATGCCTGCCTTCCCACCATCCAGCAAGCGACACGAACCAAGGCATACGACAACAGGCGGCAAGCCGAAAACCGGCGGCCGCGCAGCGAGCATCTTGTTTTTATCTGAATAATTTAACCGGAACCCAGCCCAGGCTGGCAATGTGCGCCGTTGCAACTGGCAACGGCATATTGTTATGACGAACCGACGTGCCGCATCTTAGAAGACGCTCCAGTCGCCAGCAAATGCTTTGTCGGCATGCATTTATGTGACTTTTGCATAGTTTGTTCAATTCGGGGCAGACGCCCCGAATAAGGGCATGCGCCTCTTCACGTAGCCCTCGCTACGGAAAAAAATGCGCATGCCAGGTACCTCGTCATGCCTCCACACAGCGCATTGCCATTCCTGCAATGCGCCCCCCGCCAATCCATCAGAATTCCTCCCAATCGTTGGCATCGCCTCCGGCCTTGGCTACCTTGGCGGGTTTAGGCGCATCGGTATGTTGCAGCGCCATCTTGGCAACAGGCTTGGCGGGCGACACCGTCCGGGGAACAGTTTTCAATGCCGGCTTGCGCGGCGCAGCCACCGCAGCCGGGACAACTGCCTTGCGCGGCTGCACTGCCGGTGCAGCCATGCTTACCGGTTCGGTGTCGCCCATCTTGAACACACTGACCGTATCCCATAGCAGCTCTGCCTGCTTTTGCAGGCTTTCCGCCGCAGCGGCGGCCTCCTCCACCAGCGCGGCATTCTGCTGGGTAATGGATTCCATCTGCGTGATCGCATCATTGACCTGGGCGATACCGGTGCTCTGCTCCTGGCTGGCCGAGGTGATTTCGCTCATGATGCCTGCCACCTGGCGCACCGAATTCACGATCTCCCCCATGGTGATGCCGGCTTCGTCGACCAGTTTGCCGCCGGTGTCCACCTTTTGTACCGAATCGCCGATCAGTTCCTTGATTTCCTTGGCCGCCGTGGCGCTGCGCTGCGCCAGCGAACGCACTTCGGACGCCACCACGGCGAAACCGCGGCCCTGCTCGCCCGCACGGGCCGCCTCCACCGCGGCGTTCAGGGCCAGGATATTGGTCTGGAAGGCGATACCGTCGATCACGCTGATGATGTCGACGATGCGGTTGGAACTGTCCTTGATGGCGCCCATGGTCTGCACCACGCTGCCGACCACATCGCCGCCGCGCACGGCCAGCTGCGAAGCGGAACTGGCCAATTGGTTGGCCTCTCGCGCATTCTCGGCATTCTGCTGGACGGTAGACGTCAGCTCCTCCATGGCGCTGGCAGTCTCTTCCAGGCTGGACGCCTGCGATTCGGTGCGGCGCGACAGGTCGGCGTTGCCGGTGGCGATCTCGCGCGAGGCAATCTGGATGACGTCGATGCTGGAGCGCACATTGCCGACGATGCCGCCAAGGCTGCCGGTCATCTCGTTGAGCGAACCCAGCAACTGCGCCGACTCGTCGCGCCCCCGCGCCCCGCTGCGCGCAGTGAGGTCGCAAGCCGCCACGCGCTTGGCCATGCCCACCGACTCCTGGATGGGAGCCGTGACCGAACGCGTGATCAGCACCCCGAACCAGGCCGCAGCCAGCGCCAGCAGCAGGATCGAGCCGAGCACCACCATCTGGTTGCGGCGCAGGGTCTGATTCTGCGCATCCAACTGGGCGGCAAGCACTTCCGTCACCTGCCCGATCGCCTTGAACTGCTCATCGATCGCAGCGGTGAACTCCTTGAAGTAGGCATCCGATGCGTAGGTCACTTCCTGCGGCAGCAGTACCTGTTCGCGCGCCAGCTTGATAACGCTGTTGCCGCCGCGATTGGCCGTGTCGAAGGTCGCGCCCAGTTTATCTTTCAGCGAGGGATTGGCCTCCACTGCCTTGGCAAAGTACTTCTGCGCGGAGTTCAAACGATCCTGCGCGCGTTCCAGCATCGCGACCAGTTCCAGCCGGTCTTCGCGCTTGATGTCTTTCTTGATCAGCAAAGCGGCGCCGCGCGCACGGGCGCGCCCAAGATCTTCGGTCAGGCCCGGCATGGAAACGAAGGCCGCATTGATCAGTTGCGTGCTGTCGAAATCGGGGTCGGTACTGTATTTAAAGTAGTCCAGCATCCGCTCATTGAGTTCGAACAGGCCGGCGATGATCGCGCTATGGCCGGCAAAACTGTCCGGAGCGGTGATGCCTTTACCCGCGATGGCATCGCGTAGCTTGACCCAGGCGGCCTGCTGCGACTTGAAGGCATTTTCTGCCTTGCCATCATCCCGCATCACCTCGTGCAAACCGTCTGCCAGCGCTTGCAGTGCCTTGTCGACCTCCTGCGCCTTGCTTTCACGGGCGGATGCCATCGCGGCATCGCCACTGAGCAGCACCGCCGACATGCCGCGATGCTGCTGTACCAGTTGCACGCTGCGCAGCAGGCGGCGCACCGGTTCGACACCTTCGATTTCCATCTTCTTGAAGGCGATCACTTGCTCGGTGCTGCGGACAAACAGCGTGGTGGGCACGCCGAACAGGATCAGGGCGATTCCGCCCAGCAAAGCGAACTTCTGCCAAAGCATCAGGTTGGCAAGCAAACGTTTCATCACATTCCCCCTCACGAGATATTGAAATAACCGCTTACGCGGATGGTTTCTCTTCCCTTGTTTTTTTAGTATTTCTATTGCTTCGCGCCGTCAAAAACTCAAATGGGCAGACAGCCGTTTCAGTTTTAGCAAATTCCGTTCCAATGGCAAGGCCGGCAAGCGAAAACACTTGCCGGCGCCGGAACATTAATCGGGGGGAAACGCAGAGCTGGAACGGCGAGGCCGCATCTGCGGCAGACGATGCCACGCAAAGGCATCATTGCCTTTACTGCAATGTTTTGCGGACAAAGAGACGAGACGATCCATATCGTCCCAAGAAGCGCCCCACCCACCAGGACAACCCAGTGGGCCGGCGGTCAGACAGACCTCAGCGCGACTCGCGCGCCGGCTCGATGACAGCTACCTTCAGCGGTTCGGGAAGATGCACATGGTGCAGGTGCTGCAGGAACTGCTGCGTCGCCGACTCCCACGAACGGCGTTCGGCATGGGAGCGCACCACATCCTTGTCCAGCCGAAGCGCCTGCAGGCAGGCCTGCTTCAGATCGTTCTTCAGCACGCCGGAGACGCCATTATCGACCACGTCGATCGGCCCCTCCACCGGATAGGCAGCGACCGGGATACCGCAGGCCATCGCTTCCAGCAACACCAGCCCGAAGGTATCGGTCTTGCTGGGGAACACGAAGGCATCGGCGCAGTTGTAGTAAGCCGGCAGCTCGTCATGCCCCTTGGCGCCAAGGAAGCGCACCTTGGGATAGCGCTGCGACAGCTCTTCGTACTGCGGGCCATCGCCCACCACCCACTTGGTGCCGGGCAGGTCCAGCTTGAGGAAGGATTCGATATTCTTTTCCACCGCCACTCGGCCGACATACAGGAACAGCGGACGCTCGATGCAGGCGTGGTCTTCAGCCGCCGGGCGGAAATGCACGGTATCGACGCCGCGCCCCCACAGCACAACGTTGCGAAAACCCTGCTCCTCCAGCGCCAGCTTCATCGCCGGCGTGGGCACCATCACTGCCTGCGAACGGCCATGGAACCAGCGCAGCAGGCGATAGGTAATGGCCTTGGGCAGCAGCTTGCGGGCCGCCAGGTATTCCGGGAACCGGGTGTGGTAAGCCGTGGTGAAGTTAAGCTTGTGGCGCACGCAATAGCGGCGCGCCGCCAGCCCCATCGGCCCTTCGGTGGCGATGTGGATGCAATCGGGATGGAAACGTTCCAGCGCCTCGGTGATGCGTGCGTAAGGCTGATAAGCCAGGCGGATTTCCGGATAGGTGGGGCAAGCGAATGTACGGAAATCGCGTGGCGTGAGCATCAGCACTTCGTGCCCCGCCGCGCGCAGGCAGCGCACGGTGGAGCGCAAGGTGTTGACGACTCCGTTGACTTGCGGTTCGCCCGCGTCGCTGATAATGGCAATGCGCATAAAACTTAGAACATGTTGAAGGTGCGCTTCAGGCAAGAACCAGATCCTTGTCCTTGGCCGCAGCCTTGGTTTTTCCGGCCTTCTTGAGCTGCATGATTTCCTGCCACGACACCAGGCGCAGTTCGCCGCTGGGCTCTTCGACCAGCGCCGACAGGCTTTCCACCCAGTCGCCGTCGTTGCAGTAGGTGACGCCGCCGATGTCGCGGATTTCCGGCTTGTGGATGTGTCCGCAGATAACGCCGTCCAGGCCCTTCTTCCGGGCCTCGTCGGCCAGCGCGTCTTCGAACGAGGAGATGTAATTGACCGCGTTCTTGACCTTGGACTTCAGGTACTGCGAGAGCGACCAGTAAGGCAGCCCGGCACGCGCACGCCAGCTGTTGAACCACTGGTTGAACTTGAGGATCATGGTGTAGAGCGAATCGCCGACATACGCCAGCCACTTGGCGCAAGCGATGACGCCGTCGAAACGGTCGCCGTGCAGCACCAGCATGCGGCGGCCGTCGGCGGTGACGTGCACCAGCTCGTCGCGAATCTTGATGCCGCCGAAATCGAGGTCGATGAACTGGCGGATCACTTCATCATGGTTGCCCGGCACGAAGATGACGTTGGTGCCCTTCTTGGCTTTCTTGAGCACCGTCTGCACCACGTTGTTGTGGCTCTGCTCCCAGTACCAGCGGCGCTTCAACTGCCAGCCGTCGATGATGTCGCCGACCAGGTAGAGCGTGTCGGATTCGGTGGCACGCAGGAACTCCAGCAGGCGCTCGGCCTGGCAGCCCGTGGTACCGAGGTGGATGTCGGAAATCCAGATAGTGCGAAAGCGCAGCGGACCGCGCTTTTCATCACCATCGGCCGCATCGCCGAACAGGCCGTGGGCATCGTCCATGAACTGTTCGCGTGGCTTCATGCGGTCCTCGTTTCCTTCAGGTAGTGGCGGGCGTAGCGGTTGTCCAGCTTGGACAGCGGCAACAGAAGGAAGAAGTCGGCCGAGTGGAAATCAGGGTCCCATGCCGGTTCGCCACATACCCATGCGCCGCTGCGCAGGTAGCCCCTGAGCAGGGGCGGCACTTGCGGCTCGTGGCCGGACTCGCGCTCTTCGATCGGGAACGGCAGGTGCGGCGCCACGCGGTAGTCGGGCGGCGCCATGTTCTTTTCGGCGAACGCGTGGTACAGCGCGGCGGCATTGTGGCCGCCATCGGCCAGGCTCACGCTGGCGCAGCCCATCAGGTATTCGCAGCGCTCCTTGCGCATGTAGGCGGCAAGGCCGGCCCACAGCATCATGATCACGCCGCCACTACGGTAGTCGGGGTGGATGCATGCACGGCCGGCTTCGGCGATCACGCCGCGGATGTTGTCCAGGCGCGAGAGGTCGAATTCCTGCTCCGAGTAGAACTTGCCGGCGCGGCGTGCGCCATGCGGGCTGAGCACGCGGTAGGTGCCGACCACGCTCAGGGTCTTGGAGTCGCGCACGATCAGGTGGTCGCAGTAGTTGTCGAACTCATCCTTGTCGAGGCCTTCGGCGTTGGCGAGCGCCGACAGGTTCATGGCTTCGATAAAGACTTTGTAACGCAAGCGCTGCACTTCACGCACTTCTTCCGGGGTGCTCGCGAGGCTCAAGCTCAGCTTGGAGAAACTCGGATTGGCATCGGCAGGAATGGTAAGCAGTCTCATGCATCGTCCTTTATAGGTCATGGGATAACGCTGCACAGACTAACGATTGATTATTTCAGCCACATGACGCATGCAACAACTTTGGCGGCGCAACAACATCGCCGCGCGCGGCGTTACAATTGCATGACAAAGACGGCGCGGGAGACCCGGGAAGAATGGCATTGGATGCCTGAAACCTGCGTGCCGTCCGGGCTTCGGAGATACAGGAAAGCGCCGGGACGCGGATGCGAGCCCCTGAACTTTGCGGCACAGGCCTCATCGAACCGGACATCGTGTCCGGCGCCTCCATGGCAAGCTGCGCGCGCCAATGGCCGTGCAGGAGTTTCTCCGGCCTCGTTGACTGCCGGCATCCGCGCCGCCACAGGCGCGACTGTCAGCACGATGTCAGTTTCGTTTCGCATGTTCATCAACTCGAACCATAAAAGGAAACATATGCTACTCAAGGATAAAGTCGCCCTGATCACAGGTTCGGCCAGCGGCATCGGCAAGGAGATCGCCCAGGAATACGCCAGGCAAGGCGCCAAGGTCGTGATCGCCGACCTCGCGCTGGACGCCGCCCGCGCCGCCGCCGATGACATCACCAAGGCCGGCGGCACCGCCATGGCCGTGGCCATGAACGTCACCGACGAGGCGCAAGTCAACAAAGGCGTGGAAGACGCCGTCAACGCCTTCGGCGGACTGGACGTATTGATCAGCAATGCCGGCATCCAGATCATCAGCCCGGTGGTCGACCTCTCGCTCGACAACTGGCGCAAGATGCTGGCCATCCACCTGGACGGCGCATTCCTGACCACGCGCGCGGCGATGAAGGCCATGGTCAAGCAAGGCCGCGGCGGTTCGATTATCTATATGGGCTCGGTGCATTCGCACGAGGCTTCGCCGCTGAAGGCGCCTTATGTCACCGCCAAGCACGGCCTGCTGGGCCTGGCCAAGGTAGTGGCCAAGGAAGGCGCCAAGGACAAGATCCGCTCCAACGTCATCTGTCCCGGTTTCGTGCGCACCCCGCTGGTGGAAAAGCAGATCCCCGAACAGGCCAAGGAATTCGGCATCAGCGAAGACGACGTGGTCAAGAAGATCATGCTCAAGGACACCGTGGACGGCGAATTCACCACCACCCAGGACGTGGCGCAGACAGCTGTGTTCCTGGCCGCCTTCCCGACCAACGCGCTGACCGGCCAGTCGGTCGTGGTCAGCCACGGCTGGTATATGCAATAAGGAAGCCCTTTGTTCCAACAAAAAACCGCCCCGAAGGGCGGTTTTTTTACGCGTAGAGGACGCTCATCAAACCAGTTCCGTCGACTGCGCCACACTACGCGCCATCGCCGCAGCCGCACCCAGGTAGTTGGCCGGATCGGTCAACTGCGCCAGCTTGTCCAAGCCCAGCTTGGCGACGATTTCCTGGTGGCGCGACAGAACCGCCAGCAGGGTCTCGCCCTCCTCGATGGCCTCCTTGCAAGCCTCATAGACCACATCGTGAGCATGCTGGCGGCCGATGGCCTGCGCCAGTCCCATCATTACGGCTTCGGCCACGATCAGGCCGCCCGTCAGGTCGAGGTTGCGGCGCATGCGCTTGGCATCCACGGTCAGGCCGCTCAGCATGAAATGCGCCTGATGCAACGAACCCGCCGCCAGCAGGAAGCTCTCCGGCACTGCGCTCCACTCCAGGTGCCAGGGACCGGTGGCGCGTTCGAAATCGTGCATCAGCGCGTCCAGCATCAGCGCCGCACGCTCACGCAGCATCTTGGCGGCGGCGAACATCAGCTCGCTGGAAATCGGATTGCGTTTCTGCGGCATGGTCGACGACGCACCGCGGCCGGGCACGAAAGGCTCGGCCAGCTCACCGAATTCGGAGGCGCACATCATCATCACATCCATCGCGATCTTGCCCAGCGAACCGCCGATGGCGGCCAGCGTGGAGACGATCTCGGCCAGGCCGTCGCGCGCCACATGCCAGGTAATGGAGGGATTGGACAAACCCAGTTCGGCGGCAAAGGCCGCGCGCACCTTCAAGCCCTCGTCCCCCTCGCCCAATGACGCCAGCGTGCCGGCGGCGCCGCCGAATTCCACCATCTGCGCACGCGGCTTCAACTGCTGCAGGCGCTCGGCATGGCGGTTCAGCGCCGACAGCCAGACCGCACAGCGAAAGCCGAAGGTCACCGGCAGGGCATGCTGCAGGTGAGTACGGCCGGCGGTGACGGTGTCGGCATGTTCGACCGCCAGTTTCTTCAGCGCACCGCGCACGGCGTCGAGCTGGGTTTCGATGATCGCCACGGCGCGCTTGCACTGGATCATGGTGGCGGTATCCATGATGTCCTGGGTAGTCGCCCCCCAATGCACGTAACGGCCGGCTTCGCCGCATTGCGCGCTGATCTGCTTGACGATGGGCAGGATGGGATAACCGACGATCTCGGTCTCGGCGCGTAACTGGTCAATGTCCAGCTTGTCATAGGAAGACAGCGCGGTGATCTCCCGCGCCGCCTCGGCCGGGATCACACCAACCTTGGCCTGGGCTCGCGCCAGCGCGGTCTCGGCATCGATGCAGGCAGTGATGTAGGCGCGATCCTCGAACACCGCGCGCATCGCCTCGGTGCCGAACATGTCGCGGAAAAGGGAAGAATCAAAAACGGTGGTTGCCATGTCTGTGTCCTGTTTTGTTTTCCATGCCCGTGGCGCATGAATATTATGTACGTACTTATTATAAGTTCGAACATAATAAAGAGAGCAGGAAGAGATGTCAACGGACCGGGGTTGTGTGTGCAGTTGAACGTGGCTGGGGTTGTACGAATGTTAAAGACGATTGCGCATGCGCTGCTCCATCAATGAACCAGGGGCAGGCTTAAGCACGCGCTTTGCGGCTATTCAGCTCGAATGCATTTCAACGCGACGCCGGAACACCAAACAAAAAGGAGTGAAACGGCAAAGGAGGGGAAAACGAAGGAAGGAAGGAAGGAAGGAAGAGAGGAAAGCACAGAAGCAAGAGGCCCGGCTCACCGTACTCAACGCTTCAAATTCAGCGCGTAGGTAAACCGGTCAGCCGGAAAAACACTCACCGTCACCTCAAACACCTCGCCATCCTGGTCAAGGTAATGCCGGGTAATCTCCAGCGCATGCGAATCCGCCTCTACCCCCAGCGCCTCGGCAAAGCGCTCAGGCACGCCTACCGCCCGGATCTCCTGCTGCAGCTCCGACACCACACGCCCATACTTCTCTTCCACCGCCTCGCAGATCAGCCCGGTGCTCTTGCGCAACTGGCGACGAATGCCTGAAGCGACGGAATGGTCGAGATAGACGTCGGTCCAGCAGATAGGCGCGTCCGGCTTGGCCGGATCGACCCGCAGCATGGCCGCGCGCAACCAGCGATGGCCGGCCGCGCAGCGCAACTGAGCCGATAGCGCGGCGTCGCTCTCGATCTCGTCGATGCCCTGGATACGGCGCTCGGTCACGGCCGCGAACTGCACCAGGTCTTCGACATTCGAAATGGATTGCTCGAAGGGACGCTGCGGCTTCAAGGCCTCGATGCGAATGCCCGCGCGCTTGCGGCGCGAGATCAGGCCCAGGTCCTGCACCATCTGCAATGCCGAGCGTACGGTCGAGCGGCTCACGCCGTATTGCGCCGACAGTTCGATCTCACTGGGAAGGGCTGCGCCGATGCCGAGTTTTCCGGTGGAAATTTCATCGATGAGCTGCTGGGCAAGCTCGGCGTAGCGCGGTTGCATAGGGTCTTGGGCGATTGGCTGGGAACCACGCCATGGTAGCCGCTGCGCCTTTATTTGCCAAGCGGACACACCCGGCGCATTTCCGGAAGAACTGCGCGGCCGCGGTTGACGCTCTCGAAAAAAGGCAATATAGTCCGAACATATTATAAAGTCCGTACATATTAACCAGACTAGGAGGCAGCATGTCAGCAACACCCACCACCGGCGACGCGCCGGTCGGCCAATCCAAACCGGTGCAGCGCAAGCCTTGGTACTACCGGCTGGGCCCGCAGATCTTCGTCGGCATCACGCTCGGCATTGCGCTGGGTTTCATCGCACCCAAGGCAGCCATCCCGATGAAAGTGCTGGGCGACATCTTCCTCAACCTGATCAAGACCATCGTGGCGCCCCTGGTCTTCCTCAACGTGGTGCTGGGCATCGCTGCCGCCGGCGACCTCAAGAGCGTGGGCCGCATTGGCCTGCGCGCCCTGCTCTACTTCGAGATCGTCTCTACCATCATCCTGGTGATTGCCATGGTGATCGCCAATCTCTCCGGTGTGGGTACCGACCTGCACCTGGTGCCTGACGCTGCCGAGGCCGCCGCCGGCACGGCCAAGTACGCCAAGTCGGGCACCACCTTCTCGCAGTTCCTGCTGTCGATGTTCCCGCATAGCTTCTTCGGCGCCTTCGCCGATGGCGCGCTGCTGCAGATCCTGGTGATCGCAGTGCTGTTCGGCGCCGCCGTGCTGGCCCTCAAGCCGCAACAGCGCAATGGCGTGGAAGCCGCACTGCACGGCATGTCGGACTGCTTCTTCAAGCTCACCGACATGATCATGAAGCTGGCTCCGATCGGCGCCTTCGGTTCGATCGCCTTCGCCATCGGCAACAGCGGCATGTCGGCCATCCTCTCGCTGGGCTATCTGCTGCTGGTGATGTACGCGACGCTGGCGCTGATGATCGTGGTCGTCATGGGCATCATCATGCGGCTGTACGGCTTCAATATTTTCCTGTTCCTGCGCTACTTCAAGGATGAGATCGTGCTGCTGTTCGCCACCGCCTCGTCCGAAAGCGCCCTGCCCAGCCTGATCGACAAGCTGCAGAAACTCGGCTGCTCCAAGCAGTCGGTCGGCCTGGTGCTGCCTACCGGCTACGCCTTCAACCTCGACGGCACCGCGGTCTACATGTCGCTGTGCGTACTGTTCCTGGCCAATGCCTACGGCATCAACCTGACCTTCGAACACCAGTTGGGCATCATCGCGCTGATGATGATCACCTCCAAGGGCGCAGCCACTGTCTCGGGCGGTACCTTCATCGTGTTCGCCGCCACCGTTACCGCCGCCGGCGTGCTGCCGGTGGAGGGCCTGCCGCTGCTGCTGGGCATCAACCGCCTGACCTCGCAAGCGGTGTGCATCTGTAACGCCTTGGGTAACGCGGTGGCCACCATGGTGGTGTCCAAGGTCTGCGGCGAGTTCGATTCCGCGCCGATGCGCGCCGAATACGCCCGTGTACTGGGGCGCCCCGCCAACGCGTCAATCTGATCGCCCCTTATTCCAGAAGAAAGAACGTCATGAGAATTACCGATATCCGCGACCTCGCCGTCAAGATGGAAGGCAACGTCGCCAATGCTTTCGTCAGCTTTGCCGAACACGACATCTCGCTGGTGGCGCTGGTCAGCGACGTGGTGCGCGACGGCAAACCGCTGGTGGGCTACGCCTTCGACTCCATCGGCCGCTTCGCCCAGTCCGGCATCCTGCGCGACCGCATGATCCCGCGCCTGCGCCGCGCAGCGCCTGAGTCGCTGCTGTCAGGCGACGGCAAGCTGTTCGACCCGGCCAAGGTGCTGCAGACCATCATGCGCAACGAGAAGCCGGCCGGCCACGGCGACCGCGCCGCCGCCGCCGCCGCCATCGAACTGGCCGTGTGGGACTTGAACGCCAAGATTCTTGATGTGCCTGCGCACGTGCTGATCTCGCGGGCCTTCGGCGGACGCGGCAAGGCCGACGGTATCGAGGTCTATGCTGCCGGCGGCTACTACTACGCCAACGAAAGCGGCGCGACGCTCAAGGATGAATTGCAGTCCTACGCCGACATGGGTTTCTCCAGCTTCAAGATGAAGATCGGCGGCGCGTCGCTGAAGGAAGACATCGCCCGCATCGAATCCGCACTGACCGTGGTCGACGGCGACGGCAGCCGACTGGCGGTGGACGCCAACGGCCGCTTCGACCTGAAGACCGCGCTGGCCTACGCCGAAGCGATCGCGCCGTACCAGCTGCGCTGGTTTGAAGAGATCGGCGACCCGCTGGACTACGACCTGAACCGCCGCGTAGCCGAGGCCTACCCGAGCCGCATCGCCACCGGCGAGAACCTGTTCTCGGCACAGGACATCAAGAACCTGGCCCTGTACGGCGGCATGCGCCGTGGGCTGGATTATTTCCAGATGGATCCGGGCCTGTCCTACGGGCTGACCGAATTCGCGCACGCGGTGGCAGTCCTGGAAGAACAGGGGTACGAGCGCAGCCAGGTGCATCCGCATGGCGGCCACATGATCAACCTGCACATTGCCGCCGGGCTGGGCCTGGGCGGCTGTGAAGCCTATCCGGGCGTGTTCCAGCCCTTCGGCGGCTATGCGCCGGAATGCTCGCTGGGCGGCGGCATGGTGCATCCGACGCAGGCGCCGGGCTTCGGACTGGAGCAGAAGCGCGAACTGGCGCCGTGGCTGGAGAAGATCATCGGCTGAGGCAATCCTGCAGCAGACGACAGCGGGCCCCGATCAATGTCGCGGCCCGCTGTCTTTTTCCGTCCGGCCCCGCATCGGCTATCATGGCGGCATCCCAATCGCAGCGCCGCCTGTTGCCATGGCAACGAAATCCTCCTCCTTCACCGCCGATATCCACCTGCGTAGCTACCGCGACGAACCGCTGGCGCACAGCCACGACTTTCCGCAACTGGTTCTGCCCCTGTCCGGCCGGCTGGCACTCGATATCGCCGGACGCCAGGGACTGGCCGATACCGCCACCGGCGCCTTCGTTGAACCGGGCGCCACGCATGCGACCAGCGCGGAGGGCACCAACCGCTCACTGATCCTGGACCTGACGCCGGCCATGATGGGTACGCAGATGATGGAACAACTGGCGCTGCGCCCCTTCATGCCGCTGTCGCAAGCGGCCGGCAAGCTGGTGGAGTTCATGGCGCTGATACTGGAACAGCAGCAGAAGATGGCGTCGGCGCAATTGCAGCATTGGATACCGCTGCTGCTGGATACGCTGGCGCTGGCGGCGCCGCGCGTGCATTCGCGGCTGCATGCATTGATGGCGAAGATCGAAGCCGATCCCGGCCTGCCGTGGTCGGTGGCCGACATGGCATCGGCTGCGGCAATCAGCCCCAGCCGCCTGCATGAATGGTTCCAGCAGGAAACCGGCACATCACCCCGCGCCTGGCTGGCCGAAGTGCGCGTGCGCCGCGCCTGCGAACTGCTGCACGCGAGCACCCTGCCCTTGCCCGATATCGCACTGCGCTGTGGCTACAGCGACCAGAGCGCCCTCTCCAACGCCATGCGCAAGCTGCGCGACACCACGCCCGCGGCCTACCGGCGTGCGGCACGCGCTGCGACCGCCTAAGCCCTGGAGCGCTTCCATCGACGCTCACAAAAAAGCGGCGCATCCTTTTTCGATGCGCCGCTTTTCTTCTTCACAGGGAAGCCCGGTTCCGGCTTCCCCACACCTCATATCACTTCACATCACTTCAAGTCGAAGCGGTCCAGGTTCATCACCTTGGTCCATGCCGCCACGAAGTCCTGCACGAACTTCGCCTTGGCATCGGCGACGGCATAAACTTCAGCCAGGGCGCGCAGCACCGAATGCGAACCGAACACCAGGTCGACCCGCGAACCGCTCCACTTCACGGCACCGGTCTTGCGGTCGCGCCCTTCGAACTCGGTTGCTTCCGGCGAAGTCGCTTTCCACTCGGTGCCCATGTCCAGCAGGTTGACGAAGAAGTCGTTGCTGAGCACGCCCGGACGCTGCGTGAAGACACCGTTCTTGCTGCCGCCGGCATTGGCGCCCAGGACGCGCAGGCCACCCACCAGCACCGTCATCTCCGGCGCGGTCAGCGTCAGCAACTGTGCCTTGTCGATCAGCAGGTCTTCGGCGCGCACCGCGAAGGGTTTCTTCAGGAAGTTGCGGAAGCCGTCATAGATAGGCTCCAGCGGTTCGAACGATGCGACATCGGTTTGCGCCTCGGTCGCGTCGGTACGGCCGGGGGCAAAGGGGACAGTGATGTCTTGCCCGGCATCCTTGGCGGCTTTTTCGACCGCAGCACTACCGGCCAGCACGATCAGGTCCGCCAGCGATACCTTCTTGCCGCCCTGTGCATTGAATTCGGCCTGGATGGTTTCCAGCGCCTTCAATACCTTGGCCAATTGCTGCGGCTGGTTCACGACCCAGTCCTTCTGCGGCGCCAGGCGGATGCGCGCACCGTTGGCGCCGCCGCGCTTGTCGCCACCGCGGAAAGTCGAGGCCGAGGCCCAAGCGGTGGACACCAGTTCGGACACGCTCAGGCCCGATGCCAGCACCTTGGCCTTCAGCGCCGCCACATCCTGCTCGCCGATCGGCGCATGGTCTGCCTTGGGCAGCGGATCTTGCCAGATCAGTTCCTCAGCAGGCACTTCAGGGCCAAGGTAGCGGGCGCGCGGGCCCATGTCGCGGTGGGTCAGCTTGAACCAGGCGCGTGCGAAGACTTCGGCGAACTGATCCGGGTTCTCGTAGAAACGGCGCGAAATCTTTTCATACGCCGGGTCCAGACGCAGCGACAGGTCGGTGGTCAGCATGGTCGGCAGGCGCTTTCCGTTGCCCTGCGGGTCAGGGATATCCGCTTGCGCCCCTTTGGCGACCCACTGGTGTGCACCGGCCGGGCTCTTGGTCAGCTCCCATTCGTACTTGAACAGGTTCTCGAAGAAGTAGTTGCTCCACTTGGTCGGGGTCTGGGTCCAGGTCACTTCCAGGCCGCTGGTGATGGCGTCCTTGCCCACGCCGCTGCCGAAGCTGCTCTTCCAGCCCAGGCCCTGCTGTTCCAGGCCTGCACTTTCCGGTTCGCTGCCGACGTTCTTGGCGTCGCCCGCGCCGTGAGTCTTGCCGAAGGTGTGGCCGCCTGCGATCAGGGCCACGGTTTCTTCGTCGTCCATCGCCATGCGGGCGAAGGTTTCGCGGATGTCATGCGCGGCGGCCACCGGATCGGGCTTGCCTTCCGGGCCTTCCGGGTTGACGTAGATCAGGCCCATCTGGACGGCTGCCAGCGGGTTTTCCAGGTTGCGGCCGGGAGCGCCCTTGCCGTAACGTTCATCGCCACCCAGCCAGGTGGTCTCGGTACCCCAGTAGACATCGAGGTCCGGTTCCCATACGTCTTCGCGGCCGCCGGCGAAGCCGAAGGTCTTGAAGCCCATGGTTTCCAGCGCGACGTTGCCGGTCAGGATCAGCAGGTCGGCCCAGGAGATCTTGTTGCCGTATTTCTGCTTGATCGGCCACAGCAGGCGGCGCGCCTTGTCCAGGCTGACGTTGTCGGGCCAGCTGTTCAGCGGTGCGAAACGCTGCTGGCCGCGCCCGGCGCCGCCGCGGCCGTCGCCGATGCGGTAGGTGCCGGCACTGTGCCAGGCCATGCGGATGAACAGCGGACCGTAGTGGCCGAAATCGGCCGGCCACCAGTCCTGCGAATCGGTCATCAACTGGGCCAGGTCTTTCTTCACCGCGGCCAGGTCGAGACTCTTGAATGCTTCTGCGTAATCGAAGCCGGCTCCCATGGGATTGGACTTCGACGAATGCTGAGCCAGCAGATCCAGACGCAACTGTTTCGGCCACCAGTCGCGGTTGGTGGTGCCGCCACCGGCGGTGTGGTTGAAGGGGCACTTCGCTTCGTTTGACATTGCGATCTTCTCCTCTTAATCGACCCAACGAGAGTCACCATACCCGGACCAGGATACGGGCATGTTTCGGATGGTTGCGCTGCGTAGCGGACTGATGATCCCGCTACGCGCGGCCACTCTTTCGGACGAATGCTGGCTGCGTAATGCGACGGCTTGATGACGTCGCCGATTCCGTTGCCTTTACTTTCGCCGCGTCCTGGTCAGTTGTTCAATAGAGCGATCAATATAAAGCATTAAAACTTATAAGTTGATTGTCTTTTTCTATAGACGCATTCAAACATTCCAATCTCCTCCTTCACTGCACTATCCACCCCCAGTGTATTCTGCACGCCATGGATTCGCTAATCTCCGCTGCCGCGCGCGCTTTGGCCATCGGCGATGCACTTGGCGCATTAAAACGTGTCGCCCTGCGTGAAGACCCGCCGGCGCTGGCGTTGCGCGGCATCGCCATGGCCCAGCTGGGCGAACATTCACTCTCCCGCACTTTGCTTCGGCGGGCCGCGCGCGGTTTCGGTTCCCGCGAAGAACTGGCGCGCGCCCGCTGTGTCGTGGCGGAGGCCGAAGTGGCGCTGGCCGAGCGCGACTTCACCGGCTCGCCGCGCTCGCTCAATAGTGCACTGGCCACGCTTGAAGCCCATGCCGACCGGGCCAACGCATTGCAGGCGCGGCTGGTCGCCGCCCGCCAATTGCTGCTGCTGGGCCAGTTGCAGCAAGCCGAGGCAATGCTGGCGCTGCTCGATCCCCAAGGGTTGCCGCCGCCGCTGGCGGCACTGGCCGCCCTGCTACACGCCGAGCTTGCCTTGCGTTCGTGGCGCATCCAGGATGCGCGAGCAGCATTTGCGCAAGCGCAGGATGCGGCGGCACGCTCGGGTATTCCCGCACTGTCGGCAGAAGTGGCGGAAGCGCGCACCGCGCTGGAACGTCCGGCGGCCAGACAGCTCGCCCCGTGGGGCGAACAAGCCTTGCGCATCGATGAGGTGGCTGCCCTGGTCGCTTCGGACGCGCTGGTGGTCGACGCCTGCCGCCGCAGCCTTGGCATCGGCCCCGTCCAACAGTCGCTGGCGCGCCGCCCGGTGTTATTCGCCCTGGCGCACGCGCTGGCAGCAGCGTGGCCCGGCGACGTCACGCGCGAAACCTTGATCGAACGCGCCTTCCACACACGCACCCCGAACGAGACGCACCGCGCCCGCCTGCGGGTAGAAATCGGCCGGTTGCGTGCACTCGCCAAAGGGCTGGCGCGCATCGATGCCACGCCCCAAGGCTTTGCCTTCCATCCCGAGAACCAACGCCAACTCGTGCTGCTCGCTCCGCCCTTCGACGGCGGCCAGGCCGAGCTATTGGCGCTGCTGTCGGATGGCGCGGCCTGGTCGACTTCGGCATTGGCGCTGGCCCTTGGCACCAGCCAGCGCACCGTGCAACGCTCCCTGGCCGAGCTGGAAGCAGAACAGCGCGTGCGCTCCATCGGCCGCGCACGCACCCAGCGCTGGCTGGCGCCGCCACTGGCGGGATTCACGACAATCTTGTTACTCCCCGCTACGCTGGCCATCGGATAAAGTACTTTCACGGCGCCGATACACAGCGCAGATAGAGAAAACCGAGAACGAGGAGCGACGATGAACAGCAAGGCAAAATCCCCAGTCACCACACAACCCGCCGAGATCGTGCGCGAATACGGCCCCTTCCCCGGTGTTGCCGCCGTGAATGGCGTCACCTGGGACGGCAGCCGCATCTGGGCCGCTACCGGCGCCAGGCTAATTGCCATCGATCCTGGCACCGGCGAGCCGGGACGCGCGCTGGAATGCCCCTGCGACGCCGGCACCGCCTTCGATGGCACCTACCTCTACCAGATCGCCGAACAGCGCATCGACAAGATCGACCCGGCCAGCGGCGCCGTGGTGGCCTCCATCCCCGCACCCGGCAACGGTTGCGATTCCGGCCTGACCTGGGCCGAAGGCAGCCTGTGGGTAGGCCAGTACCGCGACCGCAAGATCCACCGCATCGATCCTGAAACCGGCGCCATCCAGCGCACCATCGAATCCAAACGCTTTGTCACCGGCGTGACCTGGGTTGACGGCCAACTGTGGCACGGCACCTGGGAAGGCGACGAGAGCGGCATCCGCCGCATCGATCCCGATAACGGCGAGATGCTGGTGGAATTGCGCATGCCGCCCGGCATCGGCGTGAGCGGACTCGAATCGGACGGCGCCGGCCTCTTCTACTGCGGCGGCGGCGACAGCGGCAAGCTACGCGTGGTGCGCCAGCCGAAGTAAACGGCGGCGGGCATCCCCGCCCGCCGCCGTACCCCAACCCTCATTGAACAACACACTATGCATGGCCTCACCGGCCAGGGAGCACATCATGGATATCGCCCATCACCCTATCGTCTCTTCCGAACAATGGCTGGACGCGCGCAAGGCATTGCTGGCACGCGAAAAGGAGGCCATGCGCCTCGCCGACCAGCTGGCCGCCGAACGCCGGTCATTGCCATGGGAACGTGTAGAAAAGGACTACACCTTCGATACCGCCAAGGGTCCGCGCAAGCTGGCCGAACTGTTCGGCGGCCGCCGCCAGTTGCTGGTCCAGCATTTCATGCTGGGGCCGGGCTGGGAGCAAGGCTGCCCAAGCTGCTCTTTCATGGCCGACCACAGCGATGGCATGAATGTGCACCTGGCCCAGCGCGACATCACGCTGCTTGCTATCTCGCGCGCGCCCCTGGACGAGATCGAACGCTTCCGCCGCCGCATGGGCTGGCGCTTCGACTGGGTCTCTTCCCATGGCAGCGATTTCAACGCGGACTTCGGGGTCAGTTTCACGCCGGAAGAACTGGCCGGCGGCGAAGTCGACTACAACTATGACCGCCGCTTTTTCCCTGCCTCGGAAGCACCCGGCATCAGCGTCTTTGTGCGCGTCGATGCAGGACAGGTCTTCCACACGTATTCCACCTACGGCCGCGGCGTGGAAGTGATGATGGGCGCCTACCGCATGATGGACTTGACGCCCAACGGCCGCGGCGAGCGCGACGTGCCGCACAAGATGGAATGGGTGCGCCACCACGACCGCTACGAGTCCGATGGCAGCGGGGCCGGGGCGCCCTCATGCTGCCACGCGCGCGGCTAGAACGTGGGGGCACCATGTCGGGCACCTGGTTTTGGATTGCCTTGGCCGGCAGCGGTGCGCTGCACGGGCTGAACCCGGCCAGCGGCTGGTTCTTCGCGGCCATCGGCCCGGGCCAACGCTGGCAGGCCTTGCGCAGCCTGCTGCCCATCGCGCTTGGGCACATCGCGGCGCTTGGCCTGTCGGCGGCATCGGTGGCCTACGGGACGATGCCTGAACGCAACCTGTTGCAAGGCGCGACATGCTTGCTGCTGTTGCTGGCAGCAGCGATGCATCTGCGGCCCGGCCCCTGCTCCAAAATGCGAATCCCCATCGGTTGCGCCGGGCTGGCGCTGTGGCCGTTGGCGGTGCCGGGCATGCATGGCGCAAGTTTGATGCTGCCCCTCTCGATGCCCTTATGCGGCGATACCGCCGCATCCGGCACCCTGGCACACGCTGCGGCAGCCATCCTCATCCACACTGCCGCGATGCTGCTGTCCGCCGGAACCGCCGCCTACCTGGCCTGCCACGGCAAACGGCTGGTGCGAAACCTGTGCGCCGGCGCCCGGAACCCTATTCCTCTTCCCCGCAAAAAAACACGAGCCGATCCGCACCATCAGGTCAACCGTAATGCTTCTGGATCGTTGTTGGAACGCCCCATCCCCCTTGATGGGAGCCACTGTTACCCAATCCACAACGCCACCATGACGGAAGCTACAGAAGACCTCGAAAAAGCCGAGCACGCACATGCCTCCGGCAACAAGAAACTGGCCCTGCTCATCGCGGTTCTCGCGCTGGTGCTGGCCGTCACCGAAACCATTTCCAAGTCTTACCAGACCGAAGTCATCCTGAAACACCAGGAGGCCTCCAACCTGTGGGCGTTCTTCCAGGCCAAGTCGGTGCGCGGCAATGCAGCGCAACTGGCCAAGAGCCAATTAGTCTTGCTGGGCAACGCCAAGGACGAGCGCATCACGGCCGCCATCGCCAAGCTCGATGAGACGATTGCCCATTACGACGACGATGAAAAGACCGGCGAAGGCAAGAAGCAGTTGTCCCACAAGGCCAGGGCGGCCGAACATGAAGCCCACGTCTACATGGAGAAATACGAGAAGATGGAAATGGCCGCCGGCATGCTGCAAGTGGCCATTGTGCTGGCCTCGGCCACCATCATCACCGGCGTGGGAATGCTGGTTTACCTGTCGATGGGCATTGGCGTGGTGTCGCTGGCGTTCATCGGTGCGGGATTGTTCTCTACGATATAAGAGCCTGTTCAACGCCTTATCGGCAAGCGGTTCAACCTCCCTCTGGACGTTGAACCGCTTGTGGCATCGTCGCCAGGGCGACGATTTCCCAAATTCTCCGTAGTTTGCGCCAAGCCATTTCCTGCCTGCCAAGGCATACTGCGAAGCTCGCAGTCTTCATGGCAATGTTTTCCGATGAGTTCCAATACGATCTTGCGCGGCATCCTGTTCGGCGCACTGGCCGGCGCGGCCTGGGGACTGGTGTTCCTGGCGCCCGAGCTGACCCGCGAATTTTCTCCCTGGCAGCTGTCCGCCGGGCGCTACCTGGCCTACGGCGCGTTCGCCGCGATCCTGATTGCGCCGCGTTTGCGCAGTGTGGCCAGCCGCCTGGGCGCGCCCGAATGGTGGGCGCTGGTGTGGCTAAGCCTGCTGGGCAATGTGATCTATTACGTGTTCCTGTCCAGCGCTGTGCAGTTGGGCGGCATGGCCATGACATCGCTGGTGATCGGCTTTCTGCCGGTAGCGGTGACCATCATCGGCAGCCGTGGCCACGGTGCGGTGCCGATCCGCAAACTGGCGCCCTCGCTGGCGCTGGGCCTGGCCGGCATCGCCTGCGTGGCGTGGCAATCGCTGTCTGCCGGGCGCTCGGCAGCCGACAGTTCCCAGCAAATCATCGGTTTCTTTTGTGCGCTCGGCGCGCTGGTATCGTGGACCACTTACGCCGTCGGCAACAGCCGCTGGCTGGCACGGCTGCACGATATCTCGGCGCATGACTGGAGCTTGCTGACCGGGTTGGTGACGGGGCTGCTGTCGGTATTCATGGCGCTGCCAGCTTTTACACTGCTGCTGGAACCCCATTCGCATGCTGAATGGGGACGTTTCTTCGCCGTCTCGGCCGGCGTGGCGATTGTCGCTTCGCTGTTCGGCAATGCCTGCTGGAACAAGGCCAGCCGCCTGCTGCCGCTGACCATGATCGGGCAGATGATCCTGTTCGAAACCTTGTTTGCCCTGCTCTATGGATTCCTGTGGGAGCGCCGTCTGCCGACCTTGCTGGAAACGGCGGCCATGGTGCTGGTGACGGCCAGCGTGCTGCTGTGCGTGTCAGCGCATCGGGTGGTGGATGAGGGTGGTGGGCATTAAATAATTGCCGGAACTTCAGCGGCCGTTGAACGACGCGGGGTCCTGATTTTCCTCAGGCCGACGGCTTCTCCGCAATCTTCTTCAGTACATGCGCTGCGGCCACCAGGCCAAACGATGCGGTCACCACCATGGCAGAACCGAAACCGGCGCAGTTCAGGCCGGTGACGCCACCTTGCGTGACATCTTCGGCAGCGGCCATCTCCGACGCATCTCCACCGATATCCATATCCTCTCCCACCGCGCCAGCAGGATCGATGGCGCAGGCTTCGCCTTCGCCGATCTCCGGGAAACGCAACGGCTCGGTGGAAAACACCGCGTCGATATGGAACTTGTTCTTGGTGCCGCGCGGAAAACCATGCTCCGCGCGCAAGCGCTTGCGCACCTTGGCCAGCAAGGGTTCCTGCTCGGTGCGGCACAGGTCGCGGATCTCGATCATAGTGGGATCGATCTGCCCGCCGGCGCCGCCGATGGTCACCAGCGGCACGCCATGCTTGCGGCAATAGGCAATCAACGCCACCTTGGCGCGCACGTTGTCGATGGCGTCGATCACGTAGTCGAAACGGCCAACGCCGATCATCTGCGGGACATTGCCGGGGTCGAGAAAATCCTCCACCTCGGTCACCGTACAGGTCGGGTTGATCTGCATGATGCGCTCATGCAGCGCGGTCACCTTGGCCTTGCCGAGCGTGTCGGACAAGGCGTGGATCTGGCGGTTGACGTTGGACTCGGCCAGGTTGTCCAGGTCGATCATCGTGATGTGGCCGATGGCGCTGCGCGCCAGTGCTTCCACGATCCACGAGCCGACGCCGCCCACGCCGACCACGCACACGTGCGCATCGCGAAAGCGCTGCAAGGCCTGCGCGCCATACAGGCGAGCCACGCCGCCGAAGCGGCGGTCGTAGTCGATATCATGCGAAGCGGAAGATGTGTCTGCGGTCGTGCTCATGGGAAAACCCGAAACTCAATAGCGTTGTTGAAGACAAAAGGCCGCAACGCGAACGCTGCGGCCTTCCGTGATCGGAGCCGGCGATGCTTATACCACTGCGCCGCCGTTCTCGTCCTTGACCTTGACCGGCTTGATCAGGTCTTCCCGCTTCACGCCCAGCCACATGGCCAGCGCGGCGGCGACGAACACCGACGAATAGATACCGAACAGGATACCGATGGTCAGCGCCAGCGCGAAGTAATGCAGGGTCGGGCCGCCGAAGAAGAACATCGCCAGCACCATCATTTCGGTGCTGCCGTGGGTGATGATGGTACGCGACATGGTGCTGGTGATCGCGTGGTTCAGCACTTCCGGCGTGGACAGCTTGCCGAAGCGGCGGTCGCGGAAGGCTTCGCGCACCCGGTCGAACACCACCACCGATTCGTTGACCGAATAGCCCAGCACCGCCAGGATCGCCGCCAGCACCGTCAGCGAGAATTCCCACTGGAAGAAGGCGAAGAAACCGAGAATGATGATCACGTCGTGCAGGTTGGCGATCACCGCCGCCACTGCGAACTTCCATTCGAAGCGGAACGCCAGGTAGATCACGATACCCAGCACCACCATCGCCAACGCCATCAGGCCGTCGTGCGCCAGTTCATCCCCCACCTGCGGACCGACGAATTCGACGCGCTGCAGGCGCACTTCAGGATCGTCGGCCTTCAGCGCCGCCGTCACCTTCTCGCTCTGCTGGCTGGCATTCACGCCGGGCTGCGCCGGCAGGCGGATCATCACGTCCTGGGCGGTGCCGAAGCTTTGCACCAGGGTGTCGCGGTAGCCCAGGCCTTCCACCGACTTGCGGATCTTCTCCAGGTCGGCCGGTTTGCTGTAGGCCATTTCCATGACCGTGCCGCCGGTGAACTCGATCGAGAAATGCAGGCCCTTGCTCAACAGGAAGAACACTGCGGCGACAAAGGTCAGCGCCGAGATCGCGTTGAAGATCAACGCATTGCGCATGAAGGGAATGTCTTTTTTGATGCGGAAAAATTCCATCGCTATCCTTTCGGTGCCGGCCGCGGGGTTTTACCCGACGCGGTCCGGCTCAAATCACTTGTCTTGCTGCGCTTACTTGGCGCCGCGCTTGGCCGATGCCTTGCCGGAAGTGGTCAGCGCCTCGCCGTCCGGCTTCCAGATCTGGCCGATGGCCAGGCTGGTCAGCTTCTTCTTGCGGCCGTACCAGAGGTTGACCATGCCGCGCGAGAAGAACACGGCCGAGAACATCGAGGTCAGGATGCCCAAGCAGTGCACCACGGCGAAGCCGCGGATCGCACCGGAACCGAAGATCAGCAACGCCAGGCCGGCGATCAGGGTAGTGACGTTGGAGTCGAGGATGGTCGCCCAGGCGCGGTCGAAACCGGCCGCGATGGCCGCTTGCGGCGAATTGCCGGCACGCAGTTCTTCGCGGATGCGCTCATTGATCAGCACGTTGGAGTCGATCGCCATACCCAGTGCCAGCGCAATCGCGGCGATACCGGGCAAGGTCAGCGTCACCTGCAGCGTGGACAGCAAGGCCACCAGCAACAGCACGTTTACCGACAGCGCCAGCGCGCTGAAGAAGCCGAACAACTGGTAGTAGATCACCATGAAGATGGCCATCGCCGCGAAGCCGTACAGCACCGAGTCGAAGCCCTTCTTGATGTTGTCGGCGCCCAGTTGCGGGCCGATGGTGCGCTCTTCGATGATGTCCATCGGCGCGGCCAGGGAACCTGCGCGCAGCAGCAGCGCCAGGTCGCTGGCGGCTTCGGGCGAACCCATGCCGGTGATCTGGAAGCGCGAACCGAGTTCGGAACGGATGGTGGCCACGGTCAGGACTTCGCCCTTGCCCTTTTCGAACAGGACGATCGCCATGTTCTTGCCGACCTTGTCGCGGGTAGCTTCGCGCATCTTGCGGCCGCCGTCGCCGTTCAGGTCGATGCTGACCGCCGGCTGGTGGTTTTCATCGAAGCTGGCCGAAGCGTTGGAGATGTAGTCGCCGGTCAGCACCGGTTCCTTGTTGAGCACCACCGGCGCGCCCTTGCCGATCTTGAACAGCTCGGAGCCGAACGGGATGGCGGCGGTCTCTTCGGTGCCGCGCACCACGCTCTCGTCGACCATGCGCACTTCCAGGGTGGCAGTACGGCCGATGATGTCCTTGGCGCGCGAGACGTCCTGCACGCCCGGCAGTTCGACCACGATACGGTCGGCGCCCTGGCGCTGGATCAGCGGCTCGGCCACGCCCAGCTCGTTGACGCGCTTGGACAGCGTGGAGATGTTCTGCTTGACGCCGTCTTCCTGCGTCTGCTTCAGCGCTTCCGGACGCAGGGTGGCGACCAGTTTCAGGTCGTCGCCGGCGCCGGCGTCGGCCAGCACCATCTCTTGCAGCTCGCCCAGTACGGCGCGGGCCTTGGTGCGGGTATCGGCGTCGCGGAACGAGATTTCGATGGCATCGCCGCTGCGGCTGATGCCATTGTGGCGAATGTTCTTGTCGCGCAGCAGGCTGCGTACGCTGGACTGCAATCCTTGCAGGCGCTTGTTGAGCACGGCCTTGATATCAACCTGCATTAGGAAGTGCACGCCGCCGCGCAAGTCCAGGCCCAGGTACATCGGGAAGGCGTGCAGGCTTTGCAGCCATTGCGGGGTATTGGGCAGCAGGTTGAACGCGACGATATAAGTCGGGTCCGTCGGGTCGGTATTGAGTTCCTTTTCCAGCAGGGCCTTGGCCTTGAACTGGATGTCGGTGGTGGCGAAACGCGCACGCACCGAAGGCTGGGCGCCGCCGCCGTCGAATGCGACGCTCTCTGCCGACAGGCTGCCTTGCTTCAATATCTCATCAACGCGGCCAGCCACGGCGGCCTCGACCTTCATGGTCGATTTGGCGCTGCTGATCTGCACGGCCGGCGACTCGCCGAAGAAGTTCGGGACGGTGTAAATCACGCCGAACAGCAAGGCAACGACGATTAATACGTATTTCCAGAGAGAGTAACGATTCATGGTGTTGTGCTTCTAGCTTCCAGAATGGGCTGCGGATTGTTTGCAGCTTGCAGCGGGAACCCGGGGGTTCCAACAACATGGGCGCATCTACGATGCGCCCACTGGGACCGTTGCGGCCGGATTACAGCGCCTTGATGGTGCCCTTGGGCAGCAGCGTGGCGATAGCCGACTTTTGCACGATGATTTCGTTGCCTTCGGACACTTCGATGGTGATGTAGGCATCGGTCACCTTGGTGATCTTGCCCAGGATGCCGCCCGAGGTGACGACTTCGTCGCCCTTGGCCAGTGCGTCCATCATCGACTTCTGTTCTTTCTGACGCTTCATCTGCGGGCGAATCATCAGGAAGTACAGCACCACGAACATCAGGATGATCGGCAGGAAGCTGGTCAGGTTGCCCAGCATGCCGCCAGGGGCTGCTGCTGCCGTTTGCGCGTATGCATCGGAAATAAACACGTAAGGCTCCAAAGGTTGATTGAAAAATAGCCCTGCATTCTAGCACTGCACAGGCGCTATACCCCCAAATCGGGACAGCTTGCCGGAGATCAAGATCGATTTGACGATTTTCCGGCCTATTTGCCCGTCTTTGGGGGCCGCTTCTCCCACCATCGCCGCCTCCATTATCAAAACGGCATCGCCCTACCTTGGCAAAAACTTGTACAGTGGCAAACAAAACCAAGAAAAGATGGAACGCACCGTTCCGCCACGACACAGGAGACCACGCATGCTGCCCACCACGCCGCAACCCTACGAGGACATCGCCTCGGGCTTTCGCTGGGACATTCCCGAGCACTACAACATCGGCGTCGACGTCTGCGACAAATGGGCCGAGCGCGAACCGCAGCGGCTGGCGCTGGTGCACATCGCCCGCGACGGCGGCGTGCGCGAGTACAGCTTCGGCGAGATGCGCGCGCTGTCCAACCGCATGGCCAACCTGCTGCAGGCGCACGGCGCACAACGCGGCGACCGTATCGGCATCCTGCTGCCGCAGGCGCCGGAGACCGCGTTCTCGCATGTGGCAGCCTACAAGAGCGGTTGCATCGCAATCCCGCTATTCGCGCTGTTCGGCGCCGAGGCGCTGGAATACCGGCTGCACAACAGCGGCGCCAAGATCGTGGTGACCAACGCCGAAGGCGCAGCCAAGCTGGCCGGTATCCGCGAACGCTTGCCCGCACTGAAAACAATCTTCACCATCGACGGCGCCCAGCCCGGCACGCTCGACCTGCACGCAGCCCTGGCCGTCCAGAGCGAATCGTTCACACCGGTCGCCACCCGCGCCGACGATCCTGCGGTGATCATCTACACCTCCGGCACCACCGGCCAGCCCAAGGGCGCACTGCATGCGCACCGCGTGCTGCTGGGCCACCTTCCCGGCGTCGAGATGTCCCATAACCTGTTTCCCTTGGAAGGCGACCGCATCTGGACGCCGGCCGACTGGGCCTGGATCGGCGGCCTCTTGGACGTGCTGCTGCCGGCCTGGCACCACGGCGTGGCAGTGGTGGCGCACCGCTTCGAGAAATTCACCGGTGAAGCGGCATTCCAGTTGCTGCAGGACCACGGTGTGCGCAACTGCTTCCTGCCGCCGACCGCATTGAAGATGATGCGCACCGTGACCAATCCCGAAAAACGCTGGAAGCTGAACCTGCGCTCGGTGGCCAGCGGCGGCGAATCGCTGGGCGCCGAACTGCTGGACTGGGGCCGCAAGACCTTCGGCCTGACCATCAACGAGTTCTACGGCCAGACCGAATGCAACATGACGGTCTCCTCCAACGCCGCCGTCATGCCCTGCCGCCCCGGCAGCATCGGCCGCGCCGCGCCCGGCCACCGGGTCGCTATTGTGGACGACCAGGGACAGCCGCTGCCCGACGGCGCGCAAGGCAACATCGCCGTACTGCGGCCCGATCCGGTGATGTTTTTGCAGTACTGGAACAACCCCGAAGCCACCGCCGCCAAGTTCGCCGGCGACTGGCTGCTGACCGGCGATACCGGCGTGCGCGATGAGGATGGCTATGTCCGCTTCGTCGGGCGCGACGACGACGTGATCACCTCGGCCGGCTACCGCATCGGCCCCGGCGAGATCGAGGACAACCTGCTGCAGCATCCGGCGGTGAAGATGGCCGCAGTGGTGGGCGCGCCGGATGACGAGCGTACCGAGATCGTCGTGGCGATCGTGGTGCTCAACGACGGCCACGCGGCCGGGGAAACGCTCAAGCGCGAGCTGCAGCAGCACGTCAAGACGCGGCTGGCGGCGCATGAGTATCCGCGCGAGGTCTATTTCGTGGAGGAGTTGCCGATGACGACCACCGGCAAGGTGATACGCCGGCAGCTAAGGGATATGGTGGCGGGCTGGCGCAAGGCCTGAACCCGCCACATGGGCGACGGCATTAAACGCCGCGCGCCCGGTCTTCCTTGAACTTGGCGACGAAGGCCTGGAAGCGGCCTTCATCGATGGCATCGCGCATCTCCTGCATCAGTTGCAGGTAGTAATGCAGGTTGTGCACGGTGTTCATGCGGGCGCCGAGAATCTCCCCGGCGCGGTGCAGGTGGTGCAGGTAAGCGCGCGAGAAATTCTTGCAGGCGTAGCAGTCGCAGGTCTCGTCGTAAGGCTTTTCATCATCCTTGTACTTGGCGTTCTTGATCTTGATATCGCCGTAGCGGGTGAAGATCCAGCCGTTGCGCGCATTGCGGGTCGGCATCACGCAGTCGAACATGTCGACGCCGCTGGCCACGCCGGCCACCAGGTCTTCCGGCGTGCCCACGCCCATCAGGTAGTGCGGCTTGTCGGCCGGCAAGCGCGGGCCGACGTGTTCCAGCACGCGCATCATGTCTTCCTTGGGCTCGCCGACCGACAGGCCGCCGATGGCCAAGCCGTCGAAACCCAGTTCGCTCAAACCCGCCAGCGATTCGTCGCGCAGGCCTTCGAACATGCCGCCCTGCACGATGCCGAACAGCGCGTTGGGGTTCTCGCCCTGGTCGAATTCATCCTTGGAACGCTTGGCCCAGCGCAGCGACATGCGCATGGACTTGCCGGCTTCCTCGCGCGTGGCGGGACGGCCGTCGATCTCGTACGGAGTACATTCATCGAACTGCATGACGATGTCGGAGTTCAGCACGCGCTGGATCTGCATCGAGATCTCGGGCGAGAGGAACAGGCGGTCGCCATTGATCGGCGAGGCGAAGGTCACGCCCTCTTCGGTGATCTTGCGCATCTCGCCCAGCGAAAACACCTGGAAGCCGCCGGAGTCGGTCAGGATGGGCTTGTCCCAGCCGATGAACTTGTGCAGGCCGCCGAACTTGCCGACCACTTCCAGGCCGGGGCGCAGCCACAGGTGGAAGGTATTGCCGAGGATGATCTGGGCATTGATCTCATTCAACTCCAGCGGCGACATGGCCTTGACCGAGCCATAGGTGCCGACCGGCATGAAGATCGGTGTTTCCACGGTGCCGTGGTTCAGTTTGACGCGGCCGCGGCGGGCGTTGCCGTCGGTCTTGAGCAGGGTGAATTCGAGCATCGGTCAGCCTCGGTTGCAGGTGAGCAGCATGGCGTCGCCATAGCTGAAGAAACGGTATTTCTCTTGGATCGCGTGCGCGTAGGCGGCGCGGATATTGTCGTAACCGGCGAAGGCCGAGACCAGCATCAGGAGCGTGGACTTGGGCAGGTGGAAATTGGTCACCATGCGATCGACGGTCTTGAAGGTGTAGCCGGGGGTGATGAAGAGCTGGGTGTCGGCGCTGCCGGCTTGCAACTGCCCGGACTGCGAGCCGGACTCCAGCGCGCGCATGCTGGTGGTGCCAACCGCCACCACGCGGCCGCCGGCGGCCTTGGCGTCGCGCACCGCGTCCACCGTGGCTTGTGAAATGGTGTACCACTCGCTGTGCATCTTGTGCTGCGACAGGTCTTCGACACGCACCGGCTGGAAGGTGCCGGCGCCCACGTGCAGCGTGACGAAGGCTTGCCTGACGCCCCGCGCGGCCAGTTGGTCGAGCAGGGCCTGGTCGAAATGCAGGCCGGCGGTAGGTGCGGCAACCGCGCCCGGTTCCTTGGCGTAGACGGTCTGGTAGCGCGTCTCGTCGTAGGCGTCCGCCTCGTGTTCGATATAAGGCGGCAATGGCAGGCTGCCGTATTGCTCCAGCAGCTCGAACACGTCGGACGGGAAGTGCAATGTATAGAACTCGCCGAAGCGCTCGCCCACGGTGACGTCGAAGGCGTCCGCCAGACGAATCTTGGTGCCTGGCGGCGGCGACTTGGAGGCACGCACCTGGGCGTGCACGGTACGGGGATCGAGCACGCGTTCCACCAGTGCCTCGATCTTGCCGCCGGTTTCCTTGACGCCGAAAAAGCGCGCCTTGAGCACGCGCGTGTCGTTGAACACCAGCAGGTCGCCGGGATTGAGCAGCTCGAGAATATCGGCGAAACGGCGGTCGGTGAGCGTGGCGCCATCCACCTGCAGCAGGCGCGAGGCGCTGCGCTCGGCCAGCGGCGTCTGCGCGATCAGTTCGGGCGGCAGCTCGAAATCGAAGTCGGAAAGGGAATACATGGATAAGAACCTGCAAAACAGCGATGATCCGGCTTTATTCGTTGCCAGAGGGGCAAACGGTACGGATGCATACGCCAAACCTGCTATTTTACGCTCTTGCTGCCGCCAGGTCGCCGTATTGGGCATATGCCGCATATAGGCCTGGCGCATGACTACAATGCCATCGATACGATAATGACAACAGATTCCACCGTCCACACGTCCGAACCCGGCAACGATCCGTCTCACGAGCGCGACATCCAGCCCGCCACCCCGCCCGCCTCGGGAGCGCTGCGCATGGCGATAGGATTGGCGCAGGGGCTGGCGCTGTACCTGCTCTACAGCAGCTGGACCGCGAAGGATGGACTGGCGATGCAGCCCATGCTGTTCAAGCCGCTGCTGTTGCTGGCGCTGTTCGTACCGCTAGCGGCCATCTCCGGCCTGGTGCATATGCGGCCGCGCAAGCTGCTGCTGTGGGTGCTGGCGCTGACGGCACTGATCGCCGCGCTGGGCGTGTACGACGTGTGGCGCTCGGACTTCGGCCAATGGCTGACAGGCGACGCGCTAACAAAATGGCGTACCGGATGGGATTCCTCCTGGGGCGCCTCGCCCTTGCTGGTTGGGCTGTTGACGGTGGGCCTGTTCATCGCCCAATCCATGGCGCTGGCCGCCAGCGCTGACGGTCGCTGGATCGCCAGTTACCACAGCTATTTCGCGCTGGCCTGGAAGCTGCTGTTGCAGATCGCCTTCGCCACACTGTTCACTTTGCTGCTGTGGGTGGTGCTCTACACCGGCGCCACACTGTTCGTGCTGGTCAAGCTGGATTTCCTGCACAAGCTGATTTCCAAGGCCTGGTTCAACATGCCGGTGTCGGCGCTGGCATTTTCCACCGCACTGCACCTGACCGACGTCAAGCCGGTCATCATCTCCAGCGTACGCAAGCTGCTGCTGGCGGTACTTTCCTGGCTGCTCCCGCTGGCGGTGGTGATTATCGCCGGCTTCCTGGCAGGCCTGTTGTTCACCAGCCTCCAGCCGCTCTGGGAAACCCGCAATGCCTCCAAGGTGTTGCTGGGCACCACCGCCCTGCTGGTGCTGCTGGCCAACATGGTCTACCAGGACGGCCTGCCCGCGACCGGCGCCCCGCGCCGCTTCATCACGCTCTGCCTGCGCCTGGCCTGTGTACTGCCGCTGCCGCTGGTGGCATTGGCGGTCTACGCACTGGGCCTGCGCGTGGCGCAGTACGGCTGGACCGTCGAACGCATCACCGGCGCGCTGACGATCGTCGTCGCGGCGATCTATGCGCTGGGCTATGCCGCCGCCGGCCTGCGCCGCGACCCACGGCTGGGACTGGTAGCGCCGACCAATGTGGCGTCCAGTTTCGCCATCCTCGCCGTATTCGTCGCGGTGCTGTCGCCGCTGGCCGACCCGGCCCGCATCGCGGTGGCCGACCAGTTGGCGCGGCTGAAGAACGGCAAGACCGAAGCCGGGAATTTCGATGTCCGCTTCATGCGTTTCGAAGGCCAACGCTACGGCGTGCAGGCGCTGGTCGAGCTGGGCAACGACAAGGATGAACGATTCGCTGCTGTGCGCGAGCGCGCCGGCCAAGCCCTGGCCAAGGCCTACCGCTGGGACTTTGCCCCGGTCGAGGAGCCGAAGGCCGACATTGCGGCCAATGTGCGTATGCATCCAGAAGGACGTGCGCTGCCGCCCGGATTCGCCGACTTCGACTGGCGGCATGTTCAAAGCGGCATGGTGCCGAGCTGCCTGCGGCGCAAAGGCGAGAGCTGCGACGCCTACCTTGTCCGCCTGCCCGGCGAAAAGCGCGAACAGATATTGCTGCTGGGCGAGCACAACCCGCCGACGCTGCTGGCGGAGAACGGGCAGGCCGATTGGCGTGTGGAAGGCTTTTTCCCGATGGACCAGAGCTGCCGGGCACTGCTGCGGCAGGCTGCCGAAGAAAACCGCCTGCAATGGCAGCCGTCGCGCCAGTCAGAACTGCGCATCGGCGAGATGGCGCTACCGATGACCAAACCGGGTTCCGGCATCCCAACCTGCAAGGCACCGGAACCGGCGGCGCCCAAGCGTTAAATCGGGAAAGCCGACAATTGATACTGTAATTAATCACAGTACAATAGCGCCATTCCGTAGACCCGCCGCCCATGCCTGCCAACACGAAAAAAGCCACCGGCAAGATGCCGTCCACCAAAAGCGCCAACAAGGGCAAGCCCGCGGCCAGGGAATCCATCAAACCCGAGAACAAGCTGGCCAAGCTGGGCCTGCACAATGACATGGACCTGGCGCTGCACCTGCCGCTGCGCTACGAGGATGAAACCACGCTGATGACCATTGCCGATGCCTCCCTGCGCGGCCTGCAGATGGTGCAGGTCGAGGGCGTGGTCACGGCCTGCGACGTACAGTTCCGGCCGCGCCGCCAGTTGGTGGTGACGGTGGGTGACGACAGCGGCCAGTTGGTGATGCGCTTCCTCAATTTCTACGGCAGCCAGACCAAGCAGCTGGCCGAAGGCACACGGGTGCGGGTGCGCGGCGAACTGCGCCACGGCTTCTTCGGCGCCGAGATGGTCCACCCCCAGTACAAGGTGGTCAACGAAGGCGCGCCGCTGCCCGATGTGCTCACCCCCGTCTATCCGGCCGGCGAAGGCCTGTCGCAAGCCTACCTGCGCAAGTCCATCGCCAACGCCATGAGCCGGCTCGACTGGCAGGACACGCTGCCGCCTTCGATGCTGGACACGCTCAAGCTGGCTGCCTTCGAACCGTCGGTGCGGCTGCTGCACAACCCGCCGCCGGATGTCGACGAGCATGCCTTGATCGAGCGCTCGCACCCGGCCTGGATCCGCATGAAGTTCGACGAGCTGCTGGCGCAGCAGCTGTCATTGAAGCGCGCCCAGGCTGCGCGCCGCGCCAAGACTGCGCGCGCGCTGCCGGTCACCGGCCGGGTGACGGCCGACCTGGTCAAGCAACTGCCCTTCAAGCTGACCGGCGCGCAGGAGCGCGTGCTGGAAGAAATCCGCGCCGACCTGCGCCACTCCTTTCCGATGCAGCGCCTGCTGCAGGGGGATGTGGGCAGCGGCAAGACGGTGGTGGCGGCACTGGCTGCGGCCCAAGCTATCGACAGCGGTTTCCAGGCGGTGCTGATGGCGCCTACCGAGATTCTGGCCGAGCAGCACTTCCGCAAGATCGCGGCATGGATGGAGCCGCTGGACGTCGGCGTGGCATGGCTCTCCGGCAGCCAGAAGAAGAAGGAAAAGACCGAGGCGCTGGCCCATATCGAGTCCGGCGCGGCGCGGCTGGTGGTGGGCACCCATGCGCTGATCCAGGACACGGTGCAGTTCGACAACCTGGGGCTGGTGATCGTGGACGAGCAGCACCGCTTCGGCGTGGGCCAGCGGCTGGCCCTGCGCAACAAGAGCTTCAATCCGGCCGGCGGCGCTGCTCCCGACGAGGCGCAGACCGTGCCGCACCAGTTGATGATGTCGGCCACGCCGATCCCGCGCACGCTGGCCATGACCTATTACGCCGACCTCGAAGTTTCCGTGATCGACGAGCTGCCGCCGGGCCGCTCGCCTATCGTGACCCGCGTGATCGACCAGAACCGGCGCGACGAAGTGATTGAGCGCGTGCATGCGGCGGCGCTGGAAGGCAAGCAGATCTATTGGGTCTGCCCGCTGATCGAAGAGTCCGAGGCGTTGCAGTTGCAGACCGCCACCGATACCCACGCCACCTTGTCGGCCGCCTTGCCCGGCTTGAATATCGGACTGGTGCACGGGCGCATGAAGCCGGTGGAGAAACAGATCGTGATGGAAGGTTTCAGCCGCGGCGCGGTGCATGTGCTGGTGGCGACCACGGTGATCGAAGTCGGAGTCGATGTGCCCAATGCTTCGCTGATGGTGATCGAGCATGCCGAGCGCTTCGGCCTGTCGCAGTTGCACCAGTTGCGCGGACGCGTGGGCCGCGGCTCGGCCGCCAGCGTGTGCCTCTTGATGTACCAGGGGCCGCTGGGCGGCACCGCCAAGGAACGGCTGGCGATCATGCGCGAAACCACCGACGGCTTCGAGATCGCCCGGCGCGACCTCGACATCCGCGGTCCCGGCGAATTCCTGGGGGCGCGTCAATCGGGCGAAGCCATGCTGCGCTTCGCCGACCTGGCGACCGACCAATGGCTGGTGGAAAAAGCGCGCGACACCGCGCAAGCCCTGCTGCAGCATGCGCCGGACATCGTCGAACGCCATCTGGCACGCTGGCTGGGCGGACGTGAGGATTACCTGAAGGTGTGAAGGCTGGCCCCGGCAGCATGGGCCACCTGGCGCCGATGCGGTTTCACTTCCGGTCTTTTCCACGGGGCTTCTTGCCCATGGCGGCACGCTCGGCCTGGCGTTGGTTCCAGGCGTCCAACTGCTCCAGGTAACGCTCACGCGCCTGCTCATAGATATCGAAAATGCAAGGAACACAGCCGTTGCCGCAACAGTCTTCCAGTTCCGGCTCGATGGGCGGCACCGGCGCCGGATCGTCGATCTGGCTGGCGGTATCTTGCTGCGCGGATTTTCCAGAGTTCATTGATGGCCAGACATGGTTGATACGAACCGGACGGAAAGCATTCTTGCATCTGCCTGTGCCGCCCGAAAAAAAGAGGTCTCGAAATTATTCGGTTCCGACCAGAAAAACAGGGAGCGAATGTTCGATGTGCACCGATTGACTGGCGGATTTTCACAAGCCAATCTACTTGTACGGTGAGATTAACGATTTTTTCGCAATTTTGTGGACACCGGAGAAACTTTCGCCACATCGGTCCACCACAATCGCCGGCGCCAGGCAGCAATCATCCGACCGCATCCGTTATCGAGGAAAACCCTATGTTAATGTCGTCCCACGATCCGTTCCAGCCGCGCCGCCAGCTTTGTTCCAGCTGCCAACGTGCGCAGACGGCATGTATCTGCCACTGGATCTCGCCGATCAACCACCTCTTCGATGTGCTGATCCTGCAGCATCCGCTGGAAGCCGGCAGCGCCAAGAACAGCGCCCGGCTGCTGCACCTGAGCCTGCCGCACAGCAAGCTGGCCGTGGGAGAAATCTTCGACCCCGCCGAATTGCATGCATTGCTGCACGCGCCTTCGATGCTCCCTTCCGCCGCCGGCATCGACCAGCCGGTACAACCGGTGCTGCTCTATACCGAAGACGCCGGCACGCCGGCCGGCTCCCGTTTCGATGCGCGTACGATGTCGATCGATGGCCAACCGCCGTCGGAACGGCTGCGGCTGGTGATCCTGGACGGCACCTGGCGCAAGAGCCGCAAGATGCTGCACGAAAACCCGCTGCTGCAGACGCTGCCCCGGCTGGCGCTGCAAGACACGCCGCTGTCGCAATACGTGATCCGCAAGGCGCATAAGCCGGAACAATTATCCACACTGGAAGCCGCCGGTTATGCATTGATGCAGCTGGAGAAAAACAGCGAGAAGTACCATCCGCTGCTGACCGCCTTCGATGGTTTCGTGCTCCAGCAAAGCCAACTGCGCAGCCGCGGCCAGGCCAGCCGGCGTGGCGACTGAACCCGAGGGACAGGCCTGCTTTCCCTCCCTCTTGAAGCGCCTCGCGAACGACGGAATTGAAACAAAATCCGGTCGCGCTGCAACTCGGTCCTGGATATGGTGTCCGACCCCGCCAATGAGCATATAATTGCGCGATCCTCGAAAATTGGCGATTGCGCTCAATTCCTATCCAGCGACCAACCAAGATGAGTTCAGAATTCCAACAACTGGCCGACAAAGTCGCCCAGCTCGCCCAACTGGCGCAGGGCTTGCGTGATGAAAATGCCGAGTTGCGCCGTCACGTCAAAACACTGGCCGAAGACAATGCGCAATTGAACCAGCGCATCGATGAGGCCTACCAGCGCGTCAGTGCCGTCCTGTCCGAATTGCCCGCCGCTGCGCCCGCAGAGCCGTCTGAAACCACTGCGGAGGCCGCATGAGTGTCATCCAGATCCAGGCCACCATCATGGGCCAGCCCTATACCCTGGCCTGCCGTGAAGGCGAACAGGCTGCCTTGCACCATGCGGTGAGCTATCTCGACCAGAAGATGCGCACCATCCGCGATGCCGGCAAGGTCAAGGGTACCGACCGCATCGCCGTGATGGCCGCCCTGGGCATCGCCGCCGAACTGCTCTCCACCCAGCAAGCCGAAGGCCCGTTCGCCGGGCTGACCATCGCCGAATGGAAACAGCAGGTCAGCGCCATCAACGACGTACTGGACCAGGCGCTGGCGCCGCAGGAAAAACTGTTCTGAATCCGGCGGCACTCCAAAAAGAAAAACGGCTGTCTATGCGACAGCCGTTTTTTATTGTGCGCGCCCTCAATGCCCCCATCACACCATTGCATTGCCAGATGCGCAACGCGCCACCGCACAAGTGCATGCTATTGCGGCAAACTGATGTGCAACTATTCTCCCAATGCAAGAAGCTGGCTCAACGGGAAAGATAAAGCAGGAAACAAGCGCATACGCAAGCCTGTTCCGTTACAAATTCGCGCTATATTTTTATACTAAAGCCTTGGACTAGCGGGCCGATTGCGTTAGACTTTGTACTCCTGCCGTGTTCGCGTTTGCCATATATTCCTTGAACCATTTACGAGCATAGGCTGCGGGATCGTTTGGTTGGCGTGAGCGTCGCTAGTCCGATGAACCCGATACTGAACTACCGTGGCCAACTTGAACCGTCAGGTTCAGGATGCCGGCACAGCGGCACAGGCGGGACTTGATTCCATAAAAAACGGCTGCATCTGCAGCCGTTTTTTATTTCTTCACGCATTTTCCTTGCGCTCCGGATTCCACCGGCGCAACGGCGTTCACTTCCTTCAGATATCCCGCTTCTTGGCCGCCTTGCGCTCCTGGCCGACTTCTGCGATGGCATCCTGGAATTCGGTCACATCCTCGAAACTCTTGTACACCGAAGCGAAACGGATATAGGCAATCTTGTCCAGGCGCTTGAGTTCGCGCATGACCAGTTCGCCGATCTGGCCCGACACCACTTCGCGCGCACCGCTTTGCAGCAGCTTTTCCTGGATGCTCTGGATCGCGGCGTCGAGCGCCTCGGCCGACACCGGGCGCTTGCGTAGCGCCAGCATCAGGCTACCGCGCAGCTTGGCCGGATCGAACTCGGTACGGCTGCCGTTCTTCTTGACGATCACCGGCATCGTCAGCTCGATGCGCTCATAGGTAGTGAAACGTTTATCGCAATTGTCGCAGCGGCGCCGGCGGCGGATCGAGCTGCCGTCTTCGGAAACGCGCGTGTCCAGCACCGGTGTATCTTCGTGATTGCAGAATGGGCACTTCATGGCGGCAATGGGCGATCGTTACATTGTTGCGTTATCTGCATCTGCCGGCCTCCAGGCTGGCAAACACGCTCAAACCACATGGTACTGCGGATAAACGACGGCGCCCTGTCCCAGGCGCCGTCGCTCAGCTCGAACTACAAACAACCCATGGCGGCCAACCGGCCCCATGCAATCATGATCAGCCGTAGACCGGGAAAGCGTCGGTCAGCTTCTTGACTTCGGCCTTCACGCGTTCGATGGTAGCGGCGTCATGCGGGTTGTCCAGTACGTCGGCGATCAGGTTGCCGACCTTTTCCGCTTCCGCTTCCTTGAAGCCGCGGGTGGTCATGGCCGGGCTGCCCAGGCGGATGCCGGAGGTCACGAATGGCTTTTCCGGATCGTTGGGGATGCCGTTCTTGTTGCAGGTGATATGGGCCGAACCCAGGATCGCCTCGGCTTCCTTGCCGGTCAGCTTCTTCGGACGCAGGTCCACCAGCATCACGTGCGACTCGGTGCCGCCGGAGACGATGCGCAGGCCGCGCTTGATCAGGGTCTTGGCCAGCACGTCGGCGTTCTTCACCACTTGCTGCTGGTAAGCCTTGAATTCCGGCGAAGCGGCTTCCTTGAAGGCCACTGCCTTGCCGGCGATGACGTGCATCAGCGGACCGCCCTGGATACCCGGGAAGATCGCCGAGTTGATGGCCTTTTCATGCTCGGCCTTCATCAGGATCACGCCGCCGCGCGGGCCGCGCAGGGACTTGTGGGTGGTCGAGGTGACGAAGTCGGCGTGCGGCACCGGGTTCGGGTAGACGCCCGCGGCGATCAGGCCGGCGTAGTGGGCCATGTCGACCATGAAGTAGGCGCCGACTTCCTTGGCGATCTTGGCGAAGCGCTCGAAATCGATGCGCAGCGAGTAAGCGGAAGCGCCGGCGATGATCAGCTTGGGCTTCTTCTCGCGCGCCAGGCGTTCCATGGCTTCATAGTCGATCTCTTCCTTGTCGTTCAGGCCGTAGGAAACGACGTTGAACCACTTGCCGGACATGTTCAGCGCCATGCCGTGGGTCAGGTGGCCGCCTTCGGCCAGCGACATGCCCATGATGGTGTCGCCCGGCTTCAACATGGCGAAGAACACGCCCTGGTTGGCCTGGGAGCCGGAGTTCGGCTGCACGTTGGCGGCTTCGGCGCCGAACAATGCCTTCAGGCGGTCGATCGCCAGCTGCTCGGCGATGTCCACATATTCGCAGCCGCCGTAATAGCGCTTGCCCGGATAGCCTTCGGCATACTTGTTGGTCAGCTGCGAACCCTGGGCTTCCATCACCGCCGGCGAGGTGTAGTTTTCCGAAGCGATCAGCTCGATGTGCTCTTGCTGGCGGGTGTTTTCCTTTTGGATGGCAGACCACAGGTCCGGATCGACTTTTGCGAGAGTCTGGTTCTTGTCAAACATGGTTTCTCCAAATTGATGAGGTGCGGCCGAAGACCAACCGTCACGGCGACACAATGCCGCTCGGGTCGACTTCAAAATCGAATGAGGGCCAAACAGGTGGGATTGCGGGCAGCCTCAGTCGTACTTTCCATTCGGCTGCCCAGGCGCACGGCTGATGAAATCTCACGCTTCCCGATGGATACCCATCTTGGCCGGAGATGCTCCGGCTTTTCGCCAGTTACGTGAGACGAAATGGTGAGCGCATTGTATTGAAATGGGGCGATTTCAGCAAGACGGTTCGCCATCGCGCAACACCGCCCGGCCATCCTCAAAAGCGAGCCTGCCCTCGTAAAAACCCGCTTTGGGCTACAATTTCGTTTTCTTTCCGGGACGGCAATCCCGCCTGCCAAGGCTGCCGCCGGCCCCGCACCATAACAGGAGATTTGCAGATGGTCGTTTTGATTACAGGAGCAACCGCAGGATTCGGCGCCGCCATGGCACGCAAATTCGCCAAGAACGGCCATAAGGTGATCGCCGCAGGTCGCCGCAAGGAGCGCCTGGATGAACTGGTCAACGAGCTGGGCGCCGGCAATGTGCTGCCGCTGGTGCTGGACGTGACCAGCAAGCAATCGATCGATGCCGGCCTGGCCAGCCTGCAGGGCGAGTGGAAGAACATCGACGTGCTGATCAACAACGCCGGCCTGGCCCTAGGCCTGGGCCCGGCCCACGAAGTCGCGCTGTCGGACTGGGAAACCATGATCGACACCAATGTCAAGGGCCTGGTGACCATCACCCACGCCCTGCTGCCGGCCATGGTCAAGCGCGGCAGCGGCACCATCATCAACCTGGGCTCGACTGCCGGCGCCTATCCTTATCCGGGCGGCAACGTCTACGGCGCCACCAAGGCCTTCGTCGACCAGTTCACCCTGAACCTGCGCGCCGACCTGGTGGGCACCGGCGTGCGCGCCACCAACGTGGCGCCGGGCCTGTGCGGCGGCACCGAATTCTCCAACGTGCGCTTCAAGGGCGACGACTCGGCTGCAGCCAAGGTCTATGAAGGCACCGTCCCGCTGACCGCCGAAGATATCGCCGAAGCGGCCTTCTGGGTCGCCACCATGCCGGCGCACGTGAACATCAACTACATGGAACTGATGCCGACCTGCCAAGGCTTCGGCGCCTTCAACATCAAGCGCAAACAGTAACGGATGAGGTAAAATGACGTTTTTCTGCTGCGATGCCACACCGCCGCAGAAACGCCTTTCCAACCGGCTTTCGGGCCGTTTCACGCAAGCAACATTTTTCGTGCATCCGCAACGACAATTCGCCGAATAACAAGAAGCATATGAGTGCCGCCAGTAGTCCGTTCAACTGGAAGATCCGAGTCTATTACGAAGATACCGACACCGGCGGTGTCGTCTTCTACGCCAATTACCTGAAGTTCTTCGAGCGCGCCCGCACCGAATGGCTGCGCTCCTTCGGGTTTCAGCAGCAACACCTGGCCGAGACCACCGGCGCCATCTTCGTGGTCAAAAGCACCAGCGTCGATTATCTCTCCCCGGCCCGCCTGGACGATGAACTCAAACTCACCGTCGTGGTCGAAAAGTTCCGAAACGCTTCCATCGAGTTTGTCCAGGAAGCTTGGCGCCTGCCGTCGGGGAACGGCGCCGCCGGAAATAACCAGGAAGCAACATTGCTGGCCCGCGGACGCATTACCGTGGTCTGCGTCGATGCCGCAAGCTTCCGCCCGCAACAAATTCCCGCAGAACTGCTTTCGCGCATCAAGACTGCCCCTGGGCCGACCCGGCAGGACGCGCCATGAGCACATGGGCACCAAGAACATGCAGGCTGCCGGCAAGCTTTGCTTAACAAGCGCCGGTATCGGAACCGAAATTTTTGCTCTTACAATTTGCAGTCCTTTTAATTGCCGCCCTTTTAGCCGCCACACATCCCCATGAACGTCACACAAGACCTGTCCTTCATTTCGCTGATCGCCAACGCGTCCGTCCTGGTGCAACTGGTGATGCTGCTGCTGCTGTCTGCATCGGTCATGAGCTGGACCTACATCTTCCGCAAGATGTTCGCCATCCGCAGCGCCCGCATACAGACCGAAGAATTCGAGCGCGTATTCTGGTCCGGCGGCAACCTCGCCGCGCTGTACCAGGATGCCCTCTCCAACCGCCGCAAGGCGGGCGGCAGCGGTGGCGCGCTGGAACGCATCTTCCAGGCCGGCATGGGTGAATTCAACAAGGCCAAGGCCTCGGTGGCCGCACGCGGCGGCTCGGCCGACAACGGCGCCCTGCTCGACGGCGCACGCCGCGCCATGCGCGCGGCCTACCAGCGCGAGATGGATGCGCTGGAATCGCACCTGGCCTTCCTGGCCTCGGTCGGTTCGGTCTCGCCCTATGTCGGCCTGTTCGGCACGGTGTGGGGCATCATGAACGCCTTCCGCGGCCTGGCCAACGTGCAACAGGCCACGCTGGCGGCGGTTGCTCCCGGCATTGCCGAAGCGCTGATCGCCACCGCCATCGGCCTGTTCGCGGCGATTCCGGCCGTGGTGGCATTCAACCGCTACTCGCACGACATCGACCGCCTGGCGATCCGTTTCGAAAGCTTCATCGAAGAATTCTCCAACATCTTGCAACGTCAGGCACGCTAATGGCCGGCTCATCGATGCGCGGGGGCCGTACCCGCAAATTCAAGTCAGAGATCAACGTCGTGCCTTACATCGACGTGATGCTGGTGCTGCTGATCATCTTCATGGTCGCTGCCCCCATTACCAATCCGAGCGTGATCAACCTGCCGACCGCCGGCAAGTCCACGCAGCCGCCGGCCGACTATATCGAAATCGCCTTGAAGCCCAACACCCAGGCCACGATCCGCATCAACGGCCCCAAGAGCGGCGGCAAGAAAGCCGAAACCGTGACCGGCAAGGTCGACCTGGCTGAACGCCTGCAGGCATTGCACGCCGACAACCCGGACCTGGCAGTGATGATCTCGGCCGACAAGGAAATCAAGTACGACGAGGTGGTGCAGGTGATTTCCGAAGTGAAAAAACAGGGGATCGCGCGCGTCGGCCTGGCCACCAAGTAAGCAGCTACCAAGCAGTCACCATGAGCGACAACTCTCCGTACAACATCCCCAAGCCTCCCGGCCGCTGGCGCGCCATCGCGCTGGCGCTGGTGATGCACGTCGCGCTATTCCTGTTCTTCTGGATCGGCATCCGTTGGCAAAACGAGACGCCATTGACGGTCGAGGCCGAGATCTGGGATCCGCAATACAAGGAAGCGGCGCCCCTGCCCGTACCGCCGCCCCAGCCGGAACCGCAACCCGAGCCGCAACCGAAAATCCAGCCCGAGCCGAAGCCCGAGCCGCCCAAGGTAATCGACGAGCCCAAGGTCGAGAAGCCCGATATCGCCCTGGAAAAAGAGAAAAAGCGCAAGCAAGAGCTGGAGCAGAAGCAACAGCAGGAAAAGGCCGATAAGGAAAAGCAGGAACGCGAGAAGAAAGAAAAGCTCGAAGCCGAGAAGCAGAAGAAACTGAAGGAAGACAAGCAGAAAGAGGACGAGGCCAAGAAAAAAGCCGATGCCGAGAAGCAAGCTGCCGACAAGAAGAAACAGCAGCAGGCCGCCGCTGACGCCAAGGCTGCCGAACAGCGCCGCCAGGACGACTTGAAGCGCATGATGGGCCAGGCTACCAGCAGCACCGGCGGCAATGGCACGGCCGAGAAGTCGCAAGGACCGCGCGGCAACCCGGATTACGCCAATAAACTGCGTGCCAAGATCCGTTCCAACACGATTTTCGACGTTCCCGGCGACCTCAGCGGAAACCCAGCCGTGGAGTACACTGTCGAACTCTTCCCGGATGGCACGGTGCGCAGCGTGCGCAACAACAAATCGTCCGGTGTGCCGGGCTTTGACGATGCAGTGCGCCAAGCCATCATGAAGTCGCAGCCGTTCCCGCCGGACAAGGATGGCAAGGTGCCGTCCAGCTTCACCTTTACCCACAAACCGAAAGATCAGTAAACGATGAGAAATGTCCGTTACCTGACCAGCATTGCAGTAGCCGCCGTCGGCCTGGCATTCGCGCCGGCCTCGCAGGCGCAGTTGCGCTTCGAAATCACCGGCGTGGGCGCCACCCAGATCCCCATCGCCATCACCGCCTTCCCCGGCGAAGAAGCCGCGCCGCAGCAGATCACCGCCATCATCAAGGCCGACCTGGCCCGCAGCGGCGTGTTCAAGCTCATCGACAACAGCGATGCACTGTCGGATTCGTCCACCATCAACTACGCCGACTGGCAAAAGCGCGGCGCCAACGCGCTGGCCGTGGGCAGCGTACAACGCCTGGCCGATGGCCGCTTCGACGTGCGCTACCGCCTGTTCGACACCGTGCAATCGAGCCAGCTCTCGGCACTGTCCTTCGGCAGCCAATCGCAACTGATCCGCCTGACCGCGCACAAGATCGCCGACGACATCTACCAGAAACTGACCGGCATCCCGGGCATCTTCTCGACCCGCATCGCCTACGTCACCAAGTCGGGCAGCGAATACCGCCTGGAAGTGGCCGACGCCGATGGCGAAGGCAACCAGGTCGCGCTGCGCTCGAACGAACCCATCATTTCGCCCTCCTGGTCGCCCGATGGCACCAAGGTGGCCTACGTTTCGTTCGAAGCCAAGAAACCCATCGTCTACATCCAGAACCTGGTGACCCGCCAGCGCTCCATCGTCGCCAACTTCAAGGGCAGCAACTCGGCCCCCTCCTGGTCACCGGACGGCTCGCGCCTGGCGGTAGCACTGTCGCGCGACGGCCTGACCCAGGTCTACGTCATCAATGCCGACGGCTCCGGCCTGCGCCGCCTGACCAACACGTCCGGCATCGATACCGAGCCACGCTTCTCGCCTGACGGCGGCAGCATTTACTTCACCAGCGACCGCAGCGGCGGCCCGCAGATCTACAAGGTGAGCGTGGACGGCGGCAACGCCCAGCGCGTCACCTTCAATGGCAGCTACAACATCAGCCCGCGTATTTCGCCCGACGGCAAAACGCTGGCCTTCATCTCGCGCCGCGACGGCCGCTTCCAGCTGTACGCGCTGGACCTGACCAATGGCCAGGAGCAACGCCTGTCGGACACCGACCGAGACCAATCGCCCAGCTTTGCCCCCAACGGCAAATACATTATGTACGCGACGGAAGCTGGTCGTCGCGGATCCCTTGCCATCGTATCCGTCGATGGCCGTGTCAAGCAGCGTCTGACAACGCAAGTCGGTGATATCAGGGAACCGACTTGGGGTCCGTTCATGAAATAAAGAAATCTAACATTCACATTCATCACGACAAGGAGAAATCCAAAATGCGTACCATCAGCACCCTCGCCCTCATCGTCTCCAGCGCTGTTCTGCTGGCCGCTTGCTCCTCCACCAAACTGGACGACAAGAACGCCCCTGTTGAAAACCGCGCCGGTTCCGGCACCGGCGCCGACATGCGCGCCGTCGGCACCGTCAACGCCGGTTCCGCCGACCCGCTGAACGACCCGCAAGGCGTTCTGGCCAAGCGCAGCGTCTACTTCGACTACGACAGCTACACCGTCAAGGACGAATACCGCGCTGTGGTTGAAAACCACGCCAAGTACCTGGTTGCCCACAAGGACCGCAAAGTGATCATCCAAGGTAACACCGATGATCGCGGCGGCGCCGAGTACAACCTGGCCCTGGGCCAGAAGCGTGCAGAAGCCGTGCGCAAGGCACTGGTGCTGCTGGGCGTGTCGGAATCGCAAGTCGAAGCCGTATCCTTCGGCAAGGAAAAGCCTAAGGCCCTGGGCCAGGACGAAGCTTCCTACGCTGAAAACCGTCGCGCCGACATCGCTTATCAATGATCGACATGCGTACCGCTTTCAAACTGAAATCGGTAACTGTGGCGGCCGTGCTGGCCGCCACAGCCTGGTTACCGCTCACCGCCCACGCTGGCCTGTTTGACGACGACGAAGCGCGCAAGGCGATCCTGGACATCCGCGCCAAGATCGAAGCCCTGCAGCACGACGTTGCCAACAAGGCTGACAAAAACAGTGTGCTCACACTCTCCGACCGCAACGACAACCTGCAATCGCAGATCTCGGCGCTGCGCGGCCAGATCGAAGTGCTGACCAACGAGATCACCAACGCCCAGCAGCGGCAAAAAGATTTTTACGTTGACCTCGACGCGCGCCTGCGCAAGCTCGAACCGCAACAGGTCAATGTCGACGGCCAGACGGTTGCCGTCGGCGTCTCCGAACAGCAGGCCTACGATGCTGCGCTGTCCCAGTTCAAGGGCGGCGACTACAAGGGCGCGGCCAATGCCTTCGCCGACTTCATCAAACGCTACCCGCAATCAGGCTACGCCGCCTCGGCACAGTACTGGCAAGGCAACTCCCTGTACGCCCAGCGCGACTACAAGGGCGCCATCGCGGCCCAGCAGAACGTCGTGAAGAACTACCCGGACAATCCCAAGGTAGCCGACGCCATGCTCAACATCGGCAGCTCGCAAGCCGAACTGAAAGACAAGGCCGCCGCCAAGAAAACGCTGGAGCAATTGATCGCGAAATACCCGAACAGCCCGGCCGCCCAGACCGCCAAGGAACGCCTGCCTGGGCTGAAGTAATAGGTTTTGCGGCAAACGTGGCTCTTGTATAGCGTTTTACGCAGGGATTTGACACCGTCAATGAAGTTTGCCTATAATTGCGGTCTTTCGGGTCGTTAGCTCAGTTGGTAGAGCAGCGGACTTTTAATCCGTTGGTCGCAGGTTCGAGTCCCGCACGGCCTACCAGAAATTCAGCAGTAACAAAAAGGGTTCCAAGTCATTGGAACCCTTTTTTATTTTTATCGCAAGACATCTCCGCGCTGCGGCTTCGCCCGGTAACATCCCCAAGCACGGCCGCAACGCTCAGCGCAAACTGCTTCGCAATGCTAGGGATTTAACATCCCGGCCAGACGCAGTACTTCATCGATCGCCTTGTCGTCATCCAGCTCGCCGCGCAGCGCTGCCGCTACCGCATTGCCAGCGTCGCGCTGGAACTCCGCATAACCGGGCATGCGCGGCCTGACCCAGACGGTATCCATCGATGCCCGTACCGAAGAATAGAAGCCGTTGAAAATCGCATCGTTTTCCTTGCGTTCCCAGGACGACACCAGCGCCGGCTGTCCATGGTTTTCGGGAATCGTCCGGTCCTGGATGTGCCCGCCAACCATGTACGCGACAAAGGCCAGCGCAGCCTGCGGCGCTTTCGAATAACGCGATACGCCCAGCGCGGTGCCGCCGATAGCGGAGCCGGCATGATACGGCGCCCGTAAACCGGCGAAATCGGCAAAGGCCAGCGGCTTGCGCATGTCGGCTTCGCCGTAAGTCGCATAACCGTAGACGCAAGGGCAATACGCGATGTCGTCGCGCGCCACCATGGCTTCATGCAGGTCGATGCTGTTCCAGCCCAGGGCTTCCGGCGGGCAAAACGCCAGCAAGCGTCGAACCCATTGCAGGCCGTCCTTGAATGCGGCGCGATCGATCGCGAAGGCTTGATCCGGCGCCGTGCTCCACGGCTGTCCCTGATTCGCCATCAAGGCGGCAACGGCGAGCAAGGCATGCGGCGTTTCCACGCTCAGGCCCAGTTTCAATCCCCGTTTTTGCAAACGTTCGCCCAAGGCCACCGCCTGCGCCCAGGTCTTCGGCACTGCTTCGCCCGCGGCGTCGAGCAAGTCCTGGCGCACCAGCGCGTGCTGGGTCGCGGCATCGATAGGCGCGCCCCAGACGCTGCCCCGATAACGGTAGCTGGTCAGCGATGCGCCGACGTAATTACGGTCGGCCTGTTCACCGAACAGATCCGGGAAATGTTTTTCCAGCGGCAGAAATACTTCTCCCTTTGCAATGTCGCCGCTGAAAGGATGGTCGTAAATCACCATGTCGTAAGCGCGTGCGACGCCGTCGATGCCCTGATGCTCGAAGTCGCTCAGGGGCCGCTGGTCGACTTTGATCTCGATCCCGGGATGCGCGGCGTGAAAGCCCTCAAGCGCCGCCAGCAGCGGATCGACAGCACGCCGGTGGCTCCAGCAAATAATGCGCAGCAGTGTCCGTTCGCTCATGCAGCCACCTTTGCCGGATCGCGTTCCATCACAGTCAGGTGCTCGCAGGCGATGACGACTTCCTGGCGCTGATTGAACATTTCCACCAGTTCGATCAGCAGGCCATTTTCCGGTTTCTTATGGTCGCGCTTTTCCTTGATCGTGGTCTTGACCGTGATCGTGTCGCCGATAAACACCGGCCGGATAAAACGCAGCCGGTCGTAGCCGTAAGAAATGCCGCGCGGATTGATCACGCCGGTGGTCATGCCGATGCCGACGCTGAAGATCAGCGTGCCATGCGCAATGCGCTGCTTGAACGGCTGGGTCGCGCACCATTCGGCATCGACGTGGTGCGGATAATAATCGCCGGTCTGGCCGGCATGCATGACGATATCGGCTTCGGTAATGGTGCGGCCGGTGGACAGGCGGAAATCGCCGATCACGTATTCTTCAAAATATTTTTCGACAATCATTATTGGTTCTCCTGAGTATGAAATTGCGCACGGATGGCGGCAGTGTCTTCGCCGATCTTCGGCGCGCCTTTGCGTGAAGTCAGAATGCGGCCGTCGATGCGGATCGGGCAGCGTGTTGTCACCAGCCTGGCGCCGCTGCCGGTAAACACTTCCTGCACCATGTTCAGCGCCTTGAATCCCTCATGCTCGATCAGGCGCGGCCAGCTCAGCACATCGGCGCACCAGATATCGGCCGGCTCCAGAATTGCCAGCCAGTACGCGGTCGATTGCTGGCGCAGATGCTTCCACAAGATGTTCTTGATGACATCCCGCTCGGAGAACCAGCGCGTGCGGTCGCCGTATTCCAGCAACGCATCGCAACCCAGCAATTCCCCCAGGCGTTCGACCGGATTCATGGCAATCGCCATGTATCCATCGGCAGTGGCATACACGCCGTAAGGCGCGCTCAGATAGGCGCTGGCGCTGCCGATCTCGCTGCGTTGCGGCGGCGTGCCGTCGCCGTTCAGATAGGTGCTGATCAGTTCGAACTGGAAGTCCAGCGTCGATTCCAGCAGGCTGGCATCGACCCGGCCGCCCTGCCCGGTAATGCCGCGCCGGACCAGCGCCGCCAGGATGCCTTGCACCAGATGCGCGCCGGTGAAGATGTCGGCCACCGCCACGCCGACCGGCGTCGGCCCGTGATCGGCATTGCCGTTCAACCAGGTCAGGCCGGACAGCGATTGCACCAGCAGGTCCTGGCCCGGCTTGTCGCGCCACGGCTCTTCGCTGCCGTCGCCGGTGATCGAGGCATACACCAGCCGCGGGTTGGCCTTGCGCACGCTATCGCAGTCGAAGCCGAGCCGGTCCATGATGCCGGGACGGAAATTCTGGATCAGCACATCGGCTTGCGCGATCAGCTTCCAGATTTCCTCCCGGTCGGCGGCGTCTTTCAGATTGGCGGCAAAGCTGCGCTTGTTGCGGTTGATGGTATGGAACAAGGTGCTATCGCCGTCCAGCTCCAGATTCGATACATACAATTGGCGGCTCAAATCGCCGCCGTCCGGCCGCTCGATCTTGATGACGTCGGCGCCCAGGTCGGCTAGCCGCAGCCCGGCCGACGGGCCGGCCAGGAACTGGCTGAAATCCAGCACCAGCAAACCCTGCAATGGCAAGACCGGCGTAGTGTCAGCTGCGGCTGCGCTCTTGTGATTGGTCGAAGACATGATGTTTTTTTCCTGAAAAATAAATGATTACTGCATCAGCAGCGACGGCAACAGCAATGAGATTTGCGGCACGGCAGTGACCAGCGTCAGCACGATCAGCATCGCCAGCAGCAGTGAGAGCGATTCCTTGGTGGCGTTGGCGAGGGATACTTTCAAGATGCTGCAAGTGGTGAACAGCAGCGTGCCGACCGGCGGATGGGCGCCGCCCAGCGTCAGGTTGAGGACCATGATGATGCCGAAATGGACCGGGTCGATACCGAGCTTCAGGATCACCGGCACCAGGATGGGCGTGAGCAGAATCAGCGCGGCGGTGCCTTCGATCACCATGCCGACCAGCAGCAGCAGTACATTGATCAGCAACAGCAACAGGCCCGGGTGATTGGTGAGCGAAATCAGCGTCGATGCCAATTGCGCGGGGATGTCTTCCCACACCATGTAATAGCCGAGCGTGGCGGCGCTGCAGATGATCAGCATCACCACCGATGTCGTGGCGATGGTTTCCGACAGGATGATGGGCACATGCTTCCAGCGCAGTTCGCGATGCAGCACGACGCCGACGAAAGCCGCGTACAGCACCGCAATCGCGCCGGCCTCGGTCGGCGTGAACACACCGCCGCGAATGCCGATGATGATGAACACCGGCAGCGACAAGGCCCATACCGAATCGGTGAACGCGCGCCACAATTCCTTGCCGGTTGCCATTTTCGAGCGCGCCGGCACATAGCCGCGTTTCTTCGACACCAGATACACCGCGACCATCAAGGCAACCGCCAGCAGCAGGCCCGGGATCACGCCGGCGATGAACAGCTTGCCGACCGATACATTGGCCAGATACGCATAGACGATCATGCCGATGCTGGGCGGGATCATCGCCACGATCACCGACGAGCAGGCGATCGTGGCCGCGGCGAATCCGGCGCTATAGCCACCACGCACCATCGACGGTCCGAGCATCTTGGCCAGCATCGCCGCATCGGCATTGGCCGAAGCAGTCAGGCCGCCCATCATCGTCGCCAGCAGGATATTGATTTGCGCCAGTCCACCGACGAAATGACCGACAAAGGCCTCGGCCAGCGCCAGCAGGCGGCGCGTGATACCGGCGGCATTCATGATGCTGCCGGCCAACACGAAGAATGGCAGCGCCAGCAAGGGAAAAGATTCCGTGGTGCTGACGATGCGCTGCGATACCAGGTCAATGGGCAGATCGCCGCCGATGAAGAAATACAGCATCGCCGGCGCGATCATGGCAATGGCCACCGGCACATTGATCGCCAGCAGCAGGAACATCAGAAAAGCAGGCCATAAAGTCATTTGGGTTCTCCCGGCTGGCGCAGGCGGCGCACGGCGAACATGGTGTGGCGTATCGTCATCAGCATGAAGCCGACGGCGGCGCCGCTATAGGTGACACTTTGCGGTATGCGCAAAATCGTGGTCGGCGCGTCGATGGTAGCGATCGAAAACTTGAGCGCCAGTCCGGCCACGGCCGCCAGCGTCAGGAACACAAAGATATCCACCAGCAATTGCAGCAATCTGCGCGGCGCCGCCGGCAGATACTCGATCGCCAGATCGATGGAAATATGCTCGCCGCGCTTGAAGACGGCAGCCGCGCCAACGAACACGGTCCAGGCGAACGCGATGCCGGCGACCTCACCGCTCCAGGCCGCAGGCTGCGCCAGCAGGTAGCGCGTGACCACGCCCCAGGTGACGGACAGCACGATGATGATCAGGCCGATGCCGGCGACGATTTCTTCCAGCGACAGGTCGGAGAAACGGATTTCTTTCTCCGGCGGGCTGTCGGCGTTGACGGATAGTTCAGACATGGGGATGCCTCCAGATGAAACTGGTATTGATCAAGAAAGGAAAGTGGTCTGCCGCTACTTCTGATGCTGCGCAGACCGGACGGGAAAATTACCGGCGGATCACTTCTGATCCAGAATCTTGCGGATGCGCGGGTACAGCCCCGGCGTCCATTTCGGGAAGGCCGAATAGACCGGTGCGGTGGCATCGCGGAACGCCTTGACATTGACATCCGAGACGACCGTCACGCCCTGCTTCTTCAGGTCTTCGATCAGCTTCTTGTCGTTTTCTATGGTGGTCGCAGTCATGGCTTCGCCGGCCTTGACCGATTCTTCGATCAGGATCTTTTGCAGATCGGGTGATAGCGATTCGAAGATTTTTTCATTCATCACCAGGCCGACGTAGGCGGTGAAGTGTCCGGTCAGCGACAGGATCTTGCGTTGCTCCTGCAATTTGGAGCCGACCAGCGAACCGAGCGGCGCTTCGACTGCATCGACCACGTTCTGCGCCAGCGCGCTATAAACCTCGGTCCACGGCAGCGGCACGCCGCGCGCCCCCAGCGCCTTGAAGGTTTCTACCCACATCGGATTGGGTGCGATGCGCACCGTCACGCCCTTGATGTCGGCCGGCGAACGGAACGGCTTGCTGCCGATCATGTTGCGGATGCCGAAAAAGTAATTGAAGGACAAGGCGCGAAAACCGGCCTTCTGCATTTCCTTGTCCATTTCCTTGTACCAGTCGCTGGCCAGCAGCATCTTGAATTGCTGCGGATTGTCGAGCAAATAAGGGCCGTTCATCACGCCCAGGTCGGGCACGTAATCGGCCATGAACGCCGGATCGGCCAATTGGATGATCGGCGCCCCGTGGCGCACCTGCTCATACACCTCTTTATTGGGACCGAGCTGCTCGGACGGAAAAACGCTGATGCGCAGCTTGCCGCCGGAGCGCTCGTTGACCGCTTTGGCAAAAGCTTCCGACGCTTTATGTACCGGCTCGCTGGTGGATAAGGCATGGGCCAGGCGCAACTTGACTTGCGCGGCGGCGGGGATGGCGGTTGCACCGAATGCCATGACGGCACCGAGCGCGAGTAAAATCTGACGCATCTTTGTCTCCTGTAACGGCGAAGCTGCGCTTCACCCGATTAATGTACCGGTGGGCCGGTTTATAAAATATGAGGTCCTGAATACCGAGGCATGCGGCCTGCGGTTTTGCTTTGTCTCTTGCGGCCGTCGAACCGCGTTTTTGCTTATTTACTTGATGCCTGTATCGCTATTTGAAGCTTGCCGCTGATAAACTGACTTTCACATAATTCCATATATGCAAAGTTGATTCTATATACGAAATTTAAAGAGATCAAGTAAAACAATGAAGCAAGCAAACAACAACGAAGAAACGGCTGCGGCCAATGAGCGCCCGGGCGCGCCGGCGCTGGAGAAGGGGCTGGATCTGCTGGAGGCGCTGGCGGACGAACCGGAGGGGCTGACGCAAAAAGCGCTGGCCGAGCGGGTATCGCGCTCGGTCAGCGAAATCTTCCGCATGCTGGGCGTGCTGGAGCAGCGCGGCTACGTGCGGCGCGATCCGCTCACCAATCTGTATGCGCTGACCTTGCGCATGTTCGAACTGGCAAACCGCCATCCGCCGATGCGGCGGCTGCAGCGTGCGGCGCTGCATACGATGGAGCGGCTGGCCGATACGATCGGGCATTCCTGCCATCTGGTGGCGATGAACGGCGACCGCATGATGGTGATCTCGCAAGCCGAACCGCAACACCGGGCGATGGGCTGGTCGGTCAAACTGGGCGCGAGCTTTGCGCTATCGTCGCACTACGCGTCGGCCCGCGTGATCGCGGCATTTCAGCAACAGGACCGCCAGTTGGATATGGTCAAAGCAATGGCGGAACACGATGGTTCGCCCACGACCGAGAAGATTATGCGGCGACTGGCTGCGATTGCAGAAGCCGGCAACGATGTATCGTCCAGCGAAGCCTCCAACGGCGTGATCGACATCAGCTTCCCCGTCCTGAATCACTTCAACCAGGCCGTTGCGGCCTTGACGGTGCCGTTCATGTCTCACGTCGACGGCGGCTACCAGCCGCAAGACCTGGTGCCTATCGTCGGTAAGGCAGCGCGTGAGATTTCGGTGGCGATCGGGGCAATGATTGAGGAGTGATCCTGGACGATCGCCGGCAAAAACAAAGCAGCCAGATAAAAGTTCGTGCGGACTTTTATCTTTTCCAGTTCGTAAGCCGGCAGATCGCCTTTCCGTTTCCCGAACAGAGCACCCCACCCGGCTTGTCGTTTGACATGCCGGGAATCGGGCTAGTGTCCTGCGTTGCTAACGTACCGCACCGAAGCTGCGTGCGCCGCCTGAAGACGTACTCGCCCGGAAATGGCATTCGCCCTGTAGGCTGTTGCCATCCCACTGCAACTTGGTCGGATAACCATCGTTGGCCAACTTGCAGGCGATGAACTTGACCGGATTGTTGTTGTTGGGTGCATTCACGGTGATGAAACCATTGGCACTGATGACGATATTGGCCGACGAACTGCGACGGTAACTGGTGCAAGCGTTGGCGGTCACGTCGAAATACTGTGACGCATTGGCGATGCTGGTGTAGCAATACACGGTAGAGAGATCATAGCCGCAACTATTGTCGATGCGCATCTCGTACTTGCCCTTGCGGGAGAACTTCATGCATTGATTGACCATCGGCTGGGTGCTGTCGCCGCTGCTTGCCGCCGCCCCCGCAACCGGTGCCGTATAGGCGGGGTTCACGCCGCCGCTGCCACCGCCGCCAGTGGCGGCATTGCCGTTGAGGCCGTTGGCCAGTGCCTGGTACTGCGCGGCGTTCTTGCCGCCCGCAGCCGCCATGCCTTGGGCAACCGCTCCCAGCAGCGCACCAAAGCCTCCGCCGGATGAACCGGAAGATGATGCGGAAGAGTTGTTCGGGTTGCTCCGGTTGTAGCGCTTGCCATCGATAAAGCTGGCGATGACCTCGCCACTGGAATTGACCAGGTTCCCGTTGATGAAACTGGAATTGCGCTGCTCGCCGTCGAAACGGTCACCGTTGGCAAAGACGTACGTGGTGCTGACGCCGTCGCGCTGGCCCCGGAGGAAATTGCCGCTGTAGCGGTCACCGTTGCCCCAACGATATTCCCCCTTGCCGGTACGGTCGTCGTTGGAGAACTGGCCACTGTAATGATCGCCGTTGGCCCAATAATAGTCGCCGGTGCCGGAACGCTTCCCCTCTTTCATGACACCGACAAAGCGCTGCGAATAAACGCCATTGTTGAACCAGGTGACGGTTCCCTTGCCTTCTGCCATGCCGTTGACGCATTCTCCGTCCCAAGTCACCGAATCGGTCGGCCGGGGCCCGTTGTTCCAGACTTTGCAACCACCGGAGGAGAGCGTCCAGTCAGGTGGTCCTGGCGGCGGCGCAGAAGGTGCCGCTGACGTCGGCGGCGGCTGGTAAGGCGTGCCGCATGCGGCGATAACGACCAGAACTGCCAGCGAGGACAATCTGGAAAGTATCGAGATGATCTTCATGATTCCCCCCAAGTACGAAATGGATTCTTAGCGGCCATTGTTTGAATCTGTTCCCGATCCCGGCAGTGATCGGGACCGGGTTCTTAACGCTACGCAAGAAATTATAGTGGCGTAAGCGCCGGTTTTCTATCATCCATATGAATGAGATCGCCCCTCAGACCAACAAGCTGAGGCCGATAATGGGGCGCCAAACAAGAACATTATTTCCCAATGAAATCAAGGACCTGCTGGCGACAAATCATCACGGCCTTTGCTTATCGGGCCCCTCTCCCCGCCTCCCTTTACTGCTTGGGCTGCTGGCCCGGAAACCCCAGCTTTTCCAGGAATGCCGACACTATCGGCGACCAGATCTCCACCCCGCCGGAAAACAGCAGGTGCCCGTTCTTCCCGAACGGCGGCAACAAATGGTAGTCGGCCATGCCGCCGGCTTTCACGAAAGCCGCGTGCCAGGCCTTGCTATAGGTCGGGCCGAAGTAAAGGTCATTCTCGGTATAGACCCACAGCATAGGCGCCTTGGTGGTCTTGCCGAACTGGGTATACATGTCCTCCATGCGTCCCGGCTGGCAGGGATTGCCCGGACGCGCAACCGGATCACCGCCAGAGCCGCCGGCGAAGTTGATGGCGCCGACCAGGCCGGCCGGCGCCAGCGCGGCGGTGGCAACCGTCGAATAGCCGCCCACCGATTGCCCTACCAGCAACACGCGCTGCGGGTCGACATAGGATTGCTGCTTTGCATAATCCAGCACCGCCAGGATCTCGGTGCTCGCGGCTTTGGCCATGGGCGCGTAGTCCTTGCTGCTGCAACTGCCGCTGTCTTCCGGATCGAACTGGGTGCTGTACTGGCCGTAACCAATACGGGTCGGCTCGAATACCGCAAAGCCACGCTCGACGAAGTAGCGTACTTGCTTGGTATAACGGAAGCGCGGCGGATCGCGGCGGTTGGTGGGGCTACGGCCGTGGTTCAGGATCAGGATGGGGAATGGGCCGGGGCCGTCCGGTTTGAATTGCGTGATGACGACCTTGCCTGTCTCTTCCTTGCCGTAGAAGTCCTTGACCGTGACATCGATCGATGTCACCGCTTCGTTGAGATCCATCGCCAGTTGCTCGGCGTGAAGGTTGGCGGCCAGGAGCCATGCCGTGAGTAAAAGGAGTTGTCGGCGCATGTTTTTCTTGTCATGGAAATGAAGCTGCAAAAGCAGCCGGAGCCGCTACGCTAACGCTGGCTAGGCGTTCCGGCAAGCACAATGCGCAGGCGCATGGCTGGCTCGCAACAGCATCGGATTTTGGCCAAAGATGCGCCCGGCTCTTTCGCCCGACGATACGCTATCCGATATACTTTCGTTTTTCACCCGCAGGTTTTCGAAATCCTGCCTGCCACCGACGGCGCCAGCCGTTACGCCCACCTCCCGATTGCCAGCCATGTCCGACCAGCCGCCCGAGCCCTTGTTTCCCGATGACGCCGTCAGCGGCGCCGATACCGTTCCGGCGCCACGGCCTTGGATTGCGCTACAGAACGTGCATGAGATCGAAACCTGGATCGACACCTATAACCGCGAGCTGCAAGCGGTCGTCTGGCGCAACAAGCTCAATACGGTCAACGCCGGCCAGGGCATCTGCTTCGCGCTGGAACTGGGGGGTGAAATCTACCTGCACACCACGGCCGAAGGCCTGGTATTGCTGGACGTGACCGAAGAAGCCTCATGGGTCAATCCGGTGATCAGCGCGGCCACTGGTTCGGCGCTGCCGGCCGGCACCGTTTGGGTGCTGCCGCAGGATACGCTGACGCAGCTGATCCTCGGCCTGTCGGGCATGATCGCCACTTCGCAGTTCGTACTCAGGCACGAATACCGCATCGGCAAGGGCCAGCGTCTTGGGTACTGAACCGCGCAAACGCACAGGAAACCACCCGATGAAAAACGCCCTGTTCTTCGCCGCATCGCTCGCACTGGCCAACGCCCATGCCGCGGCCTCCGAACCGACCATGTGCAAACCTGGCGAAAAGGATATCTTCTCCTGCACCACCCACGCCCGGAAGACTGCCTCGCTGTGTGCCTCGCCCGATTTCTCCGCCGGCGGCGGAACGGTGCAATACCGTTTCGGCACACCGGCCAACATCGAACTGCAATATCCGAACACGCCGCAGCCGGCAGCCGGCAAGTTCTTCTTCAGCTCCACCATGTACTCAGGCGGCGGCGAGGCACATATCCGCTTCGCCAACGGCGGCTACGACTACATCCTGTTCGACCGCACCGTGCGCACCAACTTCAAGGGGCCGACCAACGATCCGCAATTCTCGTCCGGCATCGTGGTGCGCGGCCCCAAGGTCGGCAAAGCCAGCACGCGCGGTTGCACCAACGACGCATCGATCAAGTCCGACGCCTATGAAGCGCTGCCCAAGGAAGAGTTCGAAGACCTGAACTGAGCCCGCATTCCCGGCCAACCTCTCTGCACACCATGCACAACACCGGAAGGATAGCTTTATGAATGAACGCACTCTCATCATCGTCGGCGCCATCAACATGTTCATTGCCGTCTGTTGCGGCGCCTTCGGCGCGCACGGACTGAAGAAGATACTTTCCGATGAGATGCTGGTGATCTGGCATACCGCCGTCACCTACCAGGTCATGCATGCGCTGGGCATGATCGCCGTCGCCCTGCTGATGCCCAAATTCGGCGGCGCGATGATGAGCTGGGCCGGCAACCTGATGCTGGTCGGCATCGTGATCTTCAGCGGCAGCCTCTACCTGCTGGCGCTGACCGGCACACGCGTGCTGGGCGCGATCACGCCCATCGGCGGCGTCGCCTTCCTGGCGGCGTGGCTGCTGGTGGGATGGTCGGCATACAAGGGCATGCGCTGAACGCAAGCGCTTGCCGGCAACAAAAAACGCAGCCGGTTTATTACCGGACTGCGTTTTTTATTGGCCGTGGCTGTCGGGCGGCGTCAGGCTGCCGTACCGTTCAACGCCGCCTTTACCAACTCATCGATCTCGCCGGTAATGTTGGACAGCACACCGGCCACAACCGAAAATTCCCGGCCGGCCTGGCCCGAACGGGCCGCCACGATGCGGGCATTGAACGCCACCATCTTGGCTTCGCGGGCAATGGTCTCGATATCTGTCATGATGCCGCGCAACTGGTCGCGCATGAGCCGCGAATGCTTCCTGGATTGTTCCTCGTAGATCCCGGTGATCTGGTTCAGCACCGCCAGCAGCGGCGTGGTCTCCTTCACCAGCGCTTCCAGCAGTTCCGGGGCTGACTTGAGCTTGTCCTCGATGGCGTTGAGCGCACGGCCCGCCAGCTCGCTGAAATGCACGATACGCGCATCGCCTTGCGGCTTGCCGAAATAGACCTCCTCCAGTTCCGGACAAAACACGCCCGGCAGCTCACCGGAGCGCCTGAGCAAAGCCTGATGCGCCCCACGGAACAGGGCCAGCGCTTCGCGCGCGGTCGCCACTGCGCCTTCGTGGCCCTGCGCACCCAGCACCGCATACAGCACCAGCCGCTGCGACGTGAAGCGCCGGCGGCCCGAGAGGTTGATCAGCGCACCGAATACTTCGCCTGACAACGGCGCCACGCCGGAATCATCTGAGGAAGACGCCTCGCTATGCCCCTGCGGCATCGCGCGCGCATCGTTGACGGCCGCAAACGGGATGGGAACAGTGCCATGCATTTCCTGCACGGCGGCCTGGCTGGACATGGCTCACCTCACTGGTTCAAGCGGCTTCACGCGCCGGATGCGCCTGTTTGCGGTAGAGGAATTCCAGCACCGCGGTACGGTACTCGGAGTACTGCTGGTCCTGCGCCAGCGCAACCCGCTCGCGCGGACGCGGCAACCCGACTTCGAGGATCTCGCCGATCGTTGCCGCCGGGCCGTTGGTCATCATGACGATGCGGTCCGACAGCAGTACGGCCTCGTCGACATCGTGCGTCACCATGACTACGGTGGACTCGGTCTTGGCCACGATCTTGAGCAGCTCGTCCTGCAGGTGGGCGCGCGTCAGTGCATCGAGCGCTCCGAACGGCTCGTCCATCAGCAAGACCTTGGGCTCCATCGCCAGCGCGCGGGCGATGCCCACCCGCTGCTTCATGCCGCCGGAGATTTCATTGGGGCGCCTGGTCTCGGCCGCCGACAGGCCCACCAGCGCCAGCGCGGCGCGCGTGCGGTCGCGCAGTTGGGTGCGGTCCTCAAGCGCGCCGAACACGCGCTCCACGCCGAGGTAGATGTTCTCGTAGCAGGTCAGCCAGGGCAGCAGCGAATGATTCTGGAACACCACCGCGCGCTCCGGCGACGGGCCGCCGATCTCGCGGTTGGCGCACAGCAGGACGCCTTCACTGGGCCGGGTCAGGCCGGCGATCAGGTTCAGCAGGGTCGACTTGCCGCAGCCGGAGTGGCCGATCAGCGTGACGAACTCGCCCTTGGCGACCGTCAGGTTGATATCGCGCAGCGCATGGAAACTGCCCTTCCTGGTGTTGAACACCATTTCCACGCCGTGGATGTCGATGAATTTGCCGTTGATGTTTTCCATGATGTCCCCCGCGTTCGGTTTCAGTTGCTGACCTGTTCATAGGTGAATGCCTTGGCCAGCGCCACCAGCGCCTGCTCCAGGATCAGACCGACCACGCCGATGACGACGATGGCGATGATGATGTGCGGCACGTTCAGGTTGTTCCATTCATCCCAGACCCAGAAGCCGATGCCCACGCCGCCGGTCAGCATCTCGGCGGCGACGATCACCAGCCAGGCGGTACCGATGGACAGCCGCACACCGGTCAGCATGTAAGGCAGCACCGAGGGAAACAGGATCTTGGTCAGGATCTTCCATTCCGACAGGTTCAGCACGCGCGCCACGTTCATGTAGTCCTGCGGCACGCGCTGCACGCCCACTGCGGTGTTGATGATCATCGGCCAGATCGAGCAGATGAAGATCGACCAGATCGCCGCCGGGTTGGCCGACTTGAACACCAGCAGGCCGATCGGCAGCCAGGCCAGCGGCGACACCGGCTTCAACAGGCTGATGATGGGGCCGAACATGGCCGACAGGAACTGCACGCGGCCGATGGCGAACCCCAGCGGAATGCCAACCAGCGCCGCCAGGCCGAAGCCCACGCCCACGCGCTGCAGCGAAGCCAGCACGTTCCAGCCGATGCCCTGGTCATTGGGGCTGTTGCGATAGAAGGGATCGGAGAACATGCTGATCGCTTCCTGCAGCGTCGCCAGCGGCGTCGGGAAACTGCTGTTCTTCAAGGCGATGATCTGCCAGACCAGCACCAGCACTGCCACCCCCAGCAGCGGCGGCACAATGCGCATGAAGGCGCCGCTGCCGGCGATGCGGCGCCTGGCCGCACGGGATGCGGCAGCCGGCGCAGGCGTCGCCGCCCGGGCCTCGTTGGCGGCTTCGGCGCCACGCACCGCGGCAGGCGCCTCGGCGGCCGGCTTGGCGTTATCGCCCATGATGTTTTCCATGACTGCGCTCATTTCGACTCCCCTCCTGATGGAACTTCAATCGCATGCGGCCGGCGATCAGACCTTGATCTTGAACGACTGCGCGTAGGCCGCCGGATTCTTGCCATCCCACACGGTGCCGTCCATGAACTTGGACGTGCGCATGACATCCTTGGGCACCGGCGTCTTGGTCATCGCCGCAGCGTCCTTGAACAGGTCGATCTGGTTGACCGCCTTGGCCACGGCGAGGTAATCCGGATCGCTCTTCAACAGGCCCCAGCGGCGGTGCTGGGTCATGAACCACATGCCGTCCGACAGGTACGGGAAGTTGACCGTGCCGTCGTCGTAGAACTTCATGTAGTTGGGGTCGTCCCAGGTCTTGCCCAGGCCGTTCTGGTAGCGGCCCAGGATGCGCTGGTCGATCACGTCCTTGCTGGTGTTGACGTAAGACTTGTCGGCGATGACCTCGGCCATCTTGTTCTTGTTGGTCAGCGAAGCATCGATCCATTTGCTGGCATCGAGGATGGCGGCCATCATCGCGCGGCAGGTGTTGGGGTATTTCTTGACGAATTCCAGCGAGGTACCCAGCACCTTTTCCGGGTGGTCTTTCCAGATGTCCTGGGTGGTGGTGGCGGTGATGCCCACGCCATCGACGATGGCGCGATGGCCCCAGGGCTCGCCCACACAGAAGCCATCCATGTTCCCGACGCGCATGTTGGCCACCATCTGCGGCGGCGGCACGGTGATGACCTTGGCATCCTTCATCGGATTGATGCCGTTGGCCGCCAGCCAGTAGTACAGCCACATCGCGTGGGTGCCGGTGGGGAAGGTCTGGGCGAAGGTGTATTCGCGCTTGTCGATCTGCATCAGCTTGGCCAGCGAAGCGCCATCCACCGCGCCCTTGTCGGCCAGCTTCTTGGACAGCGTGATGGCCTGGCCATTGTGGTTCAGGCCCATCAGCACCGCCATGTCCTTCTTCTGCCCGCCGATGCCCAGTTGCACGCCGTAGATCAGGCCGTACAGCACGTGGGCGGCGTCCAGTTCGCCGTTGGTCAGCTTGTCGCGCACACCGGCCCAGGAGGCCTCCTTGCTGGGCACGATCTTGATGCCGTACTTCTTGTCGAAACCCAGCACCGAAGCCATCACCACCGAGGCACAGTCGGTCAGGGGAATGAAACCGATCTTGACCTCTTCCTTCTCCGGTTTGTCGGAACCGGCCGCCCAGGCGCCGCCGGTGGCTAAACCCATCATGCTCGCTCCCGCCGCGATGCCCGCGGTATGAATGATCTTGCGGCGCGTACCGTCCACTTCCGCGTCCTTGACTGCCCCGGCCACTGCCTTGCCCGCCTGCTCTTGGAAATCCATGGCATTTCCCCCATTGCTAACCGATAAACAAAAAAAGGCGTATTCCGGCATGAATTGCTTCATGTCGAAAGACGCCTTTGTCTTGGGCGATGCAACCTCCGTTGGCCGCATCTATTGCGCACTCGTTGCGCTACGAGGGCTGGTTCAGCAAAGACCGTGCCAGAGGAATGGAAAACCGTGCGGCATGCCGGCAATCCCCTATGGAAACGGGATCGGCGGTGGATGCGGAAGAACATGCGACCCCGCTTCGGGGGAGGCATGAAACGCCAGCAAAACGAGCGCTTCGCCGCACTTCATTTGTGCCTTGCACCAAATTGGCGGAAGAGAAAAGGAGAGAAAAACAGCCGGAAAGAAATGCTCAGCCCAGCAAGTCCTCGGCATCCAGCAGGCGCTGGGCCACTTCGGAAAGCTTGAGATTGCGGTTCATCGCCATGCCGCGCAGCTTCTGGTAGGCCTGGTCTTCGGACAAGCCCTTGCGCGCCATCAGCACCCCCTTGGCGCGTTCGACCAGTTTGCGTTCGGCCAGCTTGTTCCGGGTATCGGAAAGCTCGGCCAGCAGCTTCTGCTCCTGGCGGAAACGCGCCAACGCCACGTCCAGCACCGGCTTGACCCGTTCGGAATGCAAGCCCGCCACGATATAGGCAGTCACACCGGCGGCCATGGCGGCTTCCATGCTGGAGGTGTCGTCGTCTTCGGTGAACATGACGATGGGGCGGCGTTCATCGCGGGTGGCGATCACGATGTGCTCCAGCACATCGCGCGCATCGGACTCGGCTTCGATGATGATCATGTCCGGCTGCAGGCCGGCAATGCGGTCCGGCAGCGAAAGGTCGGCCGGCAACGCGGCGATGATGTTGTATCCGGCATCCAGCAGCCCGGCACGCAGCGCCTCGGCACGCTGTTGCGCCTGCTCATGCGCGGCTTCGTCATGGTCTTCTTCCAGATGCGGCACGGAATTGACGATGACGATACGCAGCGGACGCCCGCCCGTGGGAGCGGAAGATGTCGATGGGCTACCGGGCTTCATAGAAGGAGGAACTGGCTATCGGCTCTGATGAGAACGCAAACAAGTCAAACTCGCTGATCCGTTTCCAACGATTGCGCTGCGAAGCAGCATGCGATTGACGGCCGGAATAGTACCCCATTGCCGCTCAAAAAACATGCATTGCCGTAAAAACAAGCGCCAGCGCCGGTATGGCATGCCAGAACGATATAGCAAATTCCGCACCATTGGGCGCTTTCCGCTTTCCCGACAAGGCTGGGCGCCTTTTCCTGCCGGTAATCGCAGTGCACGCTGGTTGCCACTCAAGACGCCACGAGCCTATCCACTGCCCAAGCCTGATAACATCCGTCCTGCGGATGGGAGTGCGGCGCTGCCGGCGCCCTGCCACCGGCCTGCCGATACCTGCATTACCGGCCGCCCGCGCCTTTGCCAATTTCCCTCATGAGGTGAGCCTATGAAGAAAAACATCCTCGCAGTCTCTTTCCTGGTTGCCTCGGCGACGCTGTGCGCCCCTTTTGCCCATGCGGCCGAAGAAGACGTCAGCAAGGCCGACCCGGCCCGCTGGTACAAGCCCGACGATACCCCCAAGGCGCGCTACCAGAACCTGGTCAAGGAAGCCAACGCCGCCTACGGCGAGGCTCTGCAGGCCTGCAAGGGCATGCGCGGCAAGCAGGCCAAGAGCTGCCGGGGGGATGCCGGCGCAGCGAAAAAGGCAGACATGGAACGCGCCAAGCGCATCTACAAGGATTACAAAGAGACTGCCCCGGCCGCCTGAATGGCATGGGCGCGGGTCTCAACAAAAAAGCCGGCTCAGCCGGCTTTTTTCTATTGCGTGTTGCCTCACCAAACGCGGCGGTTATACCGGGGAACGCAGGCCCGCCGGCGTTTCCAATATGGACCTTCCGTTAGCGTCCGATCTGGTTACCGATCACGCCCCCCACGGCTGCGCCACCAGCAGTACCGATGCCGCTGCCACCGGTCAACACAGCGCCGCCGACTGCGCCGATACCCGCACCGATTGCGGTGTTCTTGTCACGTTGCGACATGTTGCTGCAACCGGTCAATGCCGAAAAAGCAAACACGGCGATGGAAGTGATCGCGACTTTTTGAATTGTTTTCATGACTGCACCTCATTGAAATGTGGGAGTAAATTTGACGGTTGAAAGCGGCTCGAATTCCTCGCCGCTGGCAAATACCGGCAAACGTTACATCGCTTGCATCCGCTTACTGCAGCTCTGCAGTATCAGGTCATCGGACGCATGATCACGATGGGGTGGCCTGACGGGAAATTGCGACGGTAGACTTGCTGCTGCGAAACGCCATTTTGACTGGCATCGTCCAGACCATGAATGATCACCGCGTTACGAATCGATTTCGAACGCTTGATCTGGGCCATGTCCATGTAGCGGAATTTTTTTTTGCCCCAACTTCTGCAACTGTGCGGAATCCATCGGCGCGTGACGTTCCATTACCGACGATGACCAGCGCGAGGCCGAATCTTCCAATGGCACACCGAGACGTTGGGCGTTGGCCTGCAAGGCCGCTGCCGACATTCCCGCCAGCAGGCAGAATCCAAGTAATGTTTTTTTCATGGTCCCTCCCTGGGGGCCACCCATGTGGCCGTGGGCAAATCGCCATGCAATCGGCCAGAACGCTTGAGGTATTTCTTCGCCCTGCCGCACGACAAACATATGTTCGCCGAAAATGCTGCGGCACAAAATCAGCCCTGTCCGATTCTTGCGTAGGACTCTTCCTACGCTGCGGGCTTGCCCACGGGCACAATTGCTCAGTTTTCAGTGGGCGCCATCTCCGGCCTGATAGGCAGGCTGATGGTGACCAGCGCTCCCTTGCCGGGGGTGGAGCGGATGTCGACCTTGCCGCCGAAATAGGTGGCCCGCTCGCGCAGGCCGCGCAGGCCATAGGTCTTGTGGTTGTCGCGCCGCTCCTCGGGAATGCCCACGCCGTCGTCGCGCACTGTCAGCGCTACATGGTCTTCGTCGATGTCGAGGATGACGTCCACCTTGCTGGCCTTGGCGTGCTTGGTGACGTTGTTGAGCGCCTCCTGCAGCATGCGGTAAATGGCAATCTCCATCTCATGCCCGACTTCCACGTCCTCGTCCGGCAGGCTGGCATGGCAGGCGATGCCGGTGCGCTCGTGCAGCTCGTCGAGCTGTTCCGAAATCGCCGCCTTCAATCCGAACAAATCCAGCGTATTAGGACGCAGTTCTGTCTGGATGCGCCGCGTGGTGGCCACCAGCGATTTCAGCAGCCCCTGCATGCGGGCCTTGCGGTCCATCCATTTTTCGTCGCCTGGCAGCACCTGGTAGACGCCTTCCAAATGCATCGACAAGGCCGTGAGCGAGGCGCCCATGTTGTCGTGCAATTCGCGCGCGATGGCGCGCTTTTCTTCTTCGCGTACCGTCTCCAGGTGATTGGTCAGTTCGCGCAGCAGCGCGGTACGCTGCACCACGGTCTTTTCCAGCTGGCTCTCGCGCTGGCGCAGCACATCCTCGGCCAGTTTGCGCTCGGTGATGTCGGTGCTGATCCCGATCACTCCTTGCACACTGCCGTCCTTGCCGAACCAGGGCACCTTGGCGGTCTGGAAGGTAATCACGCCTTCGGGCAGATGAAGCGTCTGTTCCAGCTTCTCCGGTTTGCCGGACGCCATCACGCGGCGGTCGTCGCGGTCGACGCGGTCGGCCTCTTCCTCGATCATGAACAGCTCGCGGCTGGAGCGGTACATGGTTTCCTCCCAGCTCTTGCCAAGCTTTTGCAGCGTGGCCGGATTGGCGAAAATCATCAGGCCCTGGCGGTTCTTCACAAAGATGGGGTCGCTGGTGCTTTCGCTGACCGCGTTGAGCAGTGCGC
>NZ_LFLT01000169.1 GCF_001189955.1 Herbaspirillum chlorophenolicum | reverse complement strand
GAGCATCCGCTGTGACCAGGAAACTGATACGCTGGGCAGGCTGTACCGGAATGGTGTGACGTCGAGCGAGGAAATCCCCGTTGGGCGTCTCCAGCTCGCTCCACAGCCCGTGCAAGTGCATAGGGTGCGTCATCATGGAGTCGTTATGCAGGATGACACGCAGGCGTTCGCCATAGCGGAAATGAATGGGCGTGGACTTGCCGAACTCCAAGCCATCAAGCGACCAGGCGTAACGCTCCATATTGCCGGTCAGATGCAGTTCGACTTCACGCTCGGCGCCACGGTTGTCGAGCGGGCCGCCAATCGTGTGCATGTCGGCCAAGGTCAGTACGCGGCGGCCATTGTTACGTAAGCCAACCCCTGGATCATCCAGATTGGTACGGGCGCTATCGACCCGGGCGTCGGTGCTGGGACCATATTCTGTCTTGGCATGGCGAGCTTTCTTGCTGGGCACCTTCAGAGGATTGGCCGGAGCCATCTGGTGCTGGCTATGATCCATCCCCTGCATCGGTTGCGCCCCAGTTTTGCCGTCCATGGACTCCATAC
>NZ_LFLT01000168.1 GCF_001189955.1 Herbaspirillum chlorophenolicum | reverse complement strand
GCGCCACACAAGGAGTTGGCGGTCGAAACCGCCTGGATCAGGCGATCTTTTGAACTACCATTCTAGGAGTAATGACATGAAAGCAACCCAAATTCTCTTCGGCGCCATGGTTACCGTTTTGTCGGTGTCCGCCTTCGCGCAATCGACCGTCAAGACCGAAGCCGAACGCGATCAAGCGAACCTGAGCGCCCGCAACAACTACCCGGTGATCAAGTTCGAAAGCACCAAGACCCGCGCCGATGTGGTGGCCGAGCTGGAAGCTGCACGCCTGGGCAAGCCGGTTCAAGCCGCTGCTGAAAAGCCGAACGTCGCCGGCAGCCCGGCCCAAAGCAAGGCCTTTGACTTGCCGCTGTACAACGGTGCATAATCGCCGCCGATTAATGGCCATGTTGCACATTAACCTCATAGCTGCCGATCGGGACGGTCGGTAGCTATAATCCTTCAGACCATGCGCTCATTCATTATCTTGCTTGCTTTGTTGTTGCCGATGCAGCTCACTTGGGCAGCAATGGCATCGTATTGCCAAGGGGAAAATGATCGTGTGCCGACCCATAT
>NZ_LFLT01000167.1 GCF_001189955.1 Herbaspirillum chlorophenolicum | reverse complement strand
TGGCCGCGTACAATAAGCCAGTGGACCCGGCTGATGTGAATCGGCCGAGACCCCGACAATCTCTTTATCCCGTCATATGATGCCCAAAACCAGCTCCGAAGAACTGATTTCACGCCTGGCACTTCAACCACATCCGGAAGGCGGGCATTTCAGGGAAACCTATCGCAGCCAGGAACGCGTCAAGCGCTCGCATGGCGATTCGACACGCTCGGCCGCCACTGCCATCTATTACCTGCTTCGCGGCAATGAAAGATCGACGTGGCACCGAATCAAATCAGACGAAATGTGGCACTTTTATGATGGTGTCCCCTTGCATGTGTACGTCCTCCTGCCAGAGGGAGAGCAGATAGTCTTCCGCCTCGGCAATCCATTGGAACACGACGGAACGGATTTCCAGGCGCTGGTTCCTGCCGGCGCCTGGTTCGCAGCAGAGTGTACGGTCGCAGACAGCCATAGCCTGGTCGGGTGCACCGTGGCGCCAGGCTTCGAGTTTGATGAGTTTGAGATCGCGCAGGTAGACCTTCTCCTGAAGGACTGGCCTCAGCATGGAGAGCTGATTGAACGCTT
>NZ_LFLT01000166.1 GCF_001189955.1 Herbaspirillum chlorophenolicum | reverse complement strand
AGTTATAAAAGTGGAGACTCAGAACAAAATGCGTACGCCGGCCACAAGCCTGGTTTCACCGACATAGCCGCCGGCACCACGTACGAAACTGGCTGTACGGCCAAAACTCTGGGTACGTTCGATGCCGACGTAAGGGGCGAACTGACGCGAAAGTTCATACCGCAGTCGAACACCAAAGGCGGCACTGGACAGGCCACGCCCGATGCCAAGCTCTGGATCTTCTTTTCCGTACAAGTTGGCTTCGATGCGGGGTTGAAGTACCCAGCGCTGGTTCAGCAATACTTCATATTCGGCGGCCAGGCGCAAGGCGGTACGCCCTTGTTCTCCAACGTAGCCAGTTGCTTCCACTTCAAACCAGTACGGGGCCAATCCCTGAACGCCGAAAGCGAGCCAATTGCGGCCTGGTCTATTGCTGCCGACGTCGACGCGCAGTCCTAGCTGGCTGTCCCAATACGGCGTAATCGCATGACTCCACAGCAACTCGGTACGGGAATCGCCCACGCGGCCTTGTTCGATATCACCTTCGGCTTTGACGTAGAACTTGTCGTACGAATTACCGACCCAGCCTTGTGTATCGTAGGCCACAGAG
>NZ_LFLT01000165.1 GCF_001189955.1 Herbaspirillum chlorophenolicum | reverse complement strand
CGTATCGATCATCGTGCCCAGGGTTCCCGACATCGGCTTGGCCTTTTCGACTTCACCCGGACGGCTATTGTCATGATCCCCGTCACTATCGACTTTGCTGGCGTTCTGGCGCGGATTGGCTGCCACAACATTGTTGTAAAAATTACTGGAGAGACTGCTGATCGCTGAAGTCATGGATGGCTCCTTTAGTTGATGGATGTTGCCAGATAATAATTCTGGCCGCATGAGCCTATTGCCCAAGACTTAGCCAGACCTTAGGCCGGCTAGATATCTGCTATCGAGCTTTTGCTGCAATGCTTTACTGCCTAATGCGGGCTCAGTCTCGGCTAAGTTTTCCGGGATACATTCTCACAGCCCCCCCCCTAATTACCCAGCTCATTCTGCAAAGAACCCCGTCTCGTGATCAATGCAAACGATCATCAGTTCGACCATACGCCATCGTTCATTGCCAGAGCACTATCATGGAAAACATCAATAAAATTCTCTTCTTGTGGTTGAATGCTTCCGCCCATCCCCCTCAGATTGCCATCGACTTGGCCACGGTCATCGCCACATTCCAGATCTGGATCGTTCCGCTCGTGATTGCGCTGGTC
>NZ_LFLT01000164.1 GCF_001189955.1 Herbaspirillum chlorophenolicum | reverse complement strand
CGATGTGGATGGCTGGCGTATCGTCCAGTCGCTTCGTGACGCCAAAAAGACTGTGCCGGTCTTGTTCCTGACGGCGCGGGATAGTGTCTCCGACAGAGTCAAGGGCCTAGAAATGGGCGCAGACGACTATCTCGTCAAACCATTTGCCTTCTCTGAGCTGCTTGCCAGGGTACGCACCTTGCTGCGCCGGGGTAGCAACGTGGTGCTGCAAGATCGTTTGACGGTCGCTGACCTGGTGCTCGATCTCCCGCGACGCTCCGCCAGCAGAGGTGGCCGAAAGTTGGTACTCACGAGCAAGGAGTTCGCGTTACTGGAATTCTTGGCACGGCGCCGTGGTGAGGTGCTGCCTCGTTCACTGATCGCATCCCAGATCTGGGACATCAATTTCAATAGTGACTCCAACGTCATCGATGTGGCCATCCGACGCCTGCGAGCCAAGGTAGATGACGGTTTCGAGCACAAGCTGATTTTGACAGTACGTGGAGTGGGATACATTCTGGATGATGCTGACACGCCCGGGAGCGCCGCGTGATTCGCCAACGGTCCCTGACCGTTCGCCTCACTGCGCTGTTTGCCCTGGCATCTACGGTTGTGCTGGTGGGGCTT
>NZ_LFLT01000163.1 GCF_001189955.1 Herbaspirillum chlorophenolicum | reverse complement strand
CTTGGCTTAGATGCCTATCAAGGCCTATCTATTGACGCCAATGCCGCAGATCTTGCGCAGCAACTTTCGGCGCTTAAAGTTAATACGGTCATTCATACTGCCGGACCGTTTCAAGGGCAAGATTACGGTGTGGCCCGCGCCGCTATAGCGGCAGAATCCAATTACATTGATTTGGCCGATGGGCGCGATTTTGTTGCAGGAATCGTCGATCTTGACCAATCTGCCCGTCAGAGGAGCTTGGTCGTCACCAGTGGCGCAAGTTCCTTGCCTGCACTTTCCTCGGCAGTGGTCGATCATTATTTGAACAGATTCAGTCGGCTGACATCAATACGGCATGGAATCGGATCGGGAGCTCGGGCACCAGGAGTGGCCACTATGAGAGGAGTGTTCGGATACTGCGGGAAGCCATTTCTCCGTCTAGATTCCGGCAGATGGACCTCTGTAAGAGGATGGCTTGATACGCGACGTCACCGGTTTCCTTCTCCGGTCGGGACGCGCCTGTTGGGTAGTTGTGATGTGCCGGATCTCATTCTTTTCCCTAAACGTTATCCTTTGGTCACGACGGTCAGTTTTCATGCTGGCTTCGCCAGTATTCCAGGGCATCTTTTTGTAGCGGCGGCATCGCAACTTGTCCGCATCGGACTGTTGCGCAG
>NZ_LFLT01000162.1 GCF_001189955.1 Herbaspirillum chlorophenolicum | reverse complement strand
GGCTATTCCAATGGCTACACTCTCAATACCGGCCCCTATGCCCAGAAAGACACCAGCGCATTAATGATGTCCGATATGCATTCCTTCGGTTCCTTCCTGGTGGATCGCCTGGAGCGTGTTCATACCCGCAATGGGAATTCTGTCGCCTACGATACCCAAGGCTGGATCGGCAATTCGTATGACAAGTTCTACCTCAAAGCCGAAGGCGATATCGAACAAGGCCGCGTAGGCGATGCCCGGACCGAATTGCTGTGGAGCCATGCGATTACTCCCTATTGGGACACTCAGCTCGGCCTTCGCGTCGACGTCGGCAGCAATCGACCTGGTCGCAATTGGCTCGCCTTCGGCGTCCAGGGACTGGCCCCATACTGGTTTGAAGTAGAGGCGACAGGCTACGTTGGAGAGCAAGGTCGGACTGCCTTGCGCCTGGCGGCCGAATACGAGGTGTTGTTGACCCAGCGCTGGGTGCTTCAACCTCGCGTCGAGGCCAACCTGTACGGTAAAGAAGATCCTGAGCTTGGCATCGGACGGGGCCTGTCCAGCGCGGCCTATGGCGTTCGGCTGCGCTATGAGTTCTCCCGCCAATTCGCTCCTTACGTCGGAATTGAGCGCGATCAGAGTTTCGGCCGTACTGCCAGCTTCTCACGTGGTGCTGGCGGCAATGCCGGTGAAACCAGGCTCGTGGCCGGCGTACGCGTTTTGTTCTAAGTCTCCACCGTTTTAAT
>NZ_LFLT01000161.1 GCF_001189955.1 Herbaspirillum chlorophenolicum | reverse complement strand
CGCAGCAGCTCGGCGATCTCATCCAGGCTGAAGCCCAGCCGCTGGGCTGATTTCACGAAGCGCACCCGCGTTACATCCGCCTCGCCATAGCGGCGGATGCTGCCATAGGGCTTGTCAGGCTCCAGCAACAAGCCCTTGCGCTGATAGAAACGGATGGTCTCCACATTGACCCCGGCCGCCTTGGCGAAAACGCCAATGGTCAGGTTCTCCAAATTGTTTTCCATATCGCTTGACTCCGTACATGAGTACGGAAGTAAGGTTACGCTATCCAATTTCAATTCGAAAGGACAAGCGCATGTCTGAACCAAAAACCGGGCGCGGCGCGCTCTTCACTGGAGGGCTTGCCGCCATCCTCGCCTCGGCTTGCTGCCTCGGGCCGTTGGTTCTGATCGCCTTGGGGTTCAGCGGCGCTTGGATCGGCAACTTGGCGGTGTTGGAACCCTATCGCCCCATCTTTATCGGCGTGGCGCTGGTGGCGTTGTTCTTCGCCTGGCGGCGCATCTACCGGCAGGCAGCGGCCTGCAAACCGGGTGAGGTCTGCGCGATTCCCCAAGTGCGAGCTACTTACAAGCTCATTTTCTGGATCGTGGCCGCGCTGGTTCTGGTCGCGCTCGGATTTCCCTACGTCATGCCATTTTTCTACTGATCGGAGTTCACCATGAAGAAACTGTTTGCCTCCCTCGCCCTCGCCGCCGTTGTTGCCCCCGTCTGGGCCGCCACCCAGACCGTCACGCTGTCCGTACCGGGCATGACCTGCTCC
>NZ_LFLT01000160.1 GCF_001189955.1 Herbaspirillum chlorophenolicum | reverse complement strand
GATCAACACCGTCATCATCTTGATGGGCTCGTACGTGCTCTCTCATGGATGGAGTGCACTGGCTAACTACTAAGTGAAGAGGATCGCGAGGCTGGCAGCGGCTCATGCCAAGTGGATGTTTCCCGCTTGGATTCAGCGCAATCAGCTGGTGTGCCTCTTTAGCAGATGACCTGCAGCATTTTCTTTGAATCTGCCAGCTTCTTCGATATACCCCTGTACCGTTCCGTCGTGGCGCCAGCCGCCTTGGCGCTTGATATCTCGGAAATCTGCGCCGGCGCGGTAAGCGCTAGTTGCCATGCCTCGACGCAAACTATGACTGGAGAGATCCGGAACGTAGTCCAAGCCCGCCATCCTGGCGCAATCGGCTAAGATAGTATTGATGCTGGCGGGGTGAATGGGCTGTTCTCCCAGCATCGACCATTTGTTAATGGAGCGGAATGCCGCTCCATAGCTAATTCCCGCGGCCGCCAACCAACCTCGAAGAGCAGTCGCTGGGCAGCACGGACCGGTGCCGTAGGGGATTGCCTTGACGATCCCGTGACCTTGCTGGTCGGTCTTGGAGCGCTGCAGCGTCACGATCAATCCATCTGGTTCCCACGCTAGATCAGAAACCTGCAGGCCTGCTAGCTCACTTCTCCGAAAACCACCAAAATATCCTAGCTGTAGCAGCGCGCTATCCCGTTTGGCTTTGAAGGTATCCGCGGAGTCCAATTTCACGATGATCTTTTCAAGATCTTCGATCGGGAGAGCCTTTGCCTGCTTTTTGGGGCGTCCGTGGGTGCGCCCGATACC
>NZ_LFLT01000016.1 GCF_001189955.1 Herbaspirillum chlorophenolicum | reverse complement strand
TTGACCAGACCAAGAACTAAGCTTGGTTTAGTTTCAGTACGAGAGAAAAGGACGCTTCGGCGTCCTTTTCTTTTTCTGCATAAACAAACCTTGCATCAGGACGACAGGGCAGGTGTAGCCCGAGTCGAAGTCAGTTCTGCATCAACACATCATCAGGATGATGACACTCGACGACAAGTCTTGAGGCAAAATGCGAAGACGAAGAATAGATGATCAGAGGGAATAGATGCGCTTCCCGACAATGTTTTTGTATCCGCCGTTACGCCTTGTTGCACACAAAGCAAGAACTAAATGTGATGCGATATCGTCGAAGTGCCGGGATCGATGATGCCAGGCGCATCATGCAAAACCCGCTCCACCAACAACACCAAGCGAGGACAATATGACAACTACCCGCAAACTGATGCTCGGCGCCGCACTGGCGACTGCTTGCATCGCCGCACAGGCGCAGACTATCCAGACCACCGGCAGCATGGTGGTGGTACCGGCCACCGGTGAATTGAGTGTACCCAATGACCAGGCACACGTGACGCTGCAGGTCGAGGAGCAGGATAAGGACAAAACGGCCGCTGCTTCGCGCGTGAACCAGAAGATGAAGCAGGGTATCGATATCATCAAGCGTCAGGATCCGCAGGCTACGCTCAAGAGCTACGGCTATTACACCTATGCCATCTATGCTGAGCCGCAGCCGGTAACGCCGCAACAGCCTCGTGCCGTCCCCAAGACACGCCCCATTGTCGGCTGGCGCGTCGGCCAGTATCTGGAAGTGGTCACGCAAAATTTGGCCGGCCTGCCCAAGACGGTATCGTCGGCGCAGAGCCTCCTGAACCTGAACGGCCTGCAATTCGGCCTGAGCCCGGCCGCGACCAAGAAGCTGGATGCGGCGCTGTTCGATGCCACCTACAAGAACCTGGAAGAACGCATCGGTTTCATCGCCGGTTCCATGCATCGCACGGTATCGGATGCCGTGCTGGAGACGCTGGATTTTGAAGGCTCCGGCAACTACGCGGCCAACGATCGGCCGATGCCCAAGGCAGCGATGATGATGCGCGCAGACATGGCGCCGGAGGCGGCATCGGTGGCCGAACCCAGCTTTGAGCCGGGCGAGTCCACGGTCAGCATGCGCCTGGTCGGCAAGGTGCGCTTCAAATAAGCGGACACATCATTCGCAATCGGTTGCCCCGGTCATGACATGACGGCCAGGCACGACAGGAAGGGAGGCTATAATCGGCCTCTTTTCCGTTTTTAGGGCCCATCATGCGGGTAATGAAAAATTTCTCCGTGTTTCTGGCAACCGGCCTGTTGTCGATCGGATTGGCGCATGCCGACATCTGCGCGGATATGGGCGCCGCCTATCAGCAGTCGCAATCCCATTTTGACGGCTGGAAAAAAGAGGGCAAGGAAGGCGTCGGAAAGGAATACGGTTCCAACTTCCTGCTGGACGGCGCGCGCAGTTGCGCCATCAGCGGCGACTCCGCCGGTTACTCCTGCGTCTGGCGGTTCGCCACGCCGGTCGAACTGGGCCAGGCCTACCAGCGCATGGTGGGCGAGATCAAAGCCTGCCAGCCTTTGTTGAAGCAAGCGCCGGGCATCATCAATGACAAGCCTGAAGAGCGTACCCAGGGCAATCTGCGGCGTAGCATGGAAGTCACCGGTTTCGATTATGGCGACGCGGGGGTGGTGGTGATGGTGGGGCAGATGCAGGTCACCAGTATCCAGTCCGGCATCAATGTGTCGCGCAATGAGTTGAAGTTCTCCTTCGTGCGGGCCGCAGCGCGTCCCTGAGCCAGGTAAATACAGCAGGAGCGCGGCAGGCATCGCAGTGCGAAATGCCGGCCGATCGGTTCCTGGCCCTGCATTTCCAGGCCAATCTCATGCAAACAGAGATAAATCCGGCCGCAAAGCCCGTTCTTTGCGCCTGTGATGGTTGCATTTCGTTGCATTTGGCAGGGGCTGGACTAGAATAAGCACGCTTTTACTTTTGAAATTTCCGCGATCATTGGAGCAACATTGAACAATAACCACTATCCCCATCCCATTATCGCCCGTGAAGGCTGGCCATTCCTGACGATCGCCGTCGTGGTCGCACTGGTGACGACCTTCTTTTGCGGCGCCTGGTCGCTGCCCTTGTGGATCATCGCACTGTTCGTATTGCAGTTCTTCCGCGATCCGCCGCGCGTGATCCCGCAGCAAGCCAATGCCGTGTTGTCGCCGGCGGATGGCCGGATCGTGGTGGTAGCCCGTGCCCATGACCCCTATACCGACCGTGAAGCGCTGAAGATCAGCGTGTTCATGAACGTCTTCAACGTCCACTCCAATCGTGCGCCGGTGGACGGCAAGATTGAGACTGTCCAGTATTTCCCCGGCAAGTTCGTCAATGCCGACCTCGACAAGGCATCGCTGGAAAACGAACGCAATGCGCTGGCCATTACGACCACCACCGGCCACAGCGTGACTTGCGTGCAGGTCGCCGGCCTGATCGCGCGCCGTATCCTGTGCTATGTGAAAGCCGGCGACGTGCTGGCGCGCGGCCAGCGCTATGGTTTTATCCGCTTCGGTTCGCGCGTGGACGTGTATTTGCCGCTGAGCGCCACACCCAAAGTCACTGTCGGCGAAAAGGTCTCGGCCACTGAAACCATTCTGGCTGAACTCTGATTCCCCCGTTATCGCTCCGCGCGAAGCAAGTCTTTCTTCACGCGGTTTCCTGCAATATCAAACGATAAACATCAATGGCAACTTTCCGACGACGCAAAGCCAAAGGCGGCATCCCTTTCCCGAAATCCCTGCGCGGGCCCAAGGCCTATGCTTCGCAGCTGGATGAAGCGGGGCCGGGTGTGGTGCGCCGGCGGTCGCGCGGCATCTATCTGTTGCCCAATGCGTTTACCACCGCTGCATTGTTCTGCGGTTTCTACGCCATTGTGATGGCGATGAACCTGAAGTTCGACTATGCCTCCATTGCGATTTTCGTCGCCATGGTGCTGGACAGCCTGGACGGCCGCGTGGCGCGCATGACCAATACCCAGAGCGAGTTCGGTGCGCAATACGACAGCTTGTCCGACATGGTGTCTTTCGGCGCTGCGCCGGCGCTGGTGGTGTACGAATGGTCCTTGCGCGGCATGGGCAAACTCGGCTGGCTCGCGGCGTTCGTGTACTGCGCAGGCGGCGCATTGCGGCTGGCGCGATTCAATACCAACATCGCCGTGGTCGACAAGCGTTACTTCCAGGGCTTGCCCAGCCCGGCAGCGGCGGCATTGGTGGCCGGTTTCGTCTGGCTGATGGACGACCTGCGCTTTGCCGGCACCGACCTCAGCTGGGCCGCCTGGGTCATCACCCTCTACGCCGGTATCACCATGGTCACCAATGTGCCGTTCTACAGCTTCAAGGACGTCAACTTCCGCAAGCCCGTGCCGTTCATCGCCGCCTTGCTGGTAGTGGTCTTGCTGGTGGTGATTTCGAGCGATCCGTCCAAGGTGCTGTTTGGCCTGTTTGTGCTGTATGGCCTGTCGGGATATGGGGTGTATGTCTGGCAACGCGTGAAGGGCAAGCCGGTCAGTATCGTCCAGACCACGGACGAACATGGTGAGGATAGGCATTAAGCCAAGGCTGACGATAAGCTGACATGTCTTTCAAAAACGCTCGCTTTGCCGAGCGTTTTTGTTTGGTGGCAGCGATTGCATCCGGTGTGGGGAAATCACCTTGTTAAGCCGCTGAATTTTTCCTAGAATTTTGCCAAGGCTTTCGTTGGCTGTTCAGCGTTTACTGAGCTACGCTTGCAACAGACTTGGTAACGCTTCCCGCATCGCTTATTCACATGGCTATCGACACTTCGCTCAATACGCTCAGCAGCCTGTCCGCTTACACCGGTTCCAGCAGTCTTGGCAGCAGTACCGGCTCGGCATCGGGCGCCAATGCCGGAGGGACTGTTGCCGCAGTCGATAACCCGGCAGCGGTGCAGCAGGCGGTTGAACTGGCTGCGGATGCATCGGTCATCGTCAGTCTGGGCAATTCCAATTCAAGCAGCACGGACGGACTGATCTATAACGCGGCGGGCGTATTCAATTCCATTGTGGATGCAGGCACGGCCCAGAATGCGCCCAGCGATACTACCCAGAACCAGGCCACGCAGTCGCTTGACCAAGGCATTCTTTCCGGCATTGCATCGCCGCCCACCGCTGCCGGCATCTATAACGGTTCCGGTGAATTCACAGGCCTGGACACCGGCCTTACTTCGCAACTGAGCGCGCTGCTCAAATCCAATCCGGACATGACCGACAGCATTGTGAGCGATCTCGTAACACAGGGCATCGTCGGTTCGCTGTTTTCCACGACAGCCTGACCGGCTCTTGCCGAAGTCATCGGCAGGCTCTTAGAACCTGTTCAAAGTCTCGACGCGGTGGCTCAAATGCCCTTTCAGGCGGTCTGCGGCGTTGCAAAGCCTCGCCGGGCCACCGGCCCGGCTGCGTTTTGCGCCTTGCATCCCATCCTGAAATAGCATTTGATCCACTCGCGCAGAGCCTTTGAACAGGTTCTTAGTCCGCGATCAGTTTCGCCAGTAATTCACGCAGGGCCTCATCCTGGGCGCTGCGTTCGCTGACGCGGTGATCGACGCCGGGCAAGTCGACGATGCGGCATTGTTCTGCCGCATGCGCATTGGCGGCGATCAGCTCCGCAATTTCCTTTGGAATGACCTTGTCCTCGCTGGCGCGGATGAGCGTGATGCGGCCGCGATAGCCACGGATCAGCGCCAGCGAGTCGGCATCGCGCCAGCTATCCGGGCGTCGCAGCGCGGCGGTGAAGCCGGGACCGAAAGGGAGGTTGAATGCAGCGCCATCATAGATGGCGCCGACGATGGTCACCAGATGGGTAATCCGGTTTTCCGGCCGGCAGGCCAGGCGCATGGCGATCTCTCCGCTCATGCTCACGCCGATGACCGTACGCGGCGCCTCGGTAAAACGATCCAGCGCAGCCTGGGCCTCATCGACGCGCTTGGCCAATGAATTGGGGCTCAGTGCGGTGCTGTCGCCATGTCCGGAAAAATCGATGGCGGCGCTGGCGCAGCCCTGCAGGGCGAGCGTCTCCCGTACTGGCCACTGGCGTTCCCGGGTGCTTTGCCCGGCGCCATGCAGGAACAGGGTGTGCACGGCGCCACAGCCATTTGCGGAGATGAGGTCGCAAGCCAGCGTTTCCACGCCGGCTTGCAAATCGATATCTTGCCTGATGGCGCAATTGGCGCCTGCAGTCGGCTTGAAATGCATGGTTCAGTCCAGCGGCTGGCGGCGTTCCAGGCCAGGGGTGCTGGCGTAATATTGGCGTTTGGCCTCGTACATCAGCGTGTCCGCACGTTGAACCACGTGTTCCAGGCGTTCGCCCGGCATGGCAGTCACCGATCCCATGGACAGGCTTAATGTGATGCCGGAATAGAATTGGTTGTTGAGGTCGACCAGTTTCTGGATCTGTTCTATCAGCGCGGCGCAGCTGCGTTCGTCGGTGGCCGGCAGCAAGATGGCGAATTCGTCGCCGCCGGTGCGCGCCACGCTGCCCGGACGTTCCACCGCCTTGCCCAGCACTTCGCCCACGCGGCGCAGCAAGGCATCGCCGGCGGCGTGCCCGAGCTCGTCGTTGACTTCCTTCAGGCCGTTCAGGTCTGCCACGATGACGCTGACCGGGAAGGGCCCCTTGCGCTCCAGGCGGTTAAGCTCATCGACCATGTAGGCGCGGTTGTACAGTTTGGTCAGCTCGTCATGCTTGCCGAGGAATTCCAGATAGGCTTCCGCCTTCTTGCGCGCGGTGATGTCGGTCAGCGCCACCAGCACCAGTCCCCAGCTGTCTTCGTGGCCGGGGAAGACCGAGAATTGCAGGTGTACGTACAGTTGGTCCCCGGTGAGCGAATAGTTCACCACTTCGCGCTGATGGAACAGGTTGCCGTTCCATAGTTCGATCAGCTGCTCGTTGAAATGGTGGTGCATGTCGTCGCGGAAGATATCCGACAGGCGCGACAGCAGCGTCGCCTTGTCCGGCGCAGCGAACATGGAAAGCGTTTGCAGGTTGACGTCGATGACGCGGATTTCCTGCATGCAGCGCTCGACGAATTCCGGATGCACATCGGTAAAGGTGCGGAAATCGGTGATGCCGATGCGGTGCAGGTCGTCGAACAGGCGCTTGACCTGGCTGAAGTCTTCCACCCACAGCGAGATCGGCGAATACTCGAACAGGCCGCGCGCATAGTTTTCGCTGCGCGAAAGCTTCTTGCGCGCCGTTTCGCGTTCGGTGACATTTTCGATGGCGAGCAGGATGTAATCCCAGCTCTCTTCGCTGCCGGGCATGATGCGCCCGGAGAGCTGGATATCCAGCCGTTTGCCGCCGAGCGTGTAGTTGACCGTGTAGCTCGAGAAGTTCTGCTTGCCTTCCCACAGTTGTACCAGTTCGTCGATGAACGTGTCGATCATGTCATCGCGGAACACCTTGTCCAGGTTGGCAACCAGGTGTTCCAGGTCGCGCGCTTCATACCATTCCAGTGTGCGGCGGTTGACGTCGACTACGCGGATCTGGCGTGCGCAAGCCTGCGCGCGCGTCAGGTCTTCTTTCAGGTAAGCCCGCAGATCGACTACGCCTTGTGCGCGCCATTCGTCGAACAGGCGCTTCATGCCGCTATAGTCTTCTTTCCAGAGGGAAACTGGAGTCAGGTCGAAGGTTTCCTGCTCGGACAACGCCTGGGCAGGATTGCGTGAAGCCGGGGAAGCATTGGAGGGATGGTCGTTCTGCATAACACTTCATCTTTGAGGGATGATGGAAGTGTAATGGTTTTACGGAAATCTCTGCAGTAACTTCGAATATTGGGTCAAAGTATTTGTATAAATATGTGGCCAGAAGCACGGCGTTTATGGAGATTGACGACGGGAAATGTTTTCCCGCCGTCTTCGTCCATAAGGTCACTGGCCGGCAGGCGCGGTTTGTTGTCCCCAATTCAGCAATCGCTTGCATGCCGACAAGAGACGCCGGGGCCATGGTTGCAATTGCGGCCGCAGGCACAGGACTTCGCCTCCCTGCGGCGTCATGATTTCCACCCAGCCGGCGTGTTCGATCCCGATGGCTTGCCCATCGCTCAGGGTGCTGTGCCGTTCTACCAGCTGGTCGAACATCCATTGCGGCGCCTGGGTGACGCGTGCCGATGATGCATTGTTCACCACCAGGCTGCCGGCGGGCAGCCACACTTGCATGGTCTGGCCGCGCGCCAGCCGGACAGTTTGGCTGGCTAGCGGATAGCTGGGGGTTGGACTTTGCATGATGTTCCTCCGTCTGTTGGGTTCTGAGAACCTGTTCAACATCTCGCCGAGCTTGTTCAAATGCCCTTTCAGGCGGTCTGCGGCGTTGCAAAGCCTCGCCGGGCCGCACGGCCCGTCTACGTTTTGCGCCTTGCATCCCATCCTGAAATGACATTTGCCCAACTCTCGCCGAGATGTTGAACAGGTTCTTGAAGTCTAAGGAGAGCGGCAAAAGCGCAACAGGCACAGGAAAAAACAGACTGTGGCGTAACAGGCAGTGAATTTTGAATCTGTTATCGTCTTTTTTCGAATACTCTGTATCTGTTCTGGTTTTTGCTGCAAGAAGATGATGCTGTTATGGATACCAGCCTGCTTATTCCCGACTCTACCGACACCCGGCCGGCGCTGACCGACGGCACGGTTTCCGCCCCTTCAGGCTCCGACGCCGTACCCGATGCCGGTGCTTCCCGCATGCCGCTGTACCGTAAGCTGGCCGAGCATTATCAGGGCGCCATACAGGCCGGCACCCTGGTGGTAGGCGACCGCATGCCATCGGTGCGCGACCTGATGCGCCAGCACCAGGTCAGCCTGTCGACTTCCTTGCAGACTTTGCGCCATATGGAAGAGGGGGGCTGGCTGGAAGCGCGGCCCCGTTCCGGCTACTTTGTGCGCCAGCCGCGCCGCTCGGCGATCCGCCCGGTGCAGGAGCCCAAGAGCCTGATGGCGATCGATCCGGCCCAATACGTCGGCATCCACGAAAAGGTCTCCAAGTACATCGCGCTGCGCCAGAAGTGCGCACCGCGCATCGACTTGTCCGGAATGACTTGCGCGCCGGAGCTATATGCCGTCGATACCCTCAAGCAGGCCGCCATGCGCGCCTTGCGCGAGCATCCTGAGCTGCTTACCAGCGCCATGCCGCACAATGGCAACCAGGGGTTCCGGCAGGCGGTGGCGCGCCGCGCACTCAACGCCGGCATGCGCATCGACGCCGATGAGGTAGTGGTCACGCACGGCTGCATCGAGGCGCTCAACCTTGCGCTGCGCGCCGTCGCCGGCCCTGGCGACACCATCGCAGTGGAGTCGCCGACCTACTTTGGCTTGTTGCAGGCACTGGAGAACCTCGGTATGCGCGCGCTGGAGATCCCGACCAGCCCGCATACGGGGATTTCGGCCGAGGCGCTGGAACTGGCAGTGCGCACCTACGGCAATATCAAGGCCGTGGTGGTCGTGCCCAACCTGCAGAACCCGCTCGGTTGCATCATGCCCGATGTCAACAAGGATAAGCTGGTGCGCCTGTGCGAAGAATTGCATCTGCCGCTGATCGAGGATGACGCCTACACCGAGCTGGCCGATGGCAATGTGGCGCCTTCGACGCTCAAGAGCCGCGACCGCAGCGGCAATGTGATCTATTGCGTTTCGCTCAACAAGGTGCTGGCGCCGGGCATGCGCCTGGGTTGGATGAACGGCGGCCGTTGGCATGAGCGGGTGATGATGCTCAAGTTCACCCATACCCGCGCCAATGAGGAGTGGACCCAGATCACGGCCGCCGATTTTCTTGCCAGTCCGGCTTACGACCGCCATCTGCGGCGTCTGCGCGAGCTGCTCAAGGAGCAGCGCGAGCGCATGGCTGAATCGATCGCTGCGTACTTCCCGGAAGGCACGCGCCTGACCGTGCCCAGCGGTGGCGTCGGCATGTGGGTGGAACTGCCCTCGCAGGTGTGCTCGCAGCGCCTGTTTGAGCAGGCGCTGGCGGAGGGCGTCGGGGTATCGCCTGGCGCGATCTTTTCCAACTCCAACCGTTATGGGCATTTCCTGCGCATCTGCTGCGGCCATCCCTTCACCCGTGAACTGGATCAGGCCTTGCGCCAGTTGGGCCAGATCGGGCATAGCCTGGCAGCCTGACAGGTTTATTTGATGTATCTCCAAAGCTGCTTTTGTAAGCGGCTTTTTTTTCAGCCACGCCGTTCTGGCAGGACTCGCCGCGCTTGAAAAGTCTCCCCCCGAAAGATTGGAAAAAATGGCCCGCCATGCAGTGGCCATTGCGTGCGCATTTGTCGTTTACATGAGTAAGGAAAATGTAAAGACGATGTACACTGGCACAACATTGCCGCCATTGATCGGGGACTCCTTAATGCAATCGCCTGAATCGCTTTCTAACGACAATCCGGAGCATCTGGCCTCGCTGCGACAAGCCATCGATGCCCACATGGCGGGGCAGTTGGACGCCGCTGCCGCCGTCTATGAGGCGGTGCTGGAACAGGACCCGATCCAGCCGCTGGCGCTGCATTACTTCGGTATTTACCTGCATCAGGTCGGTCGGCACGATGAAGCTGTCGAAAAACTGATGCTGTCCTGCGCCCTCGAGTCTGAGGATGCGGGCTGGCAAAACGACCTCGGCAATGTGCTGTTTGCGCTTGGCCGCTTCGATGAGGCCGAGCAAGCCTACGGCGATGCGCTGGCCATCGCTCCCGGCGACCATACGATCTGGAATAACCTCGGCGCCGCCCAACTGCAGCAAGGCAAGCAAGAAGACGCAACACAGTCTTTCCTGCGCGTGGTGGAGATCGATCCCGAATTCGTCCCGGCCTTGCTCCACCTGGGCAATATCCATGAGGCGGCAGGCGACAAGATGCAGGCCTCTCATTACCAATGCCGCGCCTACGTGCTGCCGCCGCTGGAAGGCAAGTCCAAGCAGATGCTGGGGATTTCCTTCTACTTCCTCGGCCGTCTGCAGGAAGCCGCACAGGCTTACCGCGCCTGGCTGGAGGAAGAACCGGGCAATCCGATCGCGGCTCACATGCTGGCCGCATGTTCGCAACTGGATGTGCCTGAGCGCGCATCGGACCGCTATATCGAATTCCACTTCGACCACTACGCCGATACCTTCGAATCCAACCTGCTGGAGAGCCTGGGTTACCGCGGTCCCCGCCTGATCGGCGAGGGCCTGGCCTTGGTGGCACAGCCTGCGCGCCAGTTCGAGGCGCTCGATATCGGTTGCGGCACCGGCCTGTGCGGCCCCTACATGGCGCCGTTCGCGCATACGATCACCGGCGTCGACCTGGCGGGCAAGATGCTGGAGAAGGCACGGGCCGGCGGGCATTATGCCCATCTCGAAAAGGCCGAGATCGGCGATTACCTGAGCCGCCATCCCTTGTCCTGCGACCTAGTGGCGGCAGCCGACACCATGATCTACTTCGGCGACCTTGGCGTCGTGTTCAGGCAGGTTGCCGGCGCGCTGCGCAAGGACGGCTATTTCATCTTCACGGTGGAAGCGGTCGAGCCGCAGGATACGGCGCCATCAGGCTTTTGCCTGCACGCCAGCGGACGCTATCGGCACAGCCGCGACTATGTGCGCCAGCATTTGAAAAACAGCGGAATGGAAGTGGTGCACGACAGCGACCAGATCCTGCGCGAGGAGATCCGGCAGTCGGTGGCCGGCATACTGTTCGTGGCGAAACGCCTGGGGTAGCTTGGGTTGCCGGGCAAACCGGCAACCCGCCCTAAAACGCAATGGATATCAGGCGGCCTTCAGGGCCGCTTCGACTTTCTGGCGGCTTGGGATGGGCTCGACCGCACCGTAGCCGGTGGTCGACAGCGCCGCCGCCACATTGGCGTAACGCGCGGCGCTGAAAGGATCGCGGCCCGCCACCAATTCCGCCACAAAGGCGCCGCCGAAGCAGTCGCCGGCGCCGGTGGCGTCCAACGCCTGCACGGGATACGGCGCCACCATGCGGCGTTCGTCGGGCGTGGCGACATAGCAGCCTTGCTCGCCCAGCTTGAACGCCACCAGCTTGACACCATACGACAGCAACTGGTCGACGATGGCGTCGCGGTCTTCCAGGCCGGTCAGCATGGAAACGTCTTCCCAGCTTGGCAGGCAGATGTCGCACAGCTTGAAGGCCTCGACCATCTTCTCGCGGGCGCGTTCCAGCGGCCACAGGCGCAGGCGCAAGTTGGTGTCCAGCGATGTCAGTACGCCGGATTTGCGCGCGTGGGCCATCGCGGCCAGGCCGCTGTCGCAGGCGCTTTCGCTGATGGCTAGGCTGATGCCGGACAAGTGCAGCACATGGGCCCGGGCGATGTCGTCCAGCGGCAATTGCTGCGGCGTGTAGCGGCTGGCGGCAGAACCGGCGCGCAGGTAGTGGAAGTGGTGGCCGGCCCCGTCATGGGTGACGAAGTAGATGCCGGTCGAGGCGCCCGGGACGACGCTGATATGCTCGGTGCCGACCTTTTCCGTCTGCCACAGGTCCAGCAGGTTGCGGCCGAAGTGGTCGTCGCCGACCGCGCTGATGTAGGCGCAATCGGCGCCTTGGCGGGCGGCGGCGATGGCGAAGTTGGAGGTGTCGCCGCCGAAGCCTTCCAGATAATTGCGCGACTGGGAAATGCTCTGGTTGAATTCCACCATGGCTTCGCCGTAGGCGAGGATCTTGTTGCTCATGTTCTTGACTGTGCTGGCTGTGGATGGGTCAGAAGAAGGTCTGGACGATGTCGATCACGTCGAACTTCCCGTCCACCACCGGCAGGTGGCGCCACTTGTCGAAGGTCAGGCAGGGGTGCGAGATGTCGAAGGCGATCATGTCGCCGACCTTGATGTCGTCGCCGGCGGCGATCTTCAGGTAGGCGTGCTGGTCCATCATGCCGGTCACTTCCCAGTGCGCGGGCGTGGCCGACGGCTGGCTGTCGTTGCCCGGGCGGAAGCGCGCGACCGGCAGCGGCAGGCCGGCATCGAAGGCGGCATCGCGCTTGCCCAGCGCAATGATGGCCTTGTCGGTTTCGGGGATCGATTGCACGTAGGCCCACAGCTGCAGCGCCGGTTGCAGCTGGCTGCGCATGCTGTGCGCGACCGGGTTGCGTACCTGGATCTGCGCCTGCGCGGCGCGGTAGATGCCGACGTCGTGCGTCAGGTAGCAGCCGGGGCGCAGCACCACGTCGAGCGGCACGCCGATGTCGGCCTGGGCGAACTCTTCTGCCACCACGTCGTACCAGGCCGAACCGGCGCCGGTCAGCACCGCCGGGCCGCGCGCCACGCGCTTGGCCAGCAGGCCTTGCTGCGCGAGCGCCTTGGCACAGGCCACTGCGCGCTGCAGGAATGTGCGGATGTCCACTTCTTCCTTGAGCACGCCTTCATACACTTCCACGCCGGCCAGCGCGATGCTGTCCCAGCGCTTGACGGCTTCCAGCACGGCGGCTTGCTGCTCGTCATTGCGCACGCCGGTGCGCCCGCCGGCCGGGCCCAGCTCCAGCAGCACGTTCAGGGTTTGCTTGCGTTCGGCGAAGAAACGGCCGAGCTGGTCGACGAGGTCGGCCGAGTCCACCAGGCAAAAGAATTCGAAAGAGGGATCGGCCAGCAGCTCCGAGATGATCGCCATGTTGCGCTTGCCTACCAGCTGGTTGGCCATGATCACGCGGCGCACGCCATGGCGGTAGCCGGCCAGGGTCTGGTGTGCGGTGGCCAGGGTGATGCCCCAGGCGCCGGTGTCGAGCTGGCGCTTGAACAGCTTGGGCGCCATGGTGGTCTTGCCGTGCGGCGCCAGCTTTACCTTGTATTGGCCGACGAAGTCCTGCATCCACTTGAGGTTGTGTGCGAGTTTTTCTTCGTAGAGAACGGCGGTCGGGAGGCTGATGTCTTCATTGAGCAGGTTCCACTTGACCGAACCTGCCTGCTGCGGCGCCAGCGGCTGCTCCAGGGAGCCCAGGCCCTTGTTTACAGGGTCGATGATGCCGGTCTGATAAGCAATTTGGTAGTTTGTATCATTCATCGCAATTATTCCTGTAAAAATTGGATTGACGTAATAATACCCTTGAATTTACTATGTTTTAAGCGTGTTAGTAAATAACATAAATTGTTTCCGGAAAACATATTCCGCAAGCTGCGGCACAGCATACGCAAATCTTCGACTTGATTTCATGGCCCACACTTTCGACATCGTCTCCCGCATCACCGAGCGCAGCAGCACGCTGCGCCTGGCCGAACAGAAGGTGGCCGAGGCCATCCTGGGCGACCTGTCGTCGGCCGCCAGCGCCAGCATCGGTGAATTGGCGTCCAAGGCCGGCGTATCCGTAGCCAGCGTGACACGTTTCGCCAAGGCCATGGGCTGCCGCGACGTGCGTGAGTTCAAGTTCCTGCTGGCGCAGGCGGTGGCGGTGGGGCAGCGCTTCTTCGACGGCGCCAAGGCCGCGCCTTCCGCGCAGCCGCCGGAACTGGCTGATCTGGTCTACAACGATATCCACGCGGTGCTGGAGCTCAACCGCGCCATGCTCAATCCGGACATGCTGATGGAAGCCGCCGGCCTCCTGCGCGATGCCCGCATGATCTACTGTTTCGGCATGGGCGGCGGTTCCACCATGATGTCCGACGAGGCGCGCTATCGCCTGGTGCGCCTGGGGCGCCCGGTGGCGACCTATCACGATGCCATGCTGCAAAAGATGGTGGCCGCCACGCTGGAAAAGAACGACGTGCTGCTGGTGTTTTCCGCTACCGGCAATGTGCCTGAACTGCTGGCCAATTGCGAGGTGGCGCGCGAATATGGCGTCAAGATGATCGCCATTACCGCACTCGGTTCGCCGCTGGCGAAGATGGCCGATGTGCTGCTGCCGATCAAGACGCTGGAAACCGACCTGATTTTCAAACCGTCCTCATCACGCTACGCCATGATGGTGACGCTCGACATGCTGGTGCTGGAGCTTGCCCTGCTGCAGAAAGAGAACAGCCAGGAGCGCCTGCGCCGGCTGAAATACGTGCTCGACACGCATCGCGGCGGAGGCGATCGCCACCAGCCGCTGGGAGACTGATATGACCCTTGCCAATTCCAATTCCACATCTGCCACCGGCCATTGCGATACGCTGATCCGCAACGCCCTCGTCATTGATGGTACCGGCGCTGATCCTGTCGCGGCGGATGTCGCCGTGACGGCCGGCCGCATCGCCGCTATCGGCCAATTGTCCGGCTGGCAGGCGGACACCACCATCGACGCTACCGGCCGCGTGCTCTCGCCCGGCTTCATCGACGTGCATACGCATGACGACACCAACGTCATCCGCACCCCCGAGATGTTTCCCAAGCTGTCGCAGGGCGTGACGACCGTGGTGGTCGGCAATTGCGGCATCAGCGCCGCGCCGGTGAGCCTCAAGGGCGATCCGCCCGATCCGATGAACTTGCTGGGCAAGTCCGAGGCTTTCCATTACCCGACCTTCGCCAGTTATGTGGCGGCGGTCAATGCCGCGCAGCCATCGATCAACGTCGCTGCACTGGTCGGCCATACGGCACTGCGCAACAACCATATGGACCGCCTCGACCGCGCCGCCAGCGAGCAAGAGATCGCCGGCATGCGCGCGCAACTGAACGAGGCGCTGGAGCACGGCGCGCTGGGCCTGTCCACCGGCCTGGCCTACGGCAACGCGATCAACGCGCCCACCGCCGAAGTACTGGCGCTGGCCGAGCCGCTGGCCGAGTTCGGCGCCATGTACGCCACCCACCTGCGCAGCGAATTCGCCGACATCCTCGATGCCATGGATGAGGCATTCCGCATCGGCAAGCATGCGCGCGTGCCGGTGGTGATTTCGCACCTGAAGTGCGCCGGCGTCGAGAACTGGGGACGCAGCGGCGAAGTGCTCAAGGCGCTGGAATTGGCCGGCAAGCATCAGCACGTCGGCTGCGACTGCTATCCCTATACCGCCAGCTCGTCGACATTGGACCTCAAGCAGGTGACCGACGCTTACGATATCCAGGTCACCTGGTCCGAGCCGCATCCGGAACAAGGCGGCAAGATGCTCAAGCAGGTCGCCGCCGAATGGCAGGTCGACCTGCATGCCGCGGCCGCCCGCCTGATGCCGGCCGGCGCCGTCTACCACTGCATGTCGGACGATGACGTCAACCGCATCCTGTCCCATCCGGCCACCGTGGTCGGTTCCGATGGCCTGCCTAACGATCCGTTGCCGCACCCGCGCCTGTGGGGCGCTTTCCCGCGCGTGCTCGGCTATTACAGCCGCGAACAGAAGCTGTTCTCGCTGGCGGCTGCGGTGCGCAAGATGACCGGCCTGTCGGCGCTGCGTTTCGGCTTGCACGAGCGCGGCTTCGTGCGGGAAGGCTATTGGGCCGACCTGGTGCTGTTCGATGCCGATACCGTGCGCGACGCTGCCAGCTTCACCGACCCGATGCAGCCGGCGCATGGCATCGATGCGGTTTGGGTCAATGGCAAGCTGGCCTATCGCGGCAGCGACAAGAAAGCCACCGGCGAGCGCGCCGGGCGTTTCCTGGCGCGCCAGCCGCGCGAGACGGAAGCGGAGCGGGCCTTCGCGCACGTTTAAGCGTTGGGCGGTATCAGCAGGAATTCGAAAAACAAAAAACGTAAAAGCCAATCGCAAACCGAATGCCCTGCCACAGGCGCATTCATTTTTTAGCAAAGGAGCAGTAATGAGCATTCAACGATTTGGTGTGGAAGGCGGCAGCGGTACCGGCGGCCAGCATTTGCCGTTTGCCCGCGCGGTGGCGGCCGACGGCTGGCTGTATGTATCCGGCCAGGTGGCGATGGAAAATGGCGAAGTGATTGACGGCGGCATCGTCGCGCAGTCGCACAAGGCCATCCAGAACGTGCTGGCGATCCTGAAGGAAGCCGGTTACGGCCCGGAACACGTGGTGCGTTGCGGCGTCTGGCTGGACGACCCGCGCGACTTCCAATCCTTCAACAAGGTGTTCAAGGAATACTTCGGCGCCAATCCGCCGGCGCGTGCCTGTGTGGTGTCGAGCATGGTGGTGGATTGCAAGGTCGAGGTCGATTGCGTGGCGTTCAAGCGCTGATCGGCGACGTACCGGTGGCGGAGCGGGGTCAAGACGCTTCGCCGCAGATGTTGATGAGTTGGAGACTTAAATAAAGAGCCGGCAGGGGAGCTGTATGCCGGCAGGTGTTTTTACCTTCTGAAGAGGAGAGCCAGATGGAGGCTGTACAAGGAACTGCGCTGCTGGTGTACGCACTGGTAGCAGTGATCGCACTGATCGTGCTGATCGCAAAATTCAAGATGAATCCGTTCATCGTCCTGATCGTCGTCTCGCTGGTGCTGGGCCTGGCCGTGGGCATGCCGATGGGCAATATCGTCAAGGCCTTCGAAACCGGCGTTGGCGGGGCGCTGGGGCACATTGCCCTGGTGGTGGGCCTGGGCACGATGCTGGGCAAGATGATGGCCGAGTCGGGCGGCGCCGAGCGCATCGCCAATACGATGATCAAGGCTTTCGGCGAGAAGAACGTGCACTGGGCGATGATGGTCGTGGCCTTCATCGTCGGCTTGCCGGTGTTCTTCGAAGTCGGTTTCGTGCTGTTGGTGCCGATCGCCTTCAACGTGGCCAAGCGCACCGGCACCAACATGGTGCTGGTCGGCATCCCGATGGTGGCCGGCCTGTCCGTGGTGCACGGCCTGATCCCGCCGCACCCGGCGGCGCTGCTGGCGGTGACTGCGTATAGCGCCGATATCGGCCGCACCATCATGTATGCGCTGATCGTCGGTATTCCGACGGCGATCATTGCCGGCCCGATCTTCGGCAAGCTGATCTCCAAGGTGGTCATCCCCAATCCGGATAACCCGCTGATCGCGCAGTTCGTCGAAGAACACAAGAAGGACCGTCAACTGCCGGGCTTCGGCATCACGCTGTTCACCATCCTGTTGCCGGTGGTGCTGATGCTGATCGGTAGCTGGGCCGACCTGTTCTTCGCGCCCAAGACCTTCGCCAACGACTTCCTGCGCCTGATCGGCAACTCGGTGATCGCATTGCTGATCGCCACGCTGGTCAGTTTCTGGACGTTCGGCAAGGCGCGCGGCTTCGGCGCCGACCAGATCCTCAAGTTCACCAACGAGTGCCTGGCGCCGATCGCCAGCATCACCCTGGTGGTGGGCGCCGGCGCCGGCTTCGGCCGCATCCTGATGGACGGCGGCGTGTCCAAGGCCATCGTCGGCATCGCTACCGATGCGCACTTGTCGCCGCTGCTGCTGGGCTGGTTCGTGGCTGCGCTGATCCGTGTGGCAACCGGTTCGGCCACCGTGGCGATGACCACGGCCTGCGGTATCGTGGCGCCGATCGTCGCCAGCATCCCGGGCACCCGTCCCGAGCTGATGGTGCTGGCTACCGGCGCCGGTTCGCTGATCCTGTCGCACGTCAACGACGGCGGTTTCTGGCTGGTCAAGGAATACTTCAACATGACCGTGCCGCAAACCTTCAAGACCTGGACCGTGATGGAAACCATCGTCTCCGTGGTGGCGCTGCTGTTCACGCTGGCGCTGGCGACCGTGATCTGATCCGGCGTAGCATCATCCTGTCGCCGTGATGGGCGCAGTATTGGAAAAGGCCGCATGTGCGGCCTTTTTCTTTGGTGCGGAGGGGACGTGGCGATACGGGGATCAGAAGGGGAAGCGCGAATCATCGAAACGCGGATCGGGGCCGTTTTCCACTTTCTGCACGATGCCCTGGTCGGTGAAATAGACCGTCATCTGTGAGTTCCACACACCGCTTTCCTTGAAGCCGTAGTTCCACGCTTCGTACGGGATACGCGCATAGCGGGTGATCTCGGTCGGCCGGCCGACTCGGCGCAGCACGTCTTCTTTCGTGTCCTGGCCGACGCGGATCGCGCGGAAGTTTTCAATGGTCCAGACTTGCTCATAGGAAACCAGCCGGTGGTCGGGGCCGATGCGGGCCATGTACTGGTATTGGCCGAAGGCGCCGGCGCCGTATTCGAACAGGCGGGTATTGCCATCCTGGTAAACGTTGGTCGGCGGCCCCAGGCGGGCCAGGACTTGCTCTTCAGCTTCGCCAGGCGCGACCGGCGGCTGGAACAGCGATGCGCATCCGGTCAGCATCGAAGCGGCGGCGAGCGCGGCCGCCAGCATCATGCGCGGGCGGCGGAGGGAAAATAGGGTATGCATGGCTTGTCGTCCTGAAGTTTATTGTCATTCCGGCATTGTAGTGTTGCCGGGAAAGTTGCGTTTAGGGCTGTTGCCAGCCTGCCGGGTGTGCAATGGTTCTTCCATGGCATCCATCCGGTTGGCTCTAAGTATTTGAATAAACTGGATTTTGCTATATACTTCCGCGTCTGGTCATTTTGGCCGGAATTCAATTTTTTGTTCACGGTATGCAGGGCCCGGATTGGTTGCTCCGCACACCGCTTGTGAAAGGTAAATAGCATGTCCATCGAAAAAGCAGCCAAGGCTGTCATTATCTCCGATAACGCCCGTGGTACGAACGACACCGGCTCTCCTGAAGTGCAAGTTGCGCTGCTGACCGCACGCATCAACGACCTGAACGGTCACTTCAAGGAACACAGCAAGGATCACCACTCCCGCCGCGGCCTGATCAAGATGGTTAACCGTCGCAAGAGCCTGCTCTCCTACCTGAAGGGCAAGGACGCCGACCGTTACCGCGCACTGATCGAAAAACTCGGTCTGCGTAAGTAATTTGACTCCGCGTTTCCATCCGTTTCACGGGTCATAGCCAGAATGCCTGCGTCACTAGCTGACGCGGGCATTTTGTTTTTTTACGATTCCATCGTTGCATGTGGAATCGTTCCCGCCTGCAGCATTGGCGGGAGTTTTGCGGATTCATCGTTTTAGTCTCATCGTGGCGCAGCATGGCCGCGTTCGTCGTAAGCCGCATGCCGATAGGTTGCGGCTGTGGTGAGGTGAACGACAGCGCCTGAAAATCTGTCGGCAAAAGGAAGCCGCGCACCGTGAACACAGTCGGGGCAGGCTCCATAAAAGAAAGGAAATACCGTGTTTAATAAAGTTACCAAGACCTTCCAGTATGGCCAGCACCAAGTCACGCTGGAAACCGGCGAAATCGCTCGCCAGGCTTCCGGCGCCGTGCTCGTGTCGGTTGAAGACACCGTCATCCTGGCTACCGTGGTGGCCCGCAAGGAAGCAAAGCCCGGCCAGGACTTCTTCCCGCTGACCGTCGATTACATCGAAAAAACCTATGCGGCCGGCCGTATTCCCGGCGGTTTCTTCAAGCGTGAAGGCAAGCCTTCCGAAAAGGAAACCCTGACCTCGCGCCTGATCGATCGTCCGATCCGCCCGCTGTTCCCGGAAGGCTACCTGAACGAAGTCCAGGTGATCGTGCACGTGCTGTCGGTCAACCCGGAAATCGATCCTGACATCCCCGCGATGATCGGCTCCTCGGCAGCGCTGTCGCTGGCCGGCATCCCTTTCAATGGCCCGGTCGGCGCCGCCCGTGTGGGCTACATCGACGGCCAGTACGTGCTGAACCCGACCCAGACGCAACTGAAGTCCTCGCAACTGGACCTGGTCGTGGCCGGCACCGAAACCGCCGTGCTGATGGTTGAGTCCGAAGCCGAACAACTGTCCGAAGAAGTGATGCTGGGCGCGGTCGTGTTCGGCCACGAGCAGTCGAAGGCCGTGATCGAAGCCATCCATGCGCTGGTGCGCGACGGCGGCAAGCCGGAAGTCCAATGGACCGCCCCGGCCAAGAACGAAGCGCTGATCTCGCGCGTGTCGCAACTGGCCGAAGGCCCGCTGCGCGAAGCCTACCAGACCAAGGACAAGCAAGCCCGCACCGAAAAGCTGAAGAGCGTGTCGGCGCAAGTCAACGAAGCGCTGGTGGCAGAAGCTGTCGCCAACGGCACCGTGGCTGCCGATTCCGCTGAAGTCGGTTCGATCCTGTTCGACCTGGAAGCCAAGATCGTGCGTTCGCAGATCCTGGAAGGCGAACCCCGCATCGACGGCCGTGACACCCGCACCGTGCGTCCGATCTCGATCCGTACCGGCGTGCTGCCGCGTACCCACGGTTCGGCCCTGTTCACCCGTGGCGAAACCCAGGCGCTGGTCGTGGCCACGCTGGGTACCGCACGCGACGAGCAGAAGATCGACGGCCTGCTGGGCGAGTACACCGACCGCTTCATGCTTCACTACAACATGCCTCCGTTCGCCACCGGCGAAACCGGCCGCGTCGGTACCCCGAAGCGCCGCGAAATCGGCCACGGCCGCCTGGCCAAGCGCGCGCTGCTGGCCGCATTGCCGGCAGCTGACGAGTTCAGCTACTCGGTGCGCCTGGTGTCGGAAATCACCGAATCCAACGGTTCCTCGTCGATGGCTTCCGTCTGCGGCGGCTGCCTGGCACTGATGGACGCCGGCGTGCCGATGAAGGCGCACGTGGCAGGTATCGCCATGGGCCTGATCAAGGAAGGCAACAAGTTCGCCGTGCTGACCGACATCCTGGGTGACGAAGACCACCTGGGCGACATGGACTTCAAGGTGGCCGGTACTGCCGAAGGCATCACCGCGCTGCAGATGGATATCAAGATCCAGGGCATCACCAAGGAAATCATGCAGGTGGCGCTGGAGCAGGCCAAGGAAGGCCGCCAGCATATCCTGGGCAAGATGCAGGAAGCCGTGCCTTCGGGCCGTGGCGAGCTGTCCGACTTCGCACCGCGCCTGATCACCATCAAGATCAACCCGGAGAAGATCCGTGACGTGATCGGCAAGGGCGGCGCCGTGATCCGCGCGCTGACCGAAGAAACCGGCACCCAGATCGACATCAGCGACGAAGGCGTGGTCACCATCGCTTCCGTCGACGCGTCGGCTGGCCAGGAAGCCAAGCGCCGCATCGAAGAACTGACCGCTTCCGTCGAAGTGGGCAAGGTCTACGAAGGCACCGTGCTCAAGCTGCTGGACTTCGGCGCGATCGTCCAGGTCCTGCCGGGCAAGGACGGCTTGCTGCACATCAGCCAGATCGCCAACGAGCGCGTCAACGCCGTGGCCGACTACCTGAAGGAAGGCCAGCAAGTGCGCGTGAAGGTCCTGGAGACCGACGACCGTGGCCGCCTGAAGCTGTCGATGAAGGCTGCACAAGCTGAAGAAGCGCCGGAAGCGGCTGCTTCGAACGAAGCTCAGTAAGACCGGCTTGCAGGTTCCGGCCTTGTCGCCGGACACCAGCGACGCTTGAAAATCCCCCGTGGCCGCAAGGCTTCGGGGGATTTTCTTTTGTGGCTGCTTATTTGGGCGGCGTGGGGTATGACAAAGTGGCCAAGTGCTTTCGAGGCAAATATGTGAGATTCTGTCCGTCTGCATTGACGAAGATCAAATTATCTTCGCGGCCGCGGTGTCATGGGGGAACCGTGGCCTGGCAGCGCAAGCAGATCCGAATAGAGAGTAGGGGACAGTGCCGCCGTGGCCGAAAGGCTGGGGCAGCCATAAAAACAATTTACTTTTGAAAGGAAGCCCATGCCCCACGTAGTCATCATCGGCTGTGGTTTCGGCGGACTGGCCGCCGCCCGCGAACTGGCTGGCGCGGATGTCCGCATCACCATGATCGATCGCAGCAACCATCACCTGTTCCAGCCGCTGCTGTACCAGGTGGCTACCGCGGGCTTGTCTGCCCCGGCCATCAGCGCTCCCATCCGCAACATCCTGTCGGGACAGCGCAATGTCACCACGTTGATGGCGGATGTCACTTCCATCGATGTGAATGGCAAGTCGGTCTCGCTGGAAGATGGCACGCGCATCGACTACGACTACCTGATCGTGGCTGCCGGTTCCACCCACAGCTATTTTGGGCGCGACGAATGGGCTGGCCTGGCGCCGGGGCTCAAGACGCTGGAAGACGCCTTCGACATCCGCCGCCGCATCCTGATGGCGTTTGAATATGCCGAGCGCGAAACTGATGAGCGCCGCCGGCAGGAGTGGCTGACTTTCACCGTCATCGGCGGCGGCGCTACCGGCGTGGAAATGGCCGGCACCCTGGTCGAGATCGCGCGCCACACGCTGCGCGGCGAGTTCCGCAACATCGACCCGCATTCGGCGCGCGTGGTGCTGATCGAGGGCTCGGATCGCATCCTTGGCGCTTATCCGCCAGACCTTTCCGAGAAAGCGCGCGAACAACTGCAAAAGCTGGGCGTGGATGTGCGTACCGGCAGCCGCGTGGTGCACATCGACGAGCAGTGCGTGCGCTATGCCAACTTCGGCGGCGAGCAGACGCTGGCCTCGCGTACCGTGATCTGGTCGGCTGGCGTGGCGGCCTCGCCGCTGGGCAAGTCGCTGGGCGTGGAGCTGGACCGCGCCGGCCGCGTGCCGGTATCGCCTGAGCTGAACATCGCCGGGCGCGATGATGTCTACGTGATCGGTGACCTGGCCGCCGCCCAGTCGGATGGCAAGCCTGTGCCGGGCGTGTCGCCGGCGGCCAAGCAGATGGGGCGGGTGGCCGCGCGCAACATCCAGAACCGCATCGCCAACCGGCCGCTGCAAGCGTTCAAATACCAGGACTATGGCTCGCTGGCCACGATCGGCCGCAAGGCCGCGATCGCGATGGTGGGCAAGTTCAAGTTCTCGGGTTTCCCTGCATGGCTATTCTGGCTGTTCGTGCACGTGTACTTCCTGATCGGCTTCCGCAACCGCGTGATGGTGATGAGCGACTGGGCCTGGGCTTATCTGACCTTCAAGCGCAGCGCGCGGGTCATTTCCAGCACCATGCATGGGAAACAGGAGACGCCGCACAAGCCATCGGTTGAGTAACGGCGGCTGTCAACGACAAGGCCCTCGTGCGCTTGAATGCACGAGGGCCTTTTTCATTGCGGCGGTCGTCCCGCTTACCGGCTTAGCCTTCCAGCGCCAGCAAGGCGAAGCTCGCCAGCCAATGGCCGCCGCTGTAGTGGCTGCCGACCACGTGATCGATCGACGCCGCGATGTGGCGATCTATCGCGGCGCCGATGGCCGCGCGCGCCGGATGGTCGGCGTGCAGGTGACGCAGGATGTGCTTCATGCACCATGCGCGCGACAGGTTCAATCCGTCCAGGTGGGCGATCTTGGGATCGGTGCGGTCGCTCACCGTGGCCGGCTGCATGATCTGCGTGACCTCGGCGATGCGCGGCAGGTAGTTGTCGAACCAGGACTGGAAGCTGCCGGCCGGCAGGACCTTGGTCATCAGCAGCGCTTCTGCCAGCCCGCCCGAGATGTATTCGTCGCCGCCCGGTTCGTAGTGCGCGGGATAGTCGGTATCGTTGCCGTAGTAGCGGAGCGATGCCGCGACGATGGCCGTTTCCAGTTCGCCATCCTGTGTGTGGCGCGCGTAGTCCAGCGACAGCGTCAAGGCGAACGCCGTGTTGTAGTGCGTGCCGACCCGGATCGGGTAGCTCAGCCGGGACAGGTAGCCCAGCAGACGGCTGCGGATCTCGGTGGTCAGCGGCTTCATCGATGCATGCCATTGCGGCACGTTCGGATGCTGCGATTGCGCCAGTTCCTGATCCAGCGCCAGGATCCAGCCGAAGCCGTAGGGGCGCTCGAATGACGTGCGATTGGGGGCGCGGAAGTAATCGGTTTCGCGCTCCATCAGTTCCGGTGTGAAATGCTCGTCGAAGATGGCGCCGATGTCGGCCAGCGCCGGCAGCTCGGGATAGCGGCGAATGCAGCGCAGCAGCAGCCAGTAGCCATGCACTGCCGAGTGCCAGTCGTAGCAGCCATAGAACACCGGATGCAGCGCGCGTGGCGAGAGCACATCCTGCTCGTCGTTGAGCAGGTGCATGATGTGGTTGGGGTACTCATGGCGCAGGTAGGCCAGCGGCATGCGCGCGAAGGATTCGGCTTGCTGGATGTTCAGTTGCATGGGGACTCCTTGAAACGTCCGTGACCGCCAGGGCGGCCACGGCAGGTGCCGCTGTCAGGACTTCCGGTCTCAGCGGAAAGCGAGGAAGTACATCAGCAGCACATTGACGGCCAGTAAGGTGAGGGCGGTCGGGATCTGCACCTTGATCACCTGGTACTTGTTCTTCAGTTCAAGCAATGCGGCCGGCACGATATTGTAGTTGGCTGCCATTGGCGTCATCAGCGTACCGCAGTAGCCCGAATACATGCCGATGGCCACCAGCGGCGCCGGGTCTGCGTGGTGTCCCACGATCAGGAAGGGCAGGGCAATGCCCGCGCTCATGACCGGGAAGGCGGCGAAGGCGTTACCCATTACCATGGTGAACAGCGCCATGCCGACGCAGTAGATCACCACCACCAGGAAGCGGTTGTCCGGGTTGACGAACAGGCTCACCACTTGCTGCACCGAGTTGCCGGTCTTGGCGGCGACGAACACGCCGCCCAGCATGGCCAGCATCAGCGGCAGGATCGCGGCCCAGCCGATCGAGTCCACCAGCCGGCGCGACTGGCGCACCGCTTGCAGCGGCGTGCCGCCGGTCAATGCCCAACCGGCGATCAAGGCGCAGATACAGGCCACGCATAGCGCCGCCAGCGTCAGTTGTTTCTGGTCGAGCAGGAACACGTCGCCGACCGAGACGCCCTTGAGCAGCACGGTACAGGCCACCGTAATCACCGGGATCAGTACTGCCGGGAAGAACAGCCAGTTGCCCAGGCGCTTGGCGGAGGCCACGCGTTCTTCATACGTGGTGGTGGCGTAGGAACCCATGGACAACAAGCCGGTGCCGGCGATCAGCGAAATGATGATCACGGCGGCGCCGATGATGCGGTAGGCCATCGGCTTGCCCAGGCCATCGACCAGCAGGTCGCCGAACAGGAACACGGCGCCGAACAGGAACCAGAACAGCGCGGTGGTATAGCGTTTGGGGTTGCCTTTGTCGCGCAGGGTCATGCCGACCAGAAGCATGACGATGACGCCGATCAGGTAGTAGATGCGGTTGATGGAAATCAGCGTCGTCATGCCGGCACCTCTGAGGTGTTGGATTGGGCGGCTTTCCATGTGTCGACATCGCGGCGGATGGAGGCATCGAGGCGGGTCAGGCGGAACATGTGGATCACCAGCGCCGATAGCGCGGTGGGGATCGCCCACAGGCCGAGATGCAGCGGTTCGATGTTGGTGATGCCGTTTTCCTTCAGGAAGGCATCCATCAGCAGCACGGCGCCGAAGGCGATGAAGATGTCTTCGCCGAAGAACACGGCGATATTGTCGCAGGCCGCGGCATGGGCCTTGATCTTGTCGCGGATGTGCTGCGGCAGGTCCTTGCCGTAGGCGTTGACGGCGGCGCCTTCGGCCATCGGCGCCAGCAGCGGGCGTACGGTCTGCGCCTGGCCGCCGAGGTAGATCAGGCCCAGCGCGGCGGTACCTTCGCGCACCACGAAGTACAGCATCAGGATGCGTGCCGAAGTGGCGCTGGCGATGCTGGAAATCCATGCTTGCGCGCGTTCCTTCAGGCCGTAATGCTCAAGCAGGCCGATGATCGGCAGGATCAGCAGGAAAGTCGCCAGCGAACGGCTGTTGACGAACTTCTCGCCGAAGGTTTCCAGCAGCATGCCGAAGTCCATGCCGACGGCAAGTCCGGTGGACAGGCCGGCCACGGTGACCACCAGCAGCGGGTTGAAGCGTAAGGCAAAGCCGGCCACGACAATCGGTATCCCGATCAGCGGCAGCAGAGTCGTGCTATCCATGGAAATCTCCCTTGCATTGAAAGATGAAAGTCATGATGGCGATTGCAAGGCCTGTGCCAATGCCGTGTGCCAGATGCCGTTCACGCAAGGATGAAAAACCATGTATGAACGACACGGCCCGTGACATCTTCAAGGTCTTATTCTTAACTGCTGGTACTGCGAAACTTCTGTTTTCGATTGCTGGAAGCGGAACAACAAAAATGGAACCGGGTTGGCTATGCGGCCGCTCGCACCGCGATGCGTTCGCTGTGCAGGCGTGCACGGATCTGGCGCGCAAAGTCCAGCGCATGCGGCCCATCTCCGTGCAGGCATACGGTCTGTGCATTGACGTTCACGATGCTGCCGTCAATGGCCTTGACTTGCTTGTCCTTGACCAGCGACAGCGTCTGCGCGATCGCCGCTTCATCGTTATCGATCATGGCGCCGGGTTTGCTGCGGCTGACCAGGCTGCCGTCGGGCTCATAGGCGCGGTCGGCGAAGACTTCTTCCACCGCGGCAAGGTCGGCGTGGCGGGCGGCGGCGATGAGCTCGCTGCCCGCCAGGCCATACAGGCTGAGTTCAGGGTTGAAGGTGCGGATGGCGGCGCAGATGGCGTTGGCCAGCACTGCATCTTTGGCGGCCTGGTTGTACAGGGCGCCATGCGGTTTGACATGCGTCATGCGGCCGCCTTCGGCGCGCACGATGGCATCCAGCGCGCCGAGCTGGTACAGCATGCCGCTGAAGATGTCCTCGGGCGGCAGGTGCATGGTGCTGCGGCCGAAATTTTCGCGGTCGGGGAAGCTGGGATGGGCGCCGATGGCAACATGGTTCTGCATCGCCCAGCGCACGCTGCGCAGCATGGTTGCGGCATCGCCGGCATGCCAGCCGCAGGCGATGTTGGCGGAGCTGACCAGAGTCAGCAATTGCTCGTCGGTGTCGCAGCCTTCACCAAGGTCGGCATTGAGGTCGATATGCATGGCGTGTCCTTATTTTCGGTAAAGCATCGCGCGCGACCAATCCAGTGCGGCGACGGCGTCGCGGATGGAGTCCAGATAGCGTTGCTGTTCTTCGCGGGCTGCCAGTGCGCCTTGCATGTCGCAGAGCTCCAGGCGCAGGGTCGCATTGAGCGGCGCTTGCGCCAGCTTCCACAAATCGGCGCCGATCACCACGCCGATTTTCGGATAGCCGCCGGTGGTTTGTGCATCGCCCATCAGGATGATCGGCTGGCCCGAAGGCGGTACCTGGATCACACCGGGCACCACACCGTGCGACAGCATGTCGCGGCCATGCTTGCGCTTGAGTTCTGTGCCTTCAAGGCGGTAGCCCATGCGGTTGCTGTTGGGCGTGATGCGCCATGCATGGCGCCATAGCGCATCCTTGGAGGCATTGGTGAATTGCTGGAATTCGGGGCCGGGCAAGACACGCAGCGTTACGTGCCGGCTGCTGTCATCGTCATACAAGGCGACCCCGCGCCAGTGCGGCGAGCGCACGCCGAAGGCGGGGCCGACGACGGTGGCCCGGGCTTGCCGGGCGTCGCCGATGGCGAGCCTGTCGCCTTTGCGCAGGGCGCGTCCCCGGTGCCCGCCGAAACCGGCCTTGAGATCGGTGCTGCGTGAACCCAGCATGACCGGCACGTCGATGCCGCCGGCCACGGCCAGATAGGTGCGCATGCTGTGGCGCGGAAGCTGGCTGGGGGAGTCGGGAAGCGCAGGCACAAGTTTGAGCGTGCTGCCGGCGCGCACCGGGATACTCCAGCAGGCTGCAATGGGCTTGCCGTCCAGCGTGGCGCCGATGTCGTCGCCGCCCAAGGCAATGCGGGTGTCGGCGGTGAAGCGGATTTCGCAGGCGCCCATGGTGATTTCGATGCCGGCCGCGTCGACGGGGTTGCCGACCAGCAGGTTGGCCATCGACAGCGCCAGCGTGTTGAGCGCGCCGCCCGGATTGATGCCGAGCCGGCAGTGGCCGTGGCGGCCGAGATCCTGCACCGACGCCAGCAGGCCGGGTTGGATGACTTCTATCATTGTTCCACGCGCTCCACGGTAAAGCGCACATGGTCGCCGGGACGCAGCAGCGTCGGCGGATTTTGCGCGGGATCGAACAGGGGGGCGGAAGTGCGGCCCAGCAACTGCCAGCCGCCGGGCGAGGCCATCGGGTAGATGCCGGTCTGCTCGCCGCCGATGCCGACCGATCCGGCCGGGATGGACAGGCGGGGCTCGGTGTGGCGCGGCGTGGCCAGCTCCGGCGCCAGCCCGCCCATGTAGGCGAAGCCCGGCATGAAGCCGATGAAGTAGACCACGTAGTCGCCGCCGCTGTGGCGCTTGATGACTTCATCCACAGACAGGCCGGTGTGGTCTGCCACCGATTGCAGGTCGGGGCCGTCGGCGCCGCCATAGACCACCGGGATCTCGACAGTGCGGCCTTGGGCCTTGGTGGCGCCGAGTTTGGGCCAGAGCCGGATGATGCGCCGGGCAAGGGTATCGCGCTCGACCGCGGGATGCTTGAGTATCAGCATCAGGTTGTTCATGCCGGGGACGACTTCGCTTACCTCATCCCAGGCGGCGGCCAGTTCGGCCAGTGCCCAGATGCGTTGCTGCTGTGGCAGCGTCGCCGGCGCGGGAAGGCTGCATAGCAGCGCGCTATCGCCCAGTGGATGAATCTGCGGTTCTTGCATGTGCTTGGCTGTTCGTTTCGAGAGGTGCGAAGATTTGCATCTTGTCCCGTATTTCCTTGGGATATTACAGTTTGATCAAAATATGAACAATATATCGATAAATTATTTATTTGTCCTTGCGATATAGTGTGTTATTTCGATGCCTTGATAGAACAGCCTCTATGAATAACGAGACCTTTATCCCCGATCAGCTTGCTGCCGACCAAGTTTCATTGCCGCAACAGGCGACCAAGATCGTTTCTTCCCAGCACCTGGTTTCCGAGCGCAGCGCCGAGCTGTCCGAGCTTGAGTATGCGCTGATCATGGCCGGCAATGCCTTCAATCGCTGGATGGTGCGCTGCATGGCCGCGGCCGGCGCCAAGGACATGACCGCCATCGAGGTGTCGCTGCTGCATCACGTCAATCACCGTGAGCGCAAGAAGAAGCTGGCCGATATCTGTTTTGTACTGAACGTTGAAGACACCCATGTGGTCACCTATGCATTGAAGAAGCTGGTGAAGGCCGGTTACGTCAAGAGCGAGAAAGCAGGCAAGGAACTGCTGTTTTCGGCAACGCCGGCGGGGCAGGAGCTGTGCATGAAATATCGCGAGGTGCGCGAGCACTGCCTGATCGAAGTGCAGGCCGAGAGCGGTATTCCCAACCAGGAGATCGGCGAGGCGGCACAATTGTTGCGCAATGCCTCCGGTCTGTACGACACGGCGGCGCGTGCCGCCGCTTCGCTGTAAGCGGATCACGGCAGAAAAGGATAGAAGATGCGGGCGATAGAAATCAAGGAATATGGCGGCCCCGAGGTACTGCAACTGTGCGAGCGCCCGGTGCCGGAACTCAAGCAGGGCGAAGTGCTGATCAAGGTGCATGCGGCCGGGGTCAACCGTCCCGATGTGTTCCAGCGCACGGGGAATTATCCGGTGCCGCCGGGTGCTTCGGACTTGCCGGGACTGGAGGTGGCAGGTGAGATCGTCGATGGCGACCTGGCCGGCAGCGGTTTCAGGAAGGGCGACCTGGTGTGCGCCCTGGTGCAGGGCGGCGGTTATGCCGAGTATTGCGCCGCACCCTTGACGCAGTGCCTGCCGGTACCCAAAGGATTGAGTGCGCTGGAGGCGGCGGCCTTGCCGGAAAACTATTTCACCGTCTGGAGCAATGTGTTCGACCGCGGCGCATTGGCCGCCGGCGAAACCTTGCTGGTGCAGGGCGGCTCTTCCGGTATCGGTGTGACTGCGATCCAGATCGCGAAGGCGCTCGGGCATCGCGTGTTTGCTACTGCCGGCAGTGTCGAGAAATGCAGCGCCTGCGAGGCGCTGGGGGCTGAGCGCGCGATCAATTACAAGACCGAGGATTTCGAAGCGGTGGTCAAGGAAGCGACCGGCGGCAAAGGCGCTAACGTGATCCTGGACATGGTCGGCGGCGACTACCTGCCGCGCGAAATCAAGACGCTGGCCGACGATGGCCGCCTGGTCTTCATCGCCCAGTTGGGCGGCAGCAAGGGGCAACTGGACATGGGGCAGGTGATGCGCCGCCGCCTGACCATCACGGGGTCGACGCTGCGCCCGCGCCCGGTGAGCTTCAAGGCGGCGATTGCCGCCAGTCTGCGCGAGCGCGTCTGGCCGCTGATCGAAGCAGGCCAGATCAAACCGGTCATTCACCATACCTTCCCGCTGGAACAGGCGGCGCAGGCGCACGCCATGATGGAAAGCAGTGCGCACATCGGCAAGATCATGCTGCAGCTGTAATCCGTGCCGATGTGCTGTAGCGTGGGGAGACGAGGTTTGACCGTCTTTACGCCAACCGGCTACAATACGAGGTTATCCAAATTGAATACCAATCTCGTCAGAACACTATGCGGCGCAAACTTGTAGCGGGTAACTGGAAAATGAACGGCAGCCTGGCTGCCAACGCGGCCCTGGTTGCCGGCATCAAGGAAGGCCTGTCCGCGCAGGCATGCGACGTGGCCGTTTGCGTTCCTGCACCGTATCTGGCGCAAGTGCAGGCGGCGGTTGCCGGTTCGGCGGTTGCCCTGGGCGCGCAGGATATGTCCGCGCATGCTTCGGGCGCCTATACCGGCGAGGTGTCGGCGGCCATGCTCAACGAGTTCGGCTGCCAATACGTGATCATCGGCCACTCCGAGCGCCGTGCCTATCATGGCGAGTCTGATGCCGCCGTGGCGGCCAAGACGGTTGCTGCGCTCAAGGCGGGCCTGGTGCCGGTAGTGTGTGTCGGCGAAACGCTGGCGCAGCGAGAGGCGGGCAAGACCAATGAAGTCGTGGGCGGCCAGCTGGATGTGGTGCTGGAAGCATTGGATGCCGCAGATGTCGCGCGCATCGTCGTGGCTTACGAGCCGGTGTGGGCCATCGGCACCGGCAAGACCGCAACGCCGGAAATGGTGCAGGATGTGCACGCCATGCTGCGTGCGCGTCTGGTGGTCAAGAGTGCCGAGGCTGCGGCCAAGGTCCGCATCCTGTACGGCGGCAGCATGAAGCCGGACAATGCGGTGCAATTGCTGGCGATGGCCGATATCGATGGCGGCCTGATCGGCGGCGCGGCGTTGAAGGCGGTGGATTTTTTGGCAATCATTCAGGCTGCGGCCTGAGCTGTAAAGGGTTTGTCAGCCGGGGGGCGAGATACTTCCGGCTGCGGGCAAAATATCAAGAGTTAGAGTGGATACGTTGAAATGAATACTTTGTCTTTGGTTGTGGTTGTAGTTCAGGTGCTGGCGGCGCTGGCGATTATCGGTCTTGTGCTGCTGCAGCATGGCAAGGGCGCGGACATGGGAGCGGCGTTCGGTTCCGGCGCGTCCGGCAGCCTGTTCGGTGCGACCGGTTCGTCGAACTTCCTGTCGAAGTCGACCGCAGTGGCTGCGGCGATCTTCTTCGTTGCGACGCTGGGCCTGGCCTTCATCGGCAACCATCATGTGTCGCAAAGCGGCGGCGTGATGGACAACCTGCCGATCCCGGCGACTGTGCCTGCGGCATCGCAAGCTGCTCCTGCTGCACCCGCAGCTCCGGCGGATGCAGCCAAGCCGGCTGACCAATCGAATCAGATTCCGAAATAAGCTTTTGCGGATTCTGAAACAATGCGCGAATAAGCATAGAAGAATCGCTGTTTTCGGCTGATTGTGCATTGAACAAGAGTAACAAATGCAGGTACAATAGCAGTCTCAGGCCGACGTGGTGAAATTGGTAGACACGCTATCTTGAGGGGGTAGTGGCGAAAGCTGTACGAGTTCGAGTCTCGTCGTCGGCACCATAGAAATGAATCAAAAGCCAGCAAAGGTCCACGTGCCTGAGCTGGCTTTTTGTCGAGGAAGTTTCTGATTGATATTGAGAATCATTCCCATCGATTAAAACCAACGTAAACGGCCAATCGTGAACCTCGAAAATTACTTCCCAGTCCTTCTGTTTATCCTCGTTGGCATCGGCGTCGGTGTCGCTCCCCAGCTCTTGGGGCGTCTGCTTGGTCCTCACAAGCCTGACGTGCAAAAAACATCTCCATACGAATGCGGTTTCGAAGCGTTTGAAGACGCGCGCATGAAGTTCGACGTGCGCTATTACCTGATCGCCATCCTCTTCATCCTGTTCGATCTGGAAACTGCGTTTTTCTTCCCGTGGGGCGTGTCCGTGCGCGAGCTGGGCTGGTCTGGTTTCATCACGATGATGGTGTTCATCGCTGAATTTGTTGTCGGGTTTTGGTACATCTGGAAAAAGGGTGCCCTGGATTGGGAGTAAACCATGTCTATTGAAGGCGTATTGAATGAGGGGTTTGTTACCACCTCGCTGGATAAGGTAATCAACTGGACCCGTACCGGATCCCTGTGGCCCATGACCTTCGGTCTGGCCTGCTGCGCAGTTGAAATGATGCACGTCGGCGCTTCGCGTTACGATCTCGACCGTTTCGGTGCGGTGTTCCGTCCGTCGCCGCGCCAGTCCGACCTGATGATCGTGGCCGGCACGCTGTGCAACAAGATGGCGCCGGCGCTGCGCAAGGTCTATGACCAGATGCCAGAGCCTCGCTGGGTGATTTCGATGGGTTCGTGCGCCAACGGCGGCGGCTACTATCACTATTCCTATTCGGTGGTGCGCGGCTGCGACCGCATCGTTCCGGTCGACGTTTATGTGCCGGGCTGTCCGCCGACTGCTGAAGCGCTGCTGTATGGCGTGATCCAGCTGCAAAACAAGATCAAGCGCACCAATACCATCGCGCGCTAAGAGGGCTGTATGACAACAAAATTGGAAACTCTCGAAGCAGCCCTGCGCAACGCGCTTGGAGGGTATCTTCAGAACCTGACGGTGGCGCTCGGTGAAGTCACCGTGGTGGTCAAGGCTTCCGACTATCTTTCGGCCATGCGCGTCCTGCGCGATCACGCCGATACCCGTTTCGAACAGCTGCTCGACCTGTGCGGCGTCGACTACTCGACGTACGGCGACGGCGCCTGGGATGGTGCGCGCTTTGCCGCGGTATCGCACCTGATGTCGATTTCGCATAACTGGCGCGTGCGCGTGCGCGTGTTCGCACCGGATGACGACCTACCCATCGTGGCCTCGGTTTCCAGCATCTGGAATTCGGCCGGCTGGTATGAGCGCGAAGCGTTCGACTTCTACGGCATCCTGTTCGAAGGGCATGACGACCTGCGCCGCATCCTGACCGACTATGGCTTCATCGGCCACCCGTTCCGCAAGGACTTCCCGGTGTCGGGCTATGTCGAAATGCGCTACGACGCCGAACAAAGGCGCGTCATCTATCAACCCGTAACGATTGAACCGCGCGAAATCACGCCGCGCATCATTCGTGAAGAAAACTACGGGATCAAATAATGGCTGAGATTAAAAACTACACGCTGAACTTCGGTCCGCAGCACCCGGCAGCGCACGGCGTGCTGCGCCTGGTGCTGGAGCTGGACGGCGAAGTCATCCAGCGTGCCGACCCGCACATCGGCCTGCTGCACCGCGCGACCGAAAAGCTGGCCGAGCAGAAGACCTACCTGCAGTCCGTGCCGTACATGGATCGCCTGGACTACGTGTCGATGATGTGCAACGAGCACGGCTATGTGATGGCCATCGAGCGCCTGCTGGGCCTGGAAGTGCCGATGCGCGCCCAGTACATCCGCGTGATGTTCGATGAGATTACCCGCCTGCTGAACCACCTGATGTGGATCGGTGCGCACGCACTGGACGTAGGTGCGATGGGCGTGCTGCTGTATGCCTTCCGCGAACGCGAAGACCTGATGGATTGCTACGAAGCCGTCTCCGGCGCGCGTATGCACGCAGCTTATTACCGTCCGGGCGGCGTCTATCGTGACCTGCCGGACACCATGCCGCAATACAAGGCCTCGATCGTCCGCAACGACAAGGCCATCCGCGCCCTGAACGAAAATCGCCAGGGCTCGATGCTGGACTTCATCGAAGACTTCACCAACCGTTTCCCGACTTATGTCGATGAATACGAAACCCTGCTGACCGATAACCGTATCTGGAAGCAGCGTCTGGTCGGCGTCGGCGTGGTGTCGCCGGAACGTGCCTTGCAAATGGGCTTCTCCGGTCCGATGCTGCGCGGCTCGGGCATCGAATGGGATTTGCGCAAGAAGCAGCCGTACGAAGTGTACGACCTGCTGGACTTCGATATCCCGGTCGGCAAGAACGGCGACTGCTATGACCGCTATCTGGTGCGCGTGGCTGAAATGCGCCAATCGAACCGCATCATCAAGCAGTGCGTGGAGTGGCTGCGCAACAACCCGGGCCCGGTGATTACCGACAACCATAAGGTTGCTCCTCCGAAGCGGACTGAAATGAAGTCCAACATGGAAGACCTGATCCACCACTTCAAGCTGTTTACCGAAGGCTTCCGCGTGCCGCCGGGCGAGGCCTATGCCGCTGTCGAGCATCCGAAGGGCGAATTCGGCATCTACCTGGTGTCGGACGGCGCCAACAAGCCTTACCGCCTGAAGATTCGTGCACCGGGCTTTGCCCACCTGCAAGCCCTGAACGAAATGGCCAAGGGCCACATGATTGCCGATGCGGTCACGATCATCGGTACGCAGGACATCGTGTTTGGTGAAATCGACCGCTGATGTCGAATACAAGGCGGGCTTCCATAAAGAGCCCGTCCGGTTTGGGGAATATCCAATAAAACCGCGCAAAGTAATGCGCATGGATGGCCAACGCTATGCTGTTAAGTCAAGAAGCTCTTAAGAAAATCGATCGCGAACTCGCGAAGTATCCGGCGGACCAGCGTCAGTCTGCGGTCATGTCCGCGCTGCGCATCGCCCAGGTTGAACACGGCTGGCTGCCCGCCGAGCTGCAGCAGGAAGTTGCCGATTACATCGGCATGCCTGCGGTCGCGGTGCAGGAAGTCGCCACCTTCTACAACATGTTCAACACCAGCCCGGTGGGCAAGCACAAGATCACCGTGTGCACCAACCTGCCGTGCCTGCTGTCGGGGGGCGAGCGCGCTGCGCACCACCTCAAGCACAAGCTGGGCGTGGGTTACAAGGAAACTACCGCGGATGGCCAGTTCACCGTGATGGAAGGCGAGTGCATGGGCGCCTGTGGCGACGCGCCTGTCATGCTGGTCAACAACCACCGCATGTGCAGCTGGATGTCGGATGAAAAGATCGACGCGCTGCTGGAGGAACTGAAGAAATGACTTGCCTGCACGACCGCCACATCAAACCGCTGATCCTGGCCGACCTGGACGGCAAGAACTGGCACCTCGAAGACTACGTCAAGCGCGGCGGCTACGAGTCGCTCAAGCGCATCATCAGCGAGAACATGCCTCCCGAGCAGGTCATCGCCGAGCTCAAGGCTTCCGGCCTGCGCGGCCGCGGCGGTGCGGGTTTCCCGACCGGCCTGAAGTGGAGCTTCATGCCGCGCCAGTTCCCGGGCCAGAAATACCTCGTCTGCAACACAGACGAAGGCGAACCGGGCACCTTCAAGGACCGCGACATCATCCGTTACAACCCGCACGCGCTGATCGAAGGCATGATCATCGGCGGCTATGCGATGGGCATCACGGTCGGCTACAACTACATCCACGGCGAAATCTTCGATGCGTACCTGATCTTCGAAGAAGCGCTGGAAGAGGCGCGTGCCGCCGGTTTCCTGGGCGATAACATCCTGGGCACCAATTTCAGCTTCCAGCTGCATGGGCACCACGGTTACGGCGCCTACATCTGCGGCGAAGAAACCGCGCTGCTGGAGTCGCTGGAAGGCAAGAAGGGCCAGCCGCGCTTCAAGCCGCCGTTCCCGGCCAGCTTCGGCCTGTACGGCAAGCCGACTACTATCAACAACACTGAGACGTTTGCAGCCGTCCCCTTCATTTTCAAGGTGGGCGCGCAGGCTTATGCCGAGATGGGCAAGCCGAACAACGGCGGCACCAAGATCTTTTCGATCTCGGGTGACGTCGAGCGTCCGGGCAACTACGAGATCCCGCTGGGCACACCGTTCTCCACCTTGCTGGAACTGGCGGGCGGCATGCGCGGCGGCAAGAAGATCAAGGCGGTCATCCCCGGCGGTTCGTCCGCCCCGGTGATCCGCGGCGACGTGATGATGGAAACCACGATGGACTACGATGCCATCGCCAAGGCCGGCTCGATGCTGGGCTCGGGCGCGGTCATCGTGATGGATGAGACGCGTTGCATGGTCAAGTCGCTGCTGCGCCTGTCGTACTTCTACTTTGAAGAGTCGTGCGGCCAGTGTACCCCGTGCCGTGAAGGCACCGGCTGGATGTACCGCATGGTGGAGCGTATCGAGAAGGGCCACGGCAAGCTGGAAGATCTGGACGTGCTCAATTCGGTGGCCGACAACATCCAGGGCCGCACCATCTGCGCGCTGGGTGACGCGGCGGCGATGCCGGTGCGCGCATTCATCAAGAATTTCCGCGAAGAGTTCGAATACCACATCGAGCACAAACACTGCCTGGTTCCGGCATACATCTGACGGGCAGGGGATGCCCGGTAGCCGAACAGGCCGCCGGGTGTCATTAGCAAAGAATATTTAGCTTGGGCAAACAGCCATGGTTGAAATCGAAATAGACGGCAAAAAAGTTGAAGTGCAAGAAGGCAGCATGGTCATGGATGCTGCCAACAAGCTTGGCACTTACATTCCTCACTTTTGCTATCACAAGAAACTGTCCATCGCGGCCAACTGCCGCATGTGCCTGGTCGAGGTCGAGAAGGCCCCGAAGCCGCTGCCTGCCTGCGCCACTCCGGTCACCGCCGGCATGATCGTGCGCAGCGCCAGCGAAAAGGCGGTCAAGGCCCAGAAGGGCGTGATGGAATTCCTGCTGATCAATCACCCGCTGGATTGCCCGATCTGCGATCAGGGCGGCGAGTGCCAGCTGCAGGATCTGGCGGTCGGCTACGGCGGCTCGACCTCGCGCTACGAAGAAGAAAAGCGCGTGGTGGAACCGAAGAGCGTCGGCCCGCTGATTTCCATGAAGGAAATGAACCGTTGCATCCACTGCACCCGTTGCGTGCGCTTTGGCCAGGAAGTGGCCGGCGTGATGGAACTGGGCATGCTGGGCCGCGGCGAGCATTCCGAGATCACCACCTTCGTCGGCAAGACCGTCGACTCCGAACTGTCGGGCAACATGATCGACCTGTGCCCGGTCGGCGCGCTGACCTCCAAGCCGTTCCGCTATAGCGCCCGTACCTGGGAACTGTCGCGCCGCAAGTCGGTGAGCCCGCACGACAGCGTCGGCGCCAACCTGATCGTCCAGGTCAAGGGCGGCAAGGTCATGCGCGTGCTGCCGCTCGAGAACGAAGAAGTCAACGAGTGCTGGATTTCCGACAAGGATCGCTTCGCCTATGAAGCGCTGGACAGCGAAGAGCGCCTGACCAAGCCGATGCTGAAGCAAGACGGCAAGTGGCAGGAAGTGGATTGGCAGACCGCGCTGGAATATGTCGCGCATGGCTTGCGCAACATCCGCAACGAACATGGCGCTGACAGCATCGCCGCACTGGGTACGCCGTACTCCACGCTGGAAGAGCTGAGCCTGCTGCAAAAGCTGGTGCGCGGCATCGGTTCCGACAACGTCGACTTCCGCCTGCGCCAATCCGACTTCGCGCTGGACGGCCAGATCAAGCCGTGGCTGGGCATGTCCATCGTCGAATTCTCCGAGCTGAACCGCGTGTTCGTGATCGGCTCCTTCCTGCGCAAGGATCATCCGCTGCTGTCTGCCCGCCTGCGCCAGTCGGCCAAGAGCGGCGCCAAGATCAGCGTGCTGCACGCTACCGATGACGACCTGCTGATGCCAATCGCCAACAAGATCGTGGCAGCGCCATCCGCATGGCTGGCTTCACTGGGTGAAGTCGCCGTCGCCGTGGCTGAAGCCAAGGGCATCGCTGCTCCCGCCGCTTTTGCCGGCGTGACCGCATCGGACGCAGCCAAGGCAACCGCCGCCAGCCTGCTGTCGGGCGAGTCCAAGGGCGTGTTCCTGGGCAACGCCGCCGTCCAGCATCCGCAAGCATCGCAATTGCATGCAGCGGCGCAATGGATTGCCGAACAGACCGGCGCCAAGCTGGGTTACCTGACCGAAGGCGGCAACGCCGTCGGCGGCTACCTGGCCAACGCCGTACCGGCCGCAGGCAAGGGCGCCAACGCGCTGTCCGCATTCGCACAGCCGCGCAAGGCTTACCTGCTGCTCAACGCCGAACCGGAACTGGACAGCTACGATCCGCAAGCCGCGCGCGCCGCACTGAACCAGGCTGAAATGGTCGTGGCGATGTCGGCTTACAAGCATGGCGCCGATTACGCCGACGTGCTGCTGCCGATCGCACCGTTCACCGAAACCGCCGGCACCTTCGTCAACGCCGAAGGCCGTGCGCAAAGCTTCAACGGCACCGTCAAGCCGGCCGGCGATGCGCGTCCGGGCTGGAAGGTCCTGCGCGTGCTGGGTAACCTGCTGGAACTGGAAAACTTCGAGTACGACACCGCCGAATCCATCCGCGACGAACTGCTGGGCAAGGAAACCGACTTGTCGGCACGCCTGAACAACATCGCTTCGCTGCAATTGCAAGCAGCTGCAGCCGTTGCCGGTTCGCTGGAACGCGTGGCCGATGTGCCTATCTACTTCGCCGATGCGATCGCCCGCCGTTCGCAACCGCTGCTGGAGACTGCCGACGGCCAAGCGCCCAAGGCATGGCTCTCTGCCGCGCTGGCCGCCAAGCTGGGCATTGCCGTCGGTGATCGTGTCAATGTAAAACAAGGCCAAGGCAGCGCCGCGCTGACCGCGGCCATCGATAAAAAACTGCCGGAAAACGTGGTTCGCGTCGCCGCGGCGCACGCTTCGACCTCTGCACTGGGCGGCATGTTTGGCGCAATCGTCGTGGAGAAAGCGTAATGGATCACCTGATCGCCCAAATCAATACAGCCGGTCCGGCCCTGTTGGGGCCGTACCTGTTCACTTTTGTGTGGACGCTGGTCAAGATCCTGGTAGTGATGGTGCCCCTGCTGATCTGCGTGGCCTACATGACCTACTGGGAGCGCAAGCTGATCGGCTGGATGCACGTGCGCCTGGGGCCGAATCGCGTGGGCCCGGCAGGCCTGCTGCAGCCGATCGCCGATGCCGTAAAGCTGATCTTCAAGGAAATCTCGACGCCGGCCAAGGCCAACAAGGTACTGTTCTACCTGGCGCCGGTGATGACCATCATGCCCGCGCTGGCCGCCTGGGCAGTGGTCCCGTTTTCGCCTGAGCACGTGCTTGCCAATGTCAATGCCGGCTTGCTGTACCTGATGGCGATTACCTCGATGGAAGTCTACGGTGTCATCATCGCCGGTTGGGCATCCAACTCGAAGTACGCGTTCCTGGGCGCCATGCGCGCCTCGGCGCAGATGGTGTCCTATGAAATCTGCATGGGCTTCTGCCTGGTGGTGGTGCTGATGGTGTCGGGCAGCCTGAACATGACCGAGATCGTGCTGGGCCAGACTCGCGGCTACTTCGCCGACATGGGCCTGAACTTCCTGTCGTGGAACTGGCTGCCGCTGCTGCCGATCTTCGTGATCTACCTGGTGTCGGGCATCGCTGAAACCAATCGCCACCCGTTCGACGTGGTGGAAGGCGAATCCGAAATCGTGGCCGGCCACATGATCGAATACTCGGGCATGTCGTTTGCGATGTTCTTCCTGGCCGAATACGCCAGCATGATCCTGATCTCGATCCTGTGCAGCCTGCTGTTCTTCGGCGGCTGGTCGTCTCCGATTGCCGCACTGGACTTCATCCCGGGCTGGATCTGGCTGGGTGCAAAGACTTTCTTCTTCCTGTCGGTGTACGTCTGGGTGCGCGCTTCGTTCCCGCGCTACCGTTATGACCAGATCATGCGCCTGGGTTGGAAGGTATTCATTCCGCTGACGCTGGTCTGGCTGGTCGTGGTGGCCGTCTGGATGCAGACGCCGTGGAATATCTGGAAATAAGATTGAAGGCTGAGGCTAAAAATGGAAGCGATTAAGGATTTTTTCGGCAGCCTGATGCTTCGGGAGCTGTTCAAGGGCTTGGCCCTGACTGGGCGCTACCTGTTCAAGCGCAAGATCACGGTGCAGTTCCCTGAGGAAAAGACGCCGCAGTCGCCGCGTTTTCGCGGCCTGCATGCGCTGCGCCGTTATCCGAACGGCGAAGAGCGCTGCATCGCCTGCAAGCTGTGCGAAGCGGTGTGCCCGGCGATGGCCATCACCATCGAATCGGAGCAGCGTGCCGACGGCTCGCGCCGTACGACCCGTTACGATATCGACCTGACCAAGTGCATCTTCTGCGGTTTCTGCGAAGAGTCCTGCCCGGTCGATTCGATCGTCGAGACGCACATCCTGGAATACCACGGTGAAAAGCGGGGCGACCTGTACTACACCAAGGAAATGCTGCTGGCAGTGGGCGACCGTTACGAAAACGAAATCGCCGCCGCCCGTACCGCAGACGCAGCGTATCGCTGATTTGGATTCCCGCCGCCGGCATTGGCCGAACGGTGGGATAGGGTGGCAAAGGCCTCCGGAAACGGGCGCCGATGCAGCAAGAACCGAATGCGTGCATTGGTAATAGATGTATTGCGATGGAATCCGGCCCTGCCGTGATTCCGTGCTGACTGAACCAACTTCTGGTTGATTATGGAATTTAAAACTGTCTTGTTCTACGTGTTCTCGGTGATCCTCGTGATCGCTGCAGTGCGCGTCATCACGGCCCGCAATCCGGTGCATGCGGCCTTGTTCCTGGTGCTGTCGTTTTTCTCGGCAGCCGGCATCTGGATGCTGCTCAAGGCCGAATTCCTGGCCATCGTGCTGGTGCTGGTCTACGTCGGGGCGGTGATGGTGCTGTTCCTGTTCGTGGTGATGATGCTGGACATCAACCTGGACAAGATGCGAGAAGGTTTCTGGGGCTATTTCCCGCTGGCAGCCACCATTGGCGTGATCATCGTGCTGGAAATGGCCGCCGTGCTGCTGCGCAGCTTCTGGACCTCCGATGCGCAGGTGCCGGCCGCATCCGACACCATCGGCCAGACCAAGCCGCTGGGCATCCTGATCTATACCGAATATGTCTACGCGTTTGAAATCGCGGCCGTGATCCTGCTGGTGGCCATTGTCGCCGCCGTCGCACTGACCCTGCGCAAGCGCAAGGACACCAAGTACTTCGACCCGGCCAAGGCCGTCAAGGTCAAGGCTTCGGACCGCGTGCGCCTAGTCAGCATGAAGTCGGAGTCGACCCGCAACAACGGCACCGAAGCCGGCGCCGGCGACGGTACCCCGACTCCCGGACAACCATCTTAAGAAGGGCGAGAAGACAACATGGCAATTACGCTCTCTCATTACCTGATCCTCGGCGCGATCCTGTTCGCGACCTCGATCGTCGGTATTTTCCTGAACCGCAAGAACATCATCGTGCTGCTGATGGCCATCGAACTGATGCTGCTCGCGGTCAACATGAACTTCATTGCTTTCTCGCATTACCTCGGTGATGCGGCCGGACAGGTTTTCGTGTTCTTCATCCTGACCGTGGCGGCGGCTGAGTCCGCGATCGGTCTGGCGATTCTGGTGGTGCTGTTCCGTAACCTGGATACCATCAACGTCGAAGATCTGGACAGCCTCAAGGGCTGACGGATCGGGTGTAGGTCGCAGTCCGAGACTCGATTTAAATTTCATTTAAAGATGGGAGGCCCCGCGGCAACAGAGCGGGGCAGCCAATAAGCGATAAGGTTCATCATGGCGGGGCAACTTAACCCACATCTTCTTCTTGCCGTACCCCTGGCGCCGTTGGCGGGATCTGCGATCGCGGGTTTCATGGGTACCAAATTCTTCGGCAACGTGGTTGGCCGCAAGGTATCGCATACCGCGACCATTCTGGGCGTGCTGATCGCGACCATCATCTCGTTCCAGACGCTGCTCGCAGTGCTGGACGGCGCGACCTATAACGGTACGCTGTACACCTGGATGACGGTGGCCGGCCTGAAGCTGGAAGTCGGTTTCCTGGTCGACAGCCTGACCGCCATGATGATGTGCGTGGTGACCTTCGTCTCGCTGATGGTCCACATCTACACCATCGGCTACATGAAGGATGACGACGGCTACAACCGCTTCTTCTCCTACATCTCCCTGTTCACCTTCTCGATGCTCATGCTGGTCATGAGCAACAACTTCCTGCAGCTGTTCTTCGGCTGGGAAGCGGTGGGCCTGGTGTCCTACCTGCTGATCGGTTTCTGGTATACCCGTCCGACCGCCATCAAGGCCAACATGAAGGCCTTCCTGGTCAACCGCGTCGGCGACTTCGGCTTCATCCTGGGTATCGGCCTGCTGCTGGCCTATGCAGGTTCGATGGACTACAGCGAAGTGTTCGCCAAGCGCGCCGAGCTGGCCCAGTTGACCCTGCCGGGTACCGACTGGATGCTGCTGACCGTGGCATGTATCTGCCTGTTCGTCGGCGCCATGGGTAAGTCGGCACAGTTCCCGCTGCACGTCTGGCTGCCGGACTCGATGGAAGGCCCGACCCCGATCTCCGCACTGATCCACGCGGCGACCATGGTGACCGCCGGCATCTTCATGGTGACCCGCATGTCGCCGTTGTTCGAACTGTCCGACACCGCGCTGTCGGTGATCCTGGTGGTCGGCGCCATCACTGCGCTGTTCATGGGCTTCCTCGGCACCATGCAGAACGACATCAAGCGCGTGGTTGCGTATTCGACGCTGTCGCAGCTGGGCTACATGACCGTCGCGCTGGGCGCATCGGCCTACTCGGTGGCGGTATTCCACCTGATGACCCACGCTTTCTTCAAGGCGCTGCTGTTCCTCGGCGCGGGCTCGGTCATCATCGGCATGCACCACGACCAGGACATGCGCAACATGGGCGGCCTGCGCAAGTACATGCCCATTACCTGGATCACCTCGCTGCTGGGTTCGCTGGCGCTGATCGGTACGCCGTTCTTCTCCGGTTTCTACTCCAAGGATTCGATCATCGAAGCCGCCGCCGAGTCGCACCTGGCAGGCTCCGGTTTCGCTTACTTCGCCGTGCTGGCCAGCGTGTTTGTGACCGCTTTCTACTCGTTCCGGATGTACTTCATGGTGTTCCATGGCAAGGAGCGTTTCGGCAAGGTGCATGACCACGGCCATGACGATCACCATGCGCCTGCTGCCCACGTGGCGCACGATGCCCATGGCCATGACGACCATAGCCACGACGAGCACCACCACGGCCTGGCCCCAGGCCAGAAGCCGCACGAGTCACCGCTGGTGGTGACCCTGCCGCTGATCCTGCTGGCTATCCCTTCGGTCATCGTCGGTTTCTTCGCGATTGCGCCGATGCTGTATGGCGACTTCTTCAAGGGCGTGATCTTCTTCGGCGAAAACCACAAGGTCATGGAAGAACTGGCGCACGAGTTCCACGGTCCGGTCGCCATGGTGACCCATGCCTTCACCAGCGCACCGCTGTGGCTGGCGATCGCCGGTGTGGCAGTGGCCTACTACTGCTACATGATCAACCCGCGCGTGCCGGCCTGGTTCAAGGAAAAGTTCAGCCTGGTCTACACGATCCTGGACAACAAGTACTACATGGACAAGTTCAACGACGTCGTGTTTGCCGGTGGGGCGCGCCTGTTGGGCAGCGGCCTGTCGACAGTGGGCGACCGAGGCATCATTGATGGCCTGTTCGTCAATGGCAGCGCCAAGGTGGTCGGCTGGTTCTCGAAATTTACGCGCCTCTGGCAATCCGGTTACATCTATCACTATGCGTTCGTGATGATCATCGGCGTGCTGGGTTTCCTGGTGTGGTTCATGCCGTTCCCATTCGCCAAATAAGTTGTCGGAGTTAAGTAAATAACAACCATGATGCAGTCAACTTTTCCCATCCTGAGCCTTGCGATCTGGGTACCGATCGCATTCGGTATCCTCGTAATGGCCGTCGGTCGCGACAGCAATCCGGGCCTGGCCCGCTGGCTGGCGCTGTTCGGTTCGCTGGTCGGCCTGGTCATTACTTTCCCCCTGATCCAGCATTTCGATGTGGCCGCGCACGGTTACCAGTTCGTCGAGAAGACGCCCTGGATCGATCGCTTCAACATCTCCTACTTCCTGGGCCTGGACGGCATCTCGCTGTGGTTCGTGCCGCTGACCGCCTTCATCACGGTGATCGTGGTGCTGGCCGGCTGGAAGGTGATCGAGAAGCGCGTCGGCCAGTACATGGGCGCCTTCCTGATCCTCTCGGGCATCATGATCGGCGTGTTCTCGTCGCTGGACGCGATGCTGTTCTACGTCTTCTTCGAAGCGACCCTGATCCCGATGTTCATCATCGTGGGCGTGTGGGGCGGCGACAACCGCGTGTACGCGGCCTTCAAGCTGTTCCTCTACACGCTGCTCGGCTCGCTGCTGATGCTGGTCGCGCTGATCTACCTGTACTTCGTCTCGGGCGGCAGCTTCGATATCCCGACCTGGCACCAGCTGCCGCTGTCGATGCTGGAGCAGAAGATCCTGTTCTTCGCCTTCCTGGCCGCCTTTGCGGTGAAGGTGCCGATGTGGCCGGTGCACACCTGGCTGCCGGATGCCCACGTGCAGGCGCCGACCGGCGGCTCCATCGTGCTGGCCGCGATCATGCTGAAGCTGGGCGCCTACGGTTTCCTGCGCTTCTCGCTGCCGATCCTGCCTGATGCCAGCCATGCGCTGTCTGGCTTCATGATCTTCCTGTCGCTGGTCGCCGTGATCTACATCGGCCTGGTGGCACTGGTGCAGCAGGACATGAAGAAACTGGTCGCGTACTCGTCGATCGCGCACATGGGCTTTGTCACCCTGGGCTTCTTCATGTTCAACGACCTGGCAGTGCAGGGCGGCATCGCACAGATGATCTCGCACGGCTTCGTCTCCGGCGCGATGTTCATGTGTATCGGCGTGCTGTACGACCAGATGCATACCCGCGAAATCGCCCAGTACGGCGGTGTGGTCAACAAGATGCCGCGTTTCGCCTTCTTCTTCATTCTGTTCTCGCTGGCCAACTGCGGCTTGCCGGCGACCTCCGGCTTCGTCGGCGAATTCATGGTGATCCTGGGCGCCGTCAAATTCAACTTCTGGATTGGCCTGCTGGCCGCCACCGCCCTGATCCTGGGCGCGGCCTACTCGCTGTGGCTGGCCAAGCGCGTGATCTTCGGCGCTGTCGCGAACCACCATGTGGAAGCGCTGGTCGACCTCAATCCGCGCGAATTCCTCATCCTTGGCCTGCTGGCGATTGCCACCATGGTCATGGGCCTGTATCCGGCGATCATCACCGACAGCATCCAGACCTCGGTGACCGACCTGTTGCAGCACGTTGCGGTATCCAAGATCAACTGATCTTGACGGTTGGAAGGGTGGGGTGCTGGTACGGGCCCTGCCGGTTGAGTAAGTAACAGACAAGCCGGTGCAGCATGCCGGCCAAGCGAAGCGACAGTCCGGCTGCGTTTCACGGTGAGCAGGAGCCTCGAAGGAAGCCAACGGCGACAGGCGAGGACAGCACCGTAACTAGCGGACCGATACGCCGACGAAACGAGCGGACGAACACAAGCGGTAACTAAATGAACAACATTAATCTGATCCCTGTCTATCCGGAAATATTTCTGCTGATCGCCACTTCGGTGATCCTGCTGATCGATATGTTCCTGCCGGAAGCCAAGCGCATCGTCACCTACTTGCTGTCGCTGGCAGTGCTGGTGGTTTGCGCGGTGCTGACCATCGGCGACCTTAACGGCGGTGCGACGGTCTACACCTTCAACAACATGTTCGTCTCGGATCCGCTGTCGAACCTGCTGAAGCTGTTCACCTACCTGGGCGTCGGCGTTACCCTGGTCTACTCGCGCCAATACAATACCGAGCGCGGCATCACCGGCGGCCACCTGGGCGGCGAATACTACGCCCTGGCGCTGTTTGCCCTGCTGGGTCAGATGATCATGATTTCCGGCAACAGCTTCCTGTCCATCTACCTGGGCCTGGAACTGATGTCGCTGTCGCTGTATGCGCTGGTCGCCCTGCGCCGCGACAACGCCGCTTCGACTGAAGCTGGCATGAAGTATTTCATCCTGGGCGCACTGGCGTCGGGCTTCCTCCTGTATGGCATGTCGATGCTGTACGGCGCCACCGGCGGTTCGCTGGAATTGAATGAAGTGTTCCGCGCCATCGTCTCGGGTACGGTCGACCGCACCGTGCTGGTGTTCGGCATCGTGTTCCTGGTGGCCGGCCTGGCCTTCAAGCTGGGTACCGTGCCGTTCCACATGTGGGTGCCGGACGTCTATCAAGGTTCGCCGACCCCGGTGACGCTGCTGCTGGGCGCTGCACCGAAGCTGGCTACTTTCGCGATTACTTTCCGCCTGCTGGTCGAAGGCATGCTGCCGCTGGCGGTGGACTGGCAGCAGATGCTGATGGTCATGGCCGTACTGTCGATCATCCTGGGCAACGTCACTGCGATCGCGCAAAGCAACATCAAGCGCATGCTGGCCTATTCGACCATCTCGCACATGGGCTTCATGCTGCTGGGCATGATGTCGGGCGTGGTGGATGGCAACCTGTTCTCGGCCGTCAACGCCTACAGCTCCTCGATGTTCTACGCGGTCACCTATGTGATCACCACGCTGGGCACCTTCGGCGTCATCATCCTGCTCTCGCGCGCCGGCTTCGAAGCCGACAAGATCGAAGACTTCAAGGGCCTGAACCAGCGCAGCCCGTGGTTCGCTGCGGTCATGATGATCCTGATGTTCTCGCTGGCAGGCATTCCGCCGCTGGTCGGCTTCTATGCCAAGCTGTCGGTGCTGCAGGCTGTGCTGGGTACCGGCCAGATCTGGCTGGCCGTGCTGGCCGTGCTGTTCTCGCTGGTTGGCGCGTTCTACTACATCCGCGTGGTCAAGGTCATGTACTTTGACGATCCGGTCGACAACACCAAGATCGTCGCCACTCCCGACATGCGCCTGGTGCTGAGCCTCAACGGTATCGCGGCACTGGCAATCGGCCTGTGGCCTGGCCACCTGATGGATGCCTGCACCAATGCCATCGTGACGACATTGGCTACCTTTCTCAGCAAGGTAGTGGCATAAGCGCGGGGAAACAGTGAACGTTTCCCTGTTCAGCTGGATTGTCATCCTCTTGGCCGCGCTTGCGGCCAATTTGCCTTTCTTCAACCAGCAGCTTTTCGCGCTGGTGCCGCTCAAGAAGGATGCTGCCTATATCAAGCCGCTATGGGTTCGCCTGATCGAGTTGCTGGTTCTCTACTTCGTTGTCGGGCTGGTGGCGCATTTCCTCGAAGCCGGCATTGGTAACATCTTCTCCCAAGGCTGGGAATTTTATGCAATCACCGGTTGTCTGTTTCTGGTGCTTGCTTATCCCGGCTACGTGCTGCGCTACCTGCGCAAGAAGCACGGCTGATCCAGGCATGCGCGGCCATCCGTTCCGACGGTCGCCGCGCTGGTACCGCAGCACAAGCGATCTGGCAGCAGCATTCCGTCCTCCGATTCCTCCGGCCGCCACGGGCCGGAAAGAGTCGCGCCATTTCCCATCTACCTTCGATTTTGCGAGCCCAATATGGATGCACATCTGAGAGAAACGCAAAAAGACAGCCAGCAGGTCTATGACGGCGATTTCCTGAAAGTCCAGCGCGATACGGTGACCCTTCCCGATGGCAAGGAAGCCGTGCGTGAATACATCAAGCATCCCGGTGCAGTCACCGTGTTGCCCTTGTTCGACGACGGCACCGTGCTCATGGAACGCCAGTTCCGTTATCCACTGGGCCGCGTGTTCATTGAGTTCCCGGCAGGGAAGATCGATCCGGGCGAAGACGAACTCGCATGCGCCAAGCGCGAGCTGCTGGAAGAGACCGGCTACACCGCCACCGACTGGCAGCACATCTGTACCATCCACAATGCCATCGCCTATGCCGATGAGCGGCTCGAACTGTATGTCGCGCGCGGCTTGCAGGAAGGGGAGCGCAAACTGGACGAGGGCGAGTTCCTCGATATCTACAAAGCACCCTTGTCTGAGCTGATCGAGCAGGTGCGCACCGGCCGGATCACCGACGTCAAAACCGTGATCGGCACTTTCTGGCTGGAGAAGATCGTCAACGGCCAATGGACGCCATCGGCGTCTTCGTCTCCTGCTGCATGATGGGGTGATGAAGCATCGTTCGTGACCGCCAATGAAAAAGCCGCATCAGAGATGCGGCTTTTGTCCATCTGGAGGAGGGTACTTACATACCCGAATAATTCGGCCCGCCACCGCCTTCCGGCGTCACCCACACGATGTTCTGGGTCGGGTCCTTGATATCGCAGGTCTTGCAGTGCACGCAGTTCTGCGCGTTGATCTGCAGGCGGTCGCTGTTGTCCTCATTCTTCACGAACTCATACACGCCAGCCGGGCAATAGCGCGACTCGGGGCCGGCGTACTGCGCCAGGTTGATCTGCACCGGCACGTTCTTGTCCTTCAAGGTCAAATGCGCCGGCTGGTCTTCGCCGTGGTTGGTGTTGGAGATGAACACCGACGACAGGCGGTCGAAGGTCAGCTTGCCATCCGGCTTCGGATAGGCAATCGGCGCATAGTTGGCCGCCGGTTTCAGGCATTCATGGTCGGCATGCGCATGATGCATCGTCCACGGCGCCTTGCCGCCGAACAGCACCTGGTCGATGCCGACCAGCAGCGTTCCGGTGACAAGTCCCTTGCTCATCGACGGCTTGAAGTTGCGTGCCTTGTGCAATTCCTCTTTCAGCCACGATTGCTCGAAGGCAGCCGGATAAGTGGTCAATTCATCACCCTGGCGGTTCTCATTGAGTGCGTTGAACGCGGCGTCTGCAGCCATCATGCCGCTCTTGATCGCAGCGTGGCTGCCCTTGATGCGCGAGGCGTTGAGGAAGCCCGCGTCGCAACCAATCAGGGCGCCGCCCGGGAACACCAGCTTGGGCAGCGACTGGATGCCGCCGGCCGTGATGGCGCGTGCGCCATATGAGATGCGCTTGCCGCCGTCGAAGAACTTGCGGATTTCCGGATGGGTTTTATAACGCTGGAATTCCTCGAACGGCGACAGGTAGGGATTCTGGTAAGCCAGGCCGACCACATAGCCCACCGCCACCTGGTTGTTCTCCAGGTGATACAGGAAGGAGCCGCCATAGGTATCGTTCTCCAGCGGCCAGCCGGCGGTGTGCACTACCAGGCCAGGCTGGTGCATCTCCGGCTTGATCTCCCACAGTTCCTTGATGCCGATGGCGTAGGTTTGCGGATCGCGGCCGGCATCCAGCTGGTATTTCGCAATCAGCTGCTTGCCCAGATGGCCGCGCGCGCCCTCGGCGAAGAAGGTGTACTTTGCATGCAGCTCCATGCCCAGCTGGAATTCGGCAGTTGGTTCGCCTTCTTTGTTGATGCCCAGGTTGCCGGTGGCCACGCCCTTGACCGAGCCGTCTTCGTGATAGAGCACCTCGGCCGCCGGGAAGCCGGCGAACACTTCCACGCCCAAGGCCTCAGCCTGCTGGCCCAGCCAGCGGGTGACGTTGGACAGCGAGATGACGTAGTTGCCGTGGTTCTGGAAACAGGCTGGCAGCAGCCAAGACGGTGTCTTATAGGCTTTGCTGGCGGAGAGAAAAAGGAAACGGTCTTCGGTGACCGGCGTATTGAGCGGCGCGCCTTGCTCTTTCCAGTCGGGGATCAGTTCGCTCAATGCGCGCGGGTCCATCACTGCGCCGGACAGGATATGGGCGCCGACTTCACTGCCTTTTTCCAGTACGCACACCGACACCTCGCGGCTGTGCTGCGCGGCCAGCTGTTTCAGGCGGATTGCCGCCGACAGCCCGGCCGGGCCGCCACCGACGATCACCACGTCGTATTCCATCGCTTCGCGTGGGCCGTATTGTTCAAGCAGGTCTTGAGAGGAAGTCATGGGTGTCCCGTAATTATATGAACCGCATATTTTCGAACGATCGTGCTATTGTTCAGTATTTTTCGCCGGAACGCTAGTGGGCAACCGAGTTTTTATGCGTCCCGCGAATGAAATTTTTCGCGTCGGCGGCAGATTCGTAAGCTGCGCCGGGTGTGTTTTTCGGCAATGCCGCGTATTTTATTGGATTTTGTATCCGTCACTCATACAGATATGGCGTGAGTTGATAACAGAATGTTATGCAATGCCGCCCGTGCGCGAAACGGCGGCGTTGTTAGTGATCCGTAAGATGGTTTTTGTTGATGCCGTCAGGAAACATTGCGCCGCATCCGGTGTCGCCGGGATGAAAAAAATTTCACTGATCGATGAATTGAACAATAGAAAGGACCATGCATGACCAGCCACGCAAACGCCGCCACCGCAAGACCGGAAGCAGGAAAACTGCTGCACATCTCGAAGCAGGACATCCGCTGGGGCGACATGGATGCCCTCGGCCACGTCAACAACACCATCTATTTCCGCTTCATGGAGCAATGCCGCATCGAGTGGCTGGATGAGGTCTGCGGGACCATGGCAGTTGCTGGCCAGGGGCCGGTCATCGTCAATGCGCACTGCAACTTCCGGCGCCAGATGAAGTATCCGGCCAGCATCACGGTGGAGATGGGTGTGGGCCAGATGGGGCGCACGAGTGTGGAAACTACGTATATCATCCGTGACGCTAGCAAGCCTGAGATCATTTATGCTGATGGCGCTGCAAAAATAGTTTGGGTCGATTTCGAAAAAGAAAAATCAACGGCGCTTCCTGACTCGTTGCGACAGCTCCTGACAGGGTTGTAAGTTTCGAGAAAGGAAACTACGACAGAATCGGCCCGACACTTCTGCGAGAACCGCCACAAGAGCGGAAGGAGTGACAAGAGCTTAGCCGCCAAAAGATGTGCTAGCCGACAATTAAATTCCTGGAGGAAGACATGACATACAAGACCCAAGCCTTGGTAGCTGCCGCATTGATGACGTTTGCGATGTCGTCGCAGGCAGCCGACCCCATCAAGATCGGTGTATCCGGTCCGTACACCGGTGGTTCCGCCCCCATGGGCGCTTCCATGCGTGACGGCGTCAAGCTGGCCGTGGCTGAAATCAATGCCCAAGGCGGCCTGCTGGGACGCCAGGTGCAACTGATCGAGCGCGACGATGAAGCCAAGAACGAACGCGGCGTACAGATCGCGCAGGAACTGATCAACAAGGAAAAGGTGGTTGCCACCGTCGGTTTCATCAACACCGGTGTGGCGCTGGCATCGCAGCGCTTCTATCAGGAAGCCAAGATCCCCGTCATCAACAACGTCGCCACCGGCAGCGTGATCACCAAGCAGTTCGAGAAGGACAAGGACAACTACGTCTTCCGCACCTCGGCCTCCGACCAGATCCAGGCCAAGATGATCGCCGATGAAGCGGTCGACAAGCAGAAGTACACCAAGGTCGCGATCCTGGCCGACTCCACCAACTACGGCCAGCTCGGCCGTGAAGACCTGGAAAAGGTGCTGGCTTCCAAGAAGGTCACCCCGGTTGCCGTTGAGAAGTACAACATCAAGGACGTCGACATGACTGCGCAACTGCTGAAGTCGAAGCAGGGCGGCGCACAAGTCGTGCTGACCTACGGCATCGGCCCGGAACTGGCGCAGATCGCCAACGGCATGGAAAAGCTGAACTGGCACGTGCCTATCATCGGCAGCTGGCCGCTGTCGATGGGTAACTTCATCGACAACTCCGGCAAGAACGGCAACGGCGCACGCATGCCGCAGACCTTCATCCAGGACGGCAACACCCCCAAGCGCAAGGCCTTCATCGAGGCTTACCAAAAGGCCTACAAGGTTGACCGCATGCCTTCGGCTGTTTCGGCTGCCCAAGGTTACGACTCCATCCTGCTGCTGGCTGCCGCCATCAAGCAAGCCAACAGCACCGATGGCGAGAAAGTCCGCGCCGCGTTGGAAAACCTGAACACCAAGGTTGAAGGCGTGGTCACCACCTATGACAAGCCATTCACCCACGACGATCACGAAGCCATCAAGCCCGGCGCCGTGGTCATGGGCGAGGTCAAGAATGGCCGCGTCGTCCTCGGCAAATAAAACTGACTGACTTTTGTCGGCATCGTTTTAAGTTTAAGGGCCAGTCCTTGCGATCCGGGGACTGGCCTTTTTCGTACGGTCTGTTGGTGGATTTGCAATAGTGTGGCTGCGCATTGCGCCGTATCAGCCGCATCATCAGCGCTACCCGCACGATCCATACAGATCAACGCTGCCACCTGGCGGCAGCCGCTTCTTGGGAAACACAATGGATATCCTGCTACAGCTGGTTTTTTCCGGCATTGCACTAGGCATGATCTACGCGGTGATCGCATTCGGTTACCAACTGACCTTCGCCACTTCCGGCACGCTTAACTTCGGCCAGGGCGAAGCCCTGATGCTGGGCGCGCTGGTCGGCCTCTCCGTGGTCGGCAACATCCACGGCGGGCCTTACCTCAACTACTGGCTGATGATCCCCATCGTCCTCATCTTCGGCGGCCTGCAAGGCATGTTCGTCGAATGGATCGGGGTGCGTCCGGCCATCAAGATCAAGTCCGAATTTGGCTGGATCATGTCCACCATCGCGCTGGCCATCATCTTCAAGAACGTCGCTGAAAACATCTGGGGCAAGGACGACCTGCCGTTCCCGTCGCCGATCTCCGGCACGCCGTTCCAGGTATTCGGCGCCAATGTGCAGCCGATGCAAGTGCTGGTGGTGATCGGCGCGTTGCTGATCATGGCCGCGGTCGAACTGTTCAACCGCAAGTCCATCTACGGCAAGGCCGTGGTCGCCACCTCCAACGACCGCGATGCCGCAGGCCTCATGGGCATCAACACCCGCATGGTGATCACCTTCTCGTACGCGCTGTCGTCGGCCACCGCGGCGTTTGCCGGCGTGCTGGTGGCGCCGCTTACCCTCACCGGCGCCACCATGGGCGCGGCGCTGGGCTTGAAGGCCTTTGCGGTCGCCATCATCGGCGGCCTGACCTCGGGCATGGGCGCCATCGTCGGCGGCCTGATCCTGGGTATCGCCGAAACCGTCACCGGCTTCTACATCTCCACCGGCTACAAGGAAGTGCCGGGGCTGCTGTTGCTGCTCCTGGTGCTGGCCATCAAACCTGCAGGCCTGTTCGGCAAAACTGCGATCAAAAAGGTCTGACGCGATGAACAAGAAAATCCTGCTGCTCTCGGTACTCGGTATCGTCGCCCTCGCCGGCATTCCCCAGGTGGTGCACAACCCGTATTACCTGCACCTGATCGAAACCATCCTCATCTACGCCATCCTGCTGTTCGGGCTGGACATCGTGGTCGGCTACACCGGCCAGGTCTCGCTGGGCCACGCCGGCCTGTTCGGCATCGGCTCGTACACGGCCGGCGTGCTGTTCTTCAAGCTCGGCTTGCCGATCGTGCTGACGATCCCGGCCGCCATCGCGGTCACCGCCGTGTTCGGCGCCATCCTCGCGCTGCCCGCGTTGCGCGTGACGGGGCCGTACCTGGCGATGGTCACGCTGGCCTTCGGCACCATCATCCAGATCCTGATCAATGAGATGACCTTCCTCACCGAAGGGCCGCTCGGCATCAAGGTCGCCAAGCCCTTCATCGGCGGCGAGAAGATGAGCGAAGTGCAATTCTTCTACCTGGTCGCCATCCTCACCGTCATCGCCATGGGCGTGGTGCACCGCATCCTCAAGTCCAACCTCGGGCGCGCCTTCCAGGCGCTGCGCGACAGCCCGATCGCATCGGACTGCATGGGCGTGTCGGTGTACCGCTACAAGGTCTACGCCTTCATCATCAGCGCCGCGCTGGCCGGCCTGTCGGGAGCACTGTATGCGTATTCGGAAGAGTACATCTCGCCCAATACCTACAACTTCGAACTGACCATCCTGTTCCTGCTGGCGGTGATCATGGGCGGCCGCAAGTCGCGCATCGGTTCGCTGATCGGCGCGCTGATCGTGGTCATGCTGCCCAGCCTGCTGTCGGATATCGAATTGTTCCGCCAGATCGCCACGGTACTGGCGGTGGTGGTGGTGGCAGGTTCGGCCGTCTCGGTAGTGAAGAAGGCCAAGTCGCTGCGCGCGGTGGCCGTGCCGGTGATTGCCACCGTCATCATGGCCGCCTTCTCCTACAAGCTGGAGAACATCACCGACTGGCGCCTGACCATCTTCGGCCTGATGACGCTGTTCGTCGTCTACTACCTGCAGGATGGCATCGTCGGCTTCTGCCGCAGCCTGTTCGGCCGCATGCTGACCAAGCCGGTGCCGCTGGCCCAGCAGATCAGCGGCGACAAGAACGAGGCCGTGATCACCACCGACTCCGTCAAGGATGAAGGCGCGACGCTGCTCAAGGTCAACCAGGTCCTGATGCAGTTCGGCGGCCTGAAAGCCCTGAACCGCGTCGACCTCGACGTGAAGAAGGGCACCGTGCACGGCCTGATCGGCCCCAACGGTTCCGGCAAGAGCACCATGATGAACGTGCTGACCGGCATCTACCGTCCCACCGACGGCGGTGTCGAATACGACGGCCGCCAGATCTCCGGCAGCACGCCCTCGGCCATCGCCCTGGGCGGCGTGGCCCGCACCTTCCAGAACGTGCAGTTGTTCGGTGAAATGACCGCCACTGAAAACGTACTGGTCGGCCTGCACCACACCTTCGACAGCAATGTGGTCGACGTCATGGTCAACACCCCGCGCTATGTGCGCGAGGAACGCCAGGCGCGCGAACGCGCTGCCGCCATCCTGGAGTTCGTCGGCTTGGCCGACCTCGCCAACGAGGAAGCGCGCAACCTGCCTTACGGCAAGCAACGGCTGCTCGAAATCGGCCGCGCACTGGGCCTGAACCCCAGCCTGCTGCTACTGGACGAGCCGGCCGCCGGCCTGACCGCGCCCGACATCAAGGACCTGATCGCCATCATCCGCAAGATCCGCGAAGCCGGCATCACCATCATCCTGATCGAACACCATATGGATGTGGTCATGTCGATCTGCGACACCGTCACCGTGCTCGACTTCGGCCAGAAGATCGCCGAAGGCAAGCCGGCGCAAGTGCAGGAAGACCCGAAGGTGATCGAAGCCTATCTCGGCGGCAGCGCGGGCGATGAACCCGACAGCCACGACCACAAACCGACACCTGCAGGAGCCTGAACATGCTGACCATTTCCAACCTGCACGCCGCCTACGGCAAGGTCGAAGTGCTGCACGGCATTTCGCTCGATGTCCCCAAGGGCAAGGTCGTGACCTTGATCGGCTCCAACGGCGCCGGCAAGACCACCACCATGCGCGCCATCTCCGGCATGATCAAACCGAAGGGCGGAGAAGTCACGCTCGGCGGCAAGAACATCACCGGCCTGGACTCGCACAAGATCGCCCGCTTCGGCCTGGCGCATTCGCCCGAGGGCCGGCGCGTGTTCGCCACCATGAGCGTGACCGACAACCTGCTCTTGGGCGCCTTCCCGCGCTTCACCCGTTCGCGTCCCAAGGGCGACATCGCCCACGACCTGGAACGCGCGCTGGAACTTTTCCCGCGCCTGAAGGAGCGCCAGACGCAATTGGCCGGCACGCTCTCCGGCGGCGAACAGCAGATGCTCGCCATGGCCCGCGCCGTAATGTTGAACCCCGAAGTGATCTTGCTCGATGAACCGTCGATGGGCCTGGCCCCCATCCTGGTGGAGGAAGTTTTCCGCATCATCTCGCGCCTGAAGGATGAAGGCGTGACGATGTTGTTGGTTGAGCAATTCGCCGCTGCAGCACTGAATGTTGCGGATTACGGCTATGTGTTGGAGAATGGCAAGATCTCTGTACACGGACCCGCCGACAAACTGCAAAACGACCCGGCGGTGAAAGCCGCCTACCTGGGCGGCGGTGCGCATCACTGATGGCGAAAGTATGAAGCATCAGCGTATGCGCTCTTCAAGATACACCGGCTCGCACGTCGCTTATGCGGATAGCGTGTCGGGTATATTAAGGGGGAGACATACCTCTTGAATGCTGATTAAGGCGCACCTTCGGGTGCGCCTTTTCTTTTGGCGTTGTCGTTTCAATGACAGAAGCGAATGACATTAAAGATCACAATCCAAATTTACATCATGGGCAGGAGCATCAGGTGGTAACTCAAGGTATGGCCGTAGCGAACGGGATAGAAACATCCGTCTCATCGAGAAATGATCGGCATGTCGATATTGGCGGTCATCGGATCATCGTTTCGGCCTGGAACTACCCGGCGCAAAATGGCCGCATACCCATCGTGTTCCTCCATGACTCTCTTGGCGCCATCGACCTATGGCGTGATTTCCCGGCACAGTCAGTTGCCTATTCCGGGCACCCCGTTATCGCTTATGACCGAGCGGGATTCGGCAGATCCGATCCGCATCCTTCCAAACTCGGCCATGACTTTGTTCGCGATGAAGCATGTTCATCTCTGCTCCCTTTGATGAACCATTTCGGCATAGAGAAAGCCATCCTCTTCGGCCACAGCGTAGGCGGCGGCATGGCCATCTCCGCCGCTGCACAATTCCCAAACCGCATCGCAGCAGTGATTACCGAATCGGCCCAAGCCTTCGTCGAAGACCGGACGCTGGAAGGCATACGCGCAGCCAAGAAGAACTTCGCCGATCCGGAGCAACTGGCGCGCTTGGCCAGGTATCACGGCAACGACCTGAAGAAGGCGCAGTGGGTGCTGGATGCCTGGACCGAAACCTGGCTGTCGCCGGAGTTTGCGAACTGGTCGCTGGAAGAAGACTTGCGCAAGTTGCAGTGCCCGGTGCTGGCCATGCACGGCGACCGGGACGAGTTCGGCTCCGAGCAGCATCCGAAGATGATCGCAAGCTTGCCATCGGCGTTCGAAGGGCCGGGCGAATATGTGATGTTCGAAGGCTGCGGGCATGTGCCGCATCGGGAGAAGCCGGAACTGGTGCTGGAGACCGTGGCGGATTTCCTGCGCAGGCATTTCCAGGAACAGTGAAGCGCAGAATGTCGGCGATAAAAAAGGCGGGCATTGTGCCCGCCTTTTTTCATTGCGATGGAAACGCTTACGCCGTCTTCGCCGCGGCCGTGGCGGCGGCACGGGTCTGCACATCCCGGTTCAGCCGCCATACCAGCACCGATGCCGCCAGCGTAGTGCCGACGATCACATAACCCACCACATCGAAGTTGGCCAGGCGACCGTCGGCGCCCAGTGTGACGATGTGGCCGGCCACTACCGAGGCGATGCCGCCCGACAGCTGCTGGATCGACGCGCTGATGGCGTTGAAGGAGCCGCGCTGGGTGGGCGAGGGTACCGTCGATACCAGCGCCTGGTAGGGGATCATGCGCGAGAAGATCCCCAGGAACAGCACCGCGTTGATCACGATGATCACCGGCACCGTCACCGGGCCGAGATGGGTGTAGATCAGCACCATGACGATGGACAGGCAGGCGCCGAACATGAACACGCGGAACTTGCCGATCTTGTCGGCAGCGCGGCCGATCAGCGGGCCGAAGCCGATGGTGCAGATGCCGGTGACCATGTAGACCGTCGGCAGGTGGTGCAGGTCGATGCCGAGGTTGCCGACCAGGTAGGCGCTGGAGAACGGCATCAGCATGAAGCCGCCGGTCATCAGCAGCGCAGTGGTGGCGAAGGCGACCAGGTAGCGTGGTTCCGTCACGGTGTGGAACAGGTGCATCGACGCGCTGTGTTCCTGCTTCAGCTTCAGATGCTCGGCGACCGGTTGCATCTTCCACATCACGGCGACGCCGCCGAGCAGGCCCAGCGCTGCCATGGCGATGAAGGGAACGTGCCAGTTCCAGCTATTGGACAGGTACAGGCCGATCGGGATGCCCAGCACCTGGCTGGCGGCGAAGGCGGTCTGGATCAGGCCCATCACGCGGCCGCGCAGTTGCACCGGGAACAGGTCGGTGGCGATGGCCAGCACGATGGAGCCGATCACGCCGCCGAACAGGCCCGTGACGATACGCGCCAGCAGCAGGCTTTCAAAGGTCTGCGCCAGTCCGCACCACAGCGTGCCGAGCACGAAGCCGGCATAGAAGAACAGCAGCAGGCGCTTGCGGTCGAAGCGGTCGGCAAAGCCGGCCGTCAGCAAGCCGGAGACGCCGGCGGAAAAGGCGTAGGCCGAGACCACCAGGCCGAACTGCTGTGCGGTGATCTTCATGTCGGGCATGATCATGGCGCCCAGCGGCGACATCAGCATGAAGTCGAGGATGACGGCGAACTGCAGGAAGGCCAGCAGGCCGACCACGATTTTCTGGTAAGGCGTGAATTTGCCGGGCGTGGAGGCAACGGCGGTGTTGTTGTCTTTGTTATTCAAATGAGCTCCTTGGCTTTTTATTGGCTATGGCCGCGCGTGCACACCCGCGCGGATAGCGCGGGAGGCGGGGATGTTGCGTGCGCGTTTGCATGCCGGATGCGGCAGCAGTGAAGACGAAGCAGGGCCGGGAATATTGTGCCGGGGTCGTTGGAGGGATGGCGGACGAGCGGCAGCGGTGCGGCGGACAGCAAGAGTATGCCTAAGTGGCGCGTTGCGCAAGCTTCAGATGCTGACGCAAGCCTGACGGTGTGGCTGTCTGTTCACGCGACGGGAGGAAGAGGGGCGGTCGCCATGCAACAGACCCGGTCGTCCCGGCGCAGGCCGGGACCCGGTGACGTTTGTCGTGCGTCGAAGAACGGCGGTTCAGGCTCAGATCACTGCTTGAGCAAACTGCACTTCGACTCCGCCACGGTGGTGAACGCCTGTTCGCCGGGGATGGTTTCCAGCAGCTTCAGGTAGTCCCACGGTTTCTTCGATTCGGACGGCGACTTCACCTGGTACAGGTACATGTCGTGGATGTTGCGGCCGTCGGCGCGGATGTAGCCCTTGTTGTAGAAGTCGTCGATCTTCATTTTCTTGAGCTCGGCCATGACCTTGGTCGAGTCGTCGGTGCCGGCCGCCGCCACGGCCTTCAGGTAGGTGGTGGTCGCGGAATAGGCCGCAGCCTGGTGCGTACTCGGCATCTTCTTCATCTTCTGGTAGAAGCGCTGGGCGAATTTGCGCGAAGGCTCATCCTTGTCCCAGTACCAGCTGTCGGTCATCATCAGGCCTTCCGCATTGGCCAGGCCCAGCGCATGGATATCGTTGATCACCATCAGCAAGCCCACCAGTTTCATGTTCTTGGTGACGCCGAATTCCTTGGCAGCCTTGATCGAGTTGACAGTGTCTTCGCCGGCGTTGGCCAGCCCCAGGATCTGCGCCTTGGAGGCCTGTGCCTGCAGCATGAAGGACGACAGGTCGGAGGAGAGCGGCGGGTGCTTGACCGAACCCACCACCGTGCCGCCGTTGGCCTTGACCACGGCGCTGGTGTCGTTGGCCAGCGAATGGCCGAAGGCGTAGTCGGCCACCAGGAAGAACCAGGTCTTGCCGCCTTGCTTGATCACGGCCTGGCCGGTGCCTTTGGCCAGCGCCACGGTGTCGTATTCATAGTGCACGGTGTAGGGCGTGCATTCTTCGTTGGTCAGGCGTGCAGTGCCGGCGCCGATGTTGATGTAGACGCGTTTCTTCTCCGCCATCACCTTGTTCATCGACAGCGCGGTAGCCGAGTTGACGCCGCCGATCAGCATATCCAGGCCGCGCTCGTCGGCCCATTCGCGCGCGCGGGTGGCGGCGATGTCGGCCTTGTTCTGATGGTCGGCCGACATGATCTCGATGGGCTTGCCCAGCACCTTGCCGCCATAGTCGGCCACCGCCATGCGGATCGCTTCCAGGCCGCCGGTACCGTCGGTATCGGCATAAGGGCCGGACATGTCGGTGATGAAGCCGATGCGCACGGCATCGTTGGATACCTGCGCTTGCGCGGCGCTACAGGCCGCGGTCACGGCGAGCGTGCAAGCCAGCAGGCGCAGCGATCGGCCGCGTGGGATGGACTGGTTCATGGTGCTGTCTCCTTTGGTTTTCATCGGCCGCCTTGGGGCGGCTCGTGGGTGATGTTTTGAGTTGACTTGCTTACTGCCCGCGTTGTTGCGCCAGCAGTTGCGCGGCGTAATCGACGCGCACATCGTGCTTGGCCACCATCTGCTGTACCAGCCAATCCATTTCTTCCGGCTTGGCGCCGGCCGCCAGCGCGATATTGCGTGCATGCAGCGCCATGTGGCCGCGCTGGATGCCTTCGGTAGCCAGCGCGCGCAGCGCCGCCATGTTCTGCGCCAGGCCCACGGCCACGGCGACCTCGGCCAGTTCCTGCGCGCTTTGCACCTTGAGGATCTTCAGCGCCGCGCGCGCCACCGGGTGGGTCTTGGTGGCGCCGCCTACCAGGCCGACCGGCATCGGGATTTCCAGCGTGCCGACCAGGTCGCCGTCGGCAGCGATTTCCCAGTGCGTCAGCGAAGTGTAGTGGCCGTTGCGGCTGGCGTAGGCGTGCGCGCCGGCTTCCACCGCGCGCCAGTCGTTGCCGGTGGCGACGATCACCGGATCGATGCCGTTCATGATGCCCTTGTTGTGCGTGGCCGCACGATAGGGATCGACGGCGGCGAATTCGTAGGCGTCGACGATGCCGTTGACCACTTCCTCGCCGCTGTAGTGTTCGGTACCCAATACCTTGGCCGAAACCTTCACGCGCGCCCGCGCCAGGCGCAGGTCGGCCAGGTTGGAGAGGATGCGCAGGCGCACCTTGCCGCCGGTGACCTTCTCGATATGCGGGGCTACTGCCTCGGCCATGGTGTTGACGGTATTGGCGCCCATCGCGTCGCGCACGTCGACGATCAGATGGGTGACCACCATGGCGCCGCGCCGGGTATTCGGGAAGACATGCACCTCGATATCGCGGCAGCCGCCGCCGAGCTTGTTGAGCAGTTGGTCGCGGCTGTTGGCGATGTCGATGATGGCCTGGCGTTCCTTCAGGATGGCCAGGCGCGCGCCATGCGGGTCGGTGATGCCGATCAACTGGATCTGGGCGCGCATCAGCGGCGCGCTGCTGGAGGTCTGGAAGCCGCCGCACTCGCGGATCAGCTTGGCCATGAAGGAAGCGGCGGCGACTACCGAAGGCTCTTCCACTGCCATCGGCACCAGCACGTCGCGTCCGTTCAACTGGAAATAGCCGGCCACGCCCAGCGGTAGCTGGAAGGTGCCGACCACGTTCTCGATCATGCCGTTGGCGGTGGCCAGCGGCAGCGCCCCGGCATCGGACAGCAGCGCCTGTTCGGCGGTGTCGAGGCCGGCCAGGCGGGCCACTTCGGCCAGGCGCTGTTCGGGCGTCAGGGAACGGAAGCCGGGCAGGCGGGAATCGGTGGCGGTGCTCATGGGTGCTTGTCTCTCTTTATGTTTTTTCGCTTGACCGGGAAGGTCGCGGGGTGGCCGGATTTGGAGCAGAATACCAGTGTGTACCAATTTAAATGGGTACAGTTGATGCCAACAGTGCTGGAACTGTACCCAAGACAATTGCTTTGCGATGCAACAAGAAAAACACCGGAAGAGACCATGTCCACAGAACACCGCAGCCCCCGCACGCTGACCGGCAAGCTGGTGCAACTGATCCGCCAGCAGATCGAGGAAGGCATCTATCCGCCCGGCAGCCGCCTGCCGTCGATCCGCGAAATGGCGGCACGGCACGACTGCGCCAAGAACACCATCGTCAATGTCTTCGACGAACTCACCGCGCTGGGCGTGGCCGAACCGCGCCGCGGTTCCGGCTTCTTCGTTTGCGTGGCGCCGCCGCCGGTCAAGGACGATGACGAGGGATCGCTGAGCCGTGCGATGGATGTGGTGTGGCTGATGCGCGAGCAGTTGAAGAGCGACCCCGGCCACCTGCGCCTGGGCGACGGGTTCCCGCCGGTGGATTGGCTCAATGATGTGCGCCTGGACAAGTTCCACCAGAAGGTGGTGCGCACCGGCATCGGCGCGCTGTTCGGCTATGGCAGCCGCTTCGGATACCTGCCATTGCGGCAGCACCTGTCGCACAAGCTGGCGCAGCATGGCATCGAGGCGGCCACCGGGCAGATCGTGCTGACCCACGGCGCCAACCAGGCGCTGGACATCGTGATCCGCAATTTCATCCGCCCCGGCGACCGTGTGCTGGTGGATGAGCCGGGCTACTACATGTTGTACGGCAAACTGAAATTGTCCGGTGCGCGCATCGTGGGCATTCCGCGCCTGGCCGATGGGCCGGATGTGGAGGCGCTGGAGCGCGAGCTCAGTCAACCGGGTAGGCAGCCGGGCAAGCCGCCGCTGTTCTTCACGCAGTCGCTGGCGCACAACCCGACCGCTTCCGACACCTCGCCGCACAAGGCGCACAAGATCCTGCAACTGGCCGACCGCTACAACGCGATCATCGTCGAGAACGATGCCTTCGCCGACTTCAAGCCGGCCACCGCCGCGCGCATCTCCACGCTGGACCAACTGCGGCGCACGATCTATATCGGCAGCTTCTCCAAGTCGGTGTCGGCAGCGTTGCGCGTGGGCTTCATCGCCTGCCATCGCGACCTCGCCAGCGACCTGGCCGACATCAAGATGCTGGTGCATGTGAGCAGTTCCGAATACTGCGAGCGCACGCTGGATGTGATCCTCTCCGACGGCCACTTCAGCCGCCATACCGCGCGTCTGCGCGACCGCCTCACGCATGCCACCGAGCATGCGCTCCACCTGCTGGAACAGCTCGGTGCCGAGCTGTTCTGCACGCCGCAGCAATCGATGTATCTGTGGGCGCGCTTTCCGCAATTCGCGGACGCCAAGCAGTTGGCGCAAGGGCTGATGGCACGCAATATCGTGCTGGCACCAGGCAGCATCTTCCGTCTCGATACTGAAGAAACGGTGGCTTGGTCGCGTTTTAATGTGGGGTTGCTGGGGGACGAGCGCTTCCTGCGTGCGATGCCTGAATTGCTGAGTCAGTCCTAAGGGGGAGATTGGCAGAATTTCAATGAATCCCGCAGCATGGATACATTGTTGCAGCCGATTTGATCCATTTGCGAAGTAGAGGCGCAATCTGCGTTTGTTCTTCGCTTAGCTTTCTTGTTCCTGTACAGGTGGCATGCCATAGTGCAACGTTGCTGCCGGGATATCCGGCAGCAGTCAACAGTAGAAAAAATAACAAAACTCGAACAACTAAAAATGCATCGGCACGGGTGCCGGTATTTGGGACTGAAAGAAATGAATATCCTCGGCAACATGAAAATCGGCAAGCGCCTCACGGCCGGCTTCGCCCTTATCCTGGCTTTCTCCATCGTCATTGCTGGCATCGGCGTCTGGCGCCTCCAGAACGTATCGGCCGCCACGCGGGAAATGATGAGCACGCCGCTGATGACGGAGCGGCTGATCGCCGACTGGTATGCCAACCTCGCCAGCGGGATCCGCCGCACCATCGCCATCGCCAAGAGCAACGATCCTGCGCTGGGCCCGTATTTCGCTGAAGAGGCGGCGGCATCGTCCAAGAGTTCGGGCGAATACCAGAAGAAGGTTGAGGCGCTGCTCAGCTCGCCGCAAGAGAAAGCCCTGTTCCAGAAGATCGGCGAATACCGCAAGGTCTACCTTTCTTCGCGCGACGAGATCAACAAGGCCAAGGCGGCGGGCGACGTGGACGAGGCGACGCGCATCCTTGACAAGATTTTCGTGCCGGCCTCGGTGGCTTACCAGGACACCATGCGCCAGTTGATGGAATTGCAGCGCACGGAAATCGACGATACCGCCAAGGAGATCGATGCCATCGCCGACAAGAGCCGCACCTTGATCATCGCGCTGGAAGGCCTGATCCTGCTGCTGGGCATCGTCTGCGCACGCATCCTGACGCTGGGCATCACACGTCCGCTGGGCACCGCTGTCAACATCTCGCGCCGCGTGGCCGAAGGCGACCTCTCCAGCGATGTGTCGGTGAAATCTCGGGATGAGACCGGCCAGCTGCTGCAATCGCTCAAGGACATGAACCACAGCCTGCGCGGCATCGTCAGCAACGTGCGCAGCGGCACCGATACGATCACCACCGCATCGGCCGAGATCGCTGCAGGCAACCTCGACCTTTCCTCGCGCACCGAAGAGCAGGCCAGCTCGCTGGAAGAAACCGCATCGGCGATGGAAGAACTGATTTCCACCGTGCGCCAGAACGCCGACAATGCGCGCCAGGCCAGCCAACTGGCGGTGTCCGCCTCGGCCGTGGCGGAGCAGGGCGGCGGTGTGGTGAGCCAGGTGGTCGACACCATGGGGGCGATCAACGAGTCGTCCAGGAAGATCGTGGACATCATCAGCGTGATCGACGGCATCGCGTTCCAGACCAACATCCTGGCGTTGAATGCAGCGGTGGAAGCCGCGCGTGCCGGCGAGCAGGGCCGCGGCTTTGCGGTGGTGGCGTCGGAGGTGCGCTCGCTGGCGCAGCGCTCGGCATCGGCCGCCAAGGAGATCAAGGAGCTGATCAACGACTCGGTGGAAAAAGTCGGCAACGGCAGCCGCCTGGTCGAGCAGGCCGGCGCCACCATGAACGAGGTCGTCAACAGCGTGCGACGCGTGACCGACATCGTGTCCGAGATCAGCGCCGCCAGCGCCGAGCAGACTACCGGCATCGAACAAGTCAACCACGCCATCACGCAGATGGATCAGGTCACGCAACAGAACGCGGCACTGGTGGAGCAGGCTGCTGCCGCGGCAGCTTCGATGCAGAACCAGGCCGACACGCTGGCGCGCCTGGTCAGCGTGTTCACGTTGCATCCGGGCGAGCAACCCGGGCGGCGCGAGATCGACATTACGCCGGCATCGGCCAAACTGGTGAGGTAGTTTGGCGACTGCAAGCAGGATCGAAAATGGCATCCGTATGGATGCCATTTTTACGTCGGGAGTTCATGTCAGCTACGCGTCAGTCGTTTGTCAGCACGCCTTGCCATCATCACTGGCCTGCAACGACATTTGAATCAGAAAAACACGGGAGGACAGCGTTGAAAGAAGATGCCACACAGACGAAGACGAGGGGCTGGATACACTTGCTGGGATATGCCTTGCCGGCGCTGCTGGCAGCGGCAACGGCCGCAGCCGCGCCGGATGAAGACGTGTTGAACCGCGATGCCGGCTATCCGGTTGGCGCCAACATGGCGCAAGCCTACCAGCAACGCTATATGGTCGGCTCCTTCAGTGCAATGGACAGCATCGACCCTTCATGCGCGCAGGCGCCGTCGGACGATCCGCTTCCATTGGAAAAGCCGGCGAGCCAGACCCAGTTCCATTACCGTTTTCGCGGCGGCTTTTACTCGCTGGATGATTACATGCAGCACCAGCGTGCTACCGCGGTGGTGGTGATCAAGGATGGGCGTATCGTCGCCGAGCGCTACAACTATGGACGCACTGCGCAAATGCGCATGCTCTCCAATTCCATGGCCAAGACCATCGTCGCGCTGGGCCTCATGAAGGCGTTGGAAGAGGGCCATATACGCTCGCTCGACGACCGCGCGCAGGACTACGTCCCGGCGCTGTCCGGCACGCTGTATGGCGGCACGCGCATCATCAACCTGATGCGGATGGCGTCCGGCGCGCGCTTTGTGGAAGACTATTCCGGCCACGACGACCAGGCGCGCTTCGTCGCCGCAATACGCAAGCAGGGCACCTTGCAGGCGGCACAAGGCATCACCGAGCGCGCCTATCCCGAGGGCGAGCATTTCAATTACGAGGGGGCGCAGACTGCCGTGCTGGGCCTGGTATTGGAGGCCGCGACCAAGAAAACCCTGTGCGCCTGGATCGGTGAAAAAATATGGAAACCGATCGGTGCGCAGGCCGCTTCGTCGTGGCTGCTCAATCCCGTGGATTCGGTCGCGCGCGCCGCCGGCGGTTTTAATGCGACGGTCTACGACTACGCCCGCCTGGGCATGATGCTGGCTGCGGATGGCGTGGTGCGCGGGCAGGCGGTGATCAGCCGCGAGCATCTGCTGGACATGACCGATGCATCGCACCAGCCGCAGGCTTTCCGGCCCGGCTCCATGGTCGATAGCCATGGCAGCACTTACTTCGGCTACGGCCTGCAAACCTGGATCATGCCGGGCAGCCATCGCCGTTTCGCCTTGCTGGGCATCTACGGCCAGGCCATCTTCGTCGATCCCGACCTGAAGCTGGTGGTTGTGCATACCGGCGTCGGCAAGGATGCTTCCGGCGATGCCAGCGGCAATCACTTTGGCCTGGAGCGCGATGCGTTGTTGCGCGGGATCGTGGCCGAATATGGAAACTGGTGAGGCCGCGAAAGCGTATTGAATCAGGCGCTTCTTTTCCAGTAATCCGGCTGCGCATAGGCATGCCGCAAAAAATCGACGAAGGCGCGGATGCGCAGCGGCAGGTGGCGGCGCTGGGCGAACACGGCGTAGATGGATGGGGCGGGGGCCGCGAACTTGTCGAGCACCGTGACCAGTTCGCCGGCTTCGATGGCGGCGCCGACTTCCCACATCGAACGCCAGGCCAGGCCTTTCCCGTTGAGCGCCCAGTTGTGCAGCACCTCGCCATCGTTGCAGACCATGTTGCCGCCCACCTTGAACACGCTGACCTTGCCGGATTGCTTGAGCGTCCAGCCGCGCTGGCTGCCTTCGCTGCTGATGGCCAGGCAGTTGTGGCGCGCCAGCTCGTCCGGGGTTTGCGGCGTGCCGTGGCGGCGCAGGTAGGCAGGCGCTGCGACGATCACCCGGTCGTTGCCGGCCAGCTTGACGCTGACCAGGTTGGAGTCGGTCAGGGTGGCGATGCGGATGGCGACATCGATACCTTCGCCGATGACGTCGGCAATGCGGTCGTTGAGGTTGAGCGTGAGCGTGACATCGCGATGTTCGGCCAGGAAAGAGGGCACCAGCGGCGCCACGTGCTGGCGGCCGAAGCCGGCCGGGGCCGAGATCAGCAAGTCGCCGCTGGCGCGCGCACTGCGCTCGGAAACCGCCGATTCCGCGTCTTCCAGGTCGGCCAGGATGCGCTGGCAATCTTCCAGAAAGGCGGCGCCCTCGTTGGTCAGCGCGATCTTGCGCGTCGTGCGCTGCAGCAACTTGACGCCCAGCCGTTCTTCCAGGGCATCGAGCCGGCGGCCGATCATGGCGGGGGCGATGCCTTCGGCGCGGGCGGCGGCCGACAGGCTGCCGCGCGCGGCGACCTCGGCGAAGGTGGAAATCTGCTTGAACTGGTCCATGGCAAGGCCTCAAAACGGATGACAGGGATTATCGGCTCACTTGTGACTAAAACGCAAAGATAAATTGATAAAACGTGTCACTCATATCGATTTAGTTTAAATATACTGCGTACATAACATTCCTGATGCAATGCAGCTAAAGGGCTGCCCGTCAGGCACAATTCGAACGTTTTTCTTTTCTTTTTGAGGAGTCCAGCATGACGCAATTGAAGCTGCCCGCCGGCATGGAAATTTCCGGTGAAATCAAGCCGGGTTACGAGAACATCCTGACCTTCGAAGCGCTGTCGCTGGTCGCCAAGCTGTCGCGCGCCTTCGAAGGCCGCCGCAAGGAACTGCTGGCCGCGCGCGTGGAGCGCGTCAAGCGCCTGGACGCCGGCGAGCGTCCGGACTTCCTGAAGGAAACCGAAAGCATCCGCACCGGCGACTGGAAGATCGCCCCGATCCCTGAAGCGCTGAAGTGCCGTCGCGTGGAAATCACCGGCCCGGTCGAGCGCAAGATGGTCATCAACGCCTTCAACTCGGGCGCCGACAGCTACATGACCGACTTCGAGGATTCCAACTCGCCGGTATGGGACAACCAGGTCAGCGGCCAGATCAACCTGTTCGACGCCATCCGCCGCACCATCTCGCTGGAATCCAACGGCAAGAGCTATAAGCTCAACGACAAGATCGCCACCCTGGTGGTGCGTCCGCGCGGCTGGCATCTGGATGAGAAGCACGTCACCATCGACGGCAAGCGCATCTCCGGCGGTATCTTCGACTTCGCGCTGTTCCTGTTCCACAATGCCAAGGAACAGCTGGCACGCGGCGCCGGCCCGTACTTCTACCTGCCGAAGATGGAATCGCACCTGGAAGCGCGCCTGTGGAACGACATCTTCGTGATGGCGCAAAACGAGATCGGCCTGCCGCAGGGCACCATCAAGGCCACCGTGCTGATCGAGACCATCACCGCCGCCTTCGAGATGGAAGAAATCCTGTACGAACTGCGCGAGCACAGCTCGGGCCTGAACGCCGGCCGCTGGGACTACATCTTCTCCTGCATCAAGAAGTTCAAGAACGACAAGGACTTCTGCCTGGCCGACCGCGCCAAGGTCACCATGACCGCGCCGTTCATGCGCGCCTACGCACTGCTGCTGCTGAAGACCTGCCACAAGCGCGGCGCACCGGCCATCGGCGGCATGAGCGCGCTGATCCCGATCAAGAACGATCCGGAAAAGAACGCCATCGCCATGCAAGGCATCATCAACGACAAGCGCCGCGACGCCACCGACGGTTACGACGGCGGCTGGGTGGCTCACCCGGGCCTGGTCGAGCCGTCGATGAAGGAATTCGTCGCGGTGCTGGGCGACAAGCCCAACCAGTTCGAGAAGCAGCGTCCTGATGTCGACGTGAAGGCGGCCGACCTGCTGAACTTCCAGCCGGAGACCCCGATCACCGAAGCCGGCCTGCGCTATAACATCAACGTCGGCATCCACTACCTGGGCGCCTGGCTGGCCGGCAACGGTTGCGTGCCGATCCACAACCTGATGGAAGACGCGGCGACCGCCGAAATCAGCCGTGCGCAGGTGTGGCAGTGGATCCGCAGCGCCAAGGGCAACCTGGAAGATGGCCGCAAGGTCACCGCCGACATGGTGCGCGCGATGATCCCGGAAGAGCTGGTCAAGGTGAAGGAAGTCGCCGGCAACGGTCCGACCTACGACCGCGCCGCCAAGATCTTCGAAGAGATGTCGACTTCGGAGACCTTTGCCGAATTCCTGACGCTGCCGCTGTACGAGGAAATCTAAGCGTTGCAATGCGGTGCCGGCTGCGGCCGGTTACTGCATTGGAAGGAAAATTCCCGGAGAATTTACTGTGTGATGCCGGTTGGGCTGGATCCTGTATTGCACAGGATCCGGCCCTTTTAGTTTGGCGGATGGCAAGCTAAAAGCCATCCCCGTCGTAGCCAATCAGGAGCGATCCGTCAGTTCCGCCACGCCGGCCCACGGTTCGTTGGAAAACGATTCCATCAGGTGTTCAATCAGAGCCTGCACGCGCGCGGGGCGGTTGCGCCCCGGCGGCGTCACGATATGCAACGCGATCGGCTCCACCTGCCAGTCTTCCATGACCACTTCCAATTGATTCGACTGCAGCTCCTGCCAGACCAGGAAGGCCGGCTGCAGCGCCACGCCCAGGCCGGCCAGCAGCGCAGGCGTCAAGGCTTCGGCATTGTTGGCCTGCATCTGCACGGCCATCGACTGGGTGAATTCGCCATGCCGCGGATGCTTGAAGCGCCAATGCGTGCCGTTGCGCGCATAGCTGTATTGCAGTGCCTTGTGCTGCGCCAGGTCGCGGGGATGGTGTGGCCGGCCGTGGCGTTCGAAGTAGGCGGGCGAGCCGACGAGCAGAATCCGCACCTTGCACAGCTGGCGAGCCAACAGGCTGGAGTCCACCAGGTTGGCGATCCGCAAGGCCAGGTCGAAACGGTCTCCCACCAGGTCTACCTGTTTGTCGTTGAACTGCACGTCCAGTTCCACGTCGGGGTGCGCTTGCAAAAAGCCGGGTAGTGCCGGCGCCAGCCTGGCGATACCGAACGACATCGGAGCGGACAGCCGTATTACCCCACGCAGGCTGGTGGATTGCTCGGCCACCTCGGCTTCCACGGCCAAGCCTTCCTCGAGGATGCGCGTAGCGTGCTCCAGCGCCGCATAACCGTTCGCGGTCAGCGAGATGCGGCGCGAAGTGCGGTGGAACAGTGTGGTCTTCATGCGCGCTTCCAGCCGTGAAATGGCTTTGGACACGGTGGCCTGGGACAGCGAAAACTCATCCGCAGTGCGCGCAAACGAGCCGGTTTCAGCGACCTTGGCAAAGATTGCCCATGCTTCCAGGTCTGGCAGTTTATTCATATCGGCCTTTGGGAAAACACCATTGCAAGGTACTTCGGGGGAGGTAGCCAGCCGCGAATGTACGTCAAAAAAGGAAAGAATGGAATTCCATTTCTTATCTTCTCAGCGTGGTCGCCGGCTCCTACACTGCCTCCATCGTCACTCACCAAGCAGCGGAGCAAACCATGATCGAACGTCGTCCTTTCGGCAGCCTGGGTACAGCCCGTCATGACTGGCTTGATTCGAAGCGGCATTTTTCCTTCGCCCAATACAACGATCCCCGGCGCATGCACTGGGGCGTGCTGCGGGCCTGGAACGACGACACGATTGCGCCCGGTTCCGGTTTCCTCCCCCAGCCGCAGGCCGACATGGAAATCATCACCTATGTGCGCGAAGGCGCCATCACCCACAAGGACAGCCTGGGCAACCTGGGCCGCACGGCGGCCGGCGATGTGCAGGTGGTGAGCGCGGGCACGGGCATCCGCCATTCCGAATACAACCTGGAGCCTGGGGTCGCACGCATCTTCCAGATCTGGATTCTGCCCAGCCAGCAAGGTGCATTGCCGTCCTGGGGGACCAAGCCGTTTCCCAAGGATGAGCGCGCGTGCCGTTTCGTGACGCTGGCCAGCGGCGCCAATGACGACGAGGATGCCTTGCCGATCCGTGCCGATGCCCGGGTGCTGGGCACCGTGGTCAAGGCCGGCGAAACCGTGTCATACCGCTTTGCCGATACCGGCCGCTACGGTTACCTGGTGCTGGCCAAGGGCCGCGCCGACATCAACGGCGTGCCGCTGGAAGCCCAGGATGGCGTGGCCATCCACGGCGAGTCGGAGATTGCCGTCACCGCCAGCGAGGATGCAGAACTGGTGCTGGTCGATGCCGCCGGTCTGGCTTGACGGGCAGGCAACGGATTCAACCGATTTTCAACGCTTCACCCGATCGAAGGCGGGGGCCTTATGCGGCAGCCCCTTGCCCAACGCATACCCGCCGCTTTTATCCCATTCATCCAGTAAAGGAAGAGACCATGTCCAGCAAATACCTCGAAGTCCTGACACCGCAGAACAGCCAGATCATCTTCATCGACCAGCAGCCGCAGATGGCCTTTGGCGTACAGTCCATCGACCGCCAGGTCCTGAAGAACAATGTCGTGGGCCTGGCCAAGGCGGCCAAGGCATTCAATATCCCGACCACGATCACCACGGTCGAGACCGAGAGCTTCTCGGGCCACACCTATCCGGAACTGCTGGCCGTGTTCCCGGAACACAAGATCCTCGAACGTACCTCGATGAACTCCTGGGACGACCAGAACGTGCGCGATTCGCTGGCCGCGAATGCCGCCCAGGGCCGCAAGAAGATCATCGTCTCGGGCCTGTGGACCGAGGTATGCAACACCACGTTTGCCTTGTCGGCAATGCATGACACCGACTATGAGATCTACATGGTGGCCGATGCCTCGGGCGGCACTTCGCTGGATGCGCACAACTATGCGATGGACCGCATGGTGCAGGCCGGCGCCGTGCCCGTGACCTGGCAGCAGGTGTTGCTGGAATGGCAGCGCGACTGGGCGCGCCGCGGCACCTACGACGCGGTGATGAATATTGTGCGGGAACATTCTGGCGCCTATGGCATGGGTGTGGACTATGCTTACACCATGGTGCACAAGGCGGAAGAGCGCGTGCAGCACGGCGAGCGCATCGGCCCCAATCCGGCCAAATAATATTGACCCGTGGCTTGCCGTGCATATGGCCGGCCACGGGCGCCATTACTTCAGAACGGAAGGAGCCGCCATGAAACTCTACGTGATGTCACTCGGCGCCGGCCTGTTGGTCGGCATCGTCTACAGCTTGCTCAACGTGCGCTCTCCGGCGCCGCCGCTGGTGGCGCTGGTGGGCCTGTTGGGAATCTTGCTGGGCGAGCAGGTCATTCCGGTCGGCAAGCAACTGTTGCGCGGCACGGCCTTCGACACCGCCTGCGCACAGACCAAGGCCACCGAGCATGTGCTGGGCCAACTGCCCGGACGCAAGGAACAGCCGCCCGGCGGCGGGAAAGAATCCGCGTGAGCGGAAATAGTTGCAGAACCTGAGCAGGCCCCAGATCAATCACCAACCGCCGTAATATCCCAGCCCATGCAGGCATGACGGGTATTGCGCAGGAGGATTCGCCATGTCCCAATCCCAACCCGATATCATTTTTCACAATGCCCGGATCACTACGCTGGACCGCAGCCGGCCCGTCGCCACGGCGCTGGCCATCCAGGCCGGCCGCTTCACGGCCGTGGGCACCGACGAGGAAGTGCTGGCGCTGGCCGGCGCCGGCACGCGGGTCGTCAACCTGAAGCGGCGGCAGGTGCTGCCCGGCCTGTTCGACAACCATACCCACGTGGTGCGCGGCGGCCTGAACTACAACATGGAGCTGCGCTGGGACGGCGTGCGCTCCCTGGCCGACGCGATGGAAATGCTGCGCCGGCAAGTGGCCGTCACCCCGGCGCCGCAATGGGTGCGCGTGGTGGGCGGCTTCACCGAGCACCAGTTCGTCGAAAAGCGCCTGCCTACGCTGGAAGAGATCAATGCCATCGCGCCCGATACGCCGGTATTCCTGCTGCACCTGTACGACCGCGCATTGCTCAACGGCGCCGCGCTGCGCGCCGTGGGCTACACCAAGGACACGACTGCGCCACCCGGCGGCGAGATCATGCGGGATGCATCAGGCAATCCCACCGGCCTGCTGCTGGCCAAGCCCAATGCGTCGATCCTCTACGCGACGCTGGCCAAGGGGCCCAAGCTGCCGCTGGAGTACCAGGTCAATTCCACGCGCCACTTCATGCGCGAACTCAACCGTTTGGGCGTGACCGGCGTGATCGACGCGGGCGGCGGCTTCCAGAATTATCCGCAAGACTATCAGGTGATCCAGCAACTGGCCGATGCAGGCCAGATGACCGTGCGCCTGGCCTACAACCTGTTCACGCAAAAACCGAAGGAAGAAAAGCAGGATTTCCTCGACTGGACTTCAAGCGTGAAATACAAGCAGGGCAACGATTACTTCCGCCACAACGGCGCCGGCGAGATGCTGGTGTTCTCGGCCGCGGACTTCGAGGACTTCCGCCAGCCGCGTCCGGAGATGCCGCCCGAGATGGAGGGCGAGCTGGAAGAGGTGGTGCGCATCCTGGCGCAGAACCGGTGGCCGTGGCGCTTGCATGCCACCTACGATGAAACCATTTCGCGCGCGCTCGACGTGTTCGAGAAGGTCCACCGCGACACGCCGCTGACGGGCCTGAACTGGTTCTTCGACCACGCCGAGACCATCTCCGACCAATCCATCGACCGCATCGCCGCGCTGGGCGGCGGCATCGCCGTGCAGCATCGGATGGCCTACCAGGGCGAATACTTCGTCGAACGCTACGGCGCGCGGGCGGCCGAAGCTACGCCGCCCATCAAGCGCATGCTGGAGCGCGGCGTCAAGGTCTCGGCCGGCACCGATGCCACGCGCGTCGCCTCGTACAACCCGTGGGTCTCGCTGTCGTGGATGGTCACCGGCAAGACCGTGGGCGGCATGAACCTGTACCCGCAGCGCAATCTGCTCGACCGCGAAACCGCGCTGCGCATGTGGACGGAAAACGTGGCCTGGTTTTCCAACGAGGAAGGCCAGCGCGGGCGCATCGAAGCCGGCCAGCTGGCGGATTTCATCGTGCCCAGCCAGGACTACTTCAGCATCCCCGAGGATGAGATCGCTTTCCTTACCTCGGACCTCACGGTGGTGGGCGGACGCGTGGTGTACGGTGCGGGCGAGTTCGGTCCGCTGGACGACAACCCGCTGCCGCCGGCCATGCCGGACTGGTCGCCCACCCGCACATTCAAGGGATACGCAGCTTGGGGCGAACCCGATGGCGCGGGCCGGAACTCGCTGCAACCCGCGCATCAGCGCAACATGGCCGCCTGCGGCTGCGGCACCAGCTGCGGCCTGCATGGGCACGGCCATGCCAAGGCCTGGGCGTCGAGCGTTCCCGCGTCCGACTTGCAGGGATTTTTCGGCGCGCTGGGTTGTTCGTGCTGGATGGCTTGAGACAGGAGAACCGAGATGAACAACCACATGCATTCCGCTATCGAAGGCCGCCTGGCGGCGCTGGCACGGCCGGTTTTCGGCAGCCGTGCGCTGCAATGGCTGGCCTATCTGGGCCTGTGTGCGGCCTATCTGCAGGGCGGGCTTGTCAAGCTGACCGACTTTCCCGGAGCCATCGGCGAGATGAACCATTTCGGCCTTGCGCCTGCACCTGTGTTCGCGGTGCTGGTGATCGTGCTGGAGCTGGGCGCCTCCGCGCTGATCCTCGTCGGGCGGCTGCGCTGGCTGGGGGCGCTGGCGCTGGGCGGCTTCACCTTGCTGGCCACGTTCATTGCGCTGCGTTTCTGGATGCTGCCGGCGGGCCAGGAGCGTTTCATGGCGGCCAATTCCTTTTTCGAGCACTTGGGTTTGGCAGGCGGTTTCCTGCTGGTGGCCTGGCTCGATCTCCAGGCGAAGGAGGCCGCATGAGCGCCATCGACAACGCGCAACCGGCCGTGGCGCACCCGCAAGGTTTTTGGGAGCAATGCCGGACGCCCATGATCCTGACGATCGTCGCCGGCGCCATCGATACCATCGGCTTCGTTGCCTTGCTGGGTTTTTTCACGGCCCACGTGACCGGCAACCTGGTGGTAGCCGGCGCGGTATTCGCCAAGGGTGGGGCGGGCGTATGGATCAAGCTCGGGGCCATCCCGCTGTTCATCGTCGCGGTGATGTTCACCAAGATATGGATCGACCGTTGCAGCCAATCCGGCACGACCTTGGGCTGGCTGCTGGTGGGGGAAGCGGTCTTCCTGGCGGGGTTCATGCTGGCGGGCCTGTACTTTGAACCGTTCTCCGATCCCGATGACGTTGCGCTGGCGGTGACGGGCGGATTGGGCCTGATCGCCCTGGCCATCCGCAATACGGCAAGCAAGACGCTGATCAAGCACATCAGTCCCAGCACTATGATGACCGGCAATACCACCCAGTTCGGCATCGACCTCTCCAACTATGTCCGTATCCCCAGCCGCGAGAATGGGCTGGCCTTGCTGAAAAGCGGCAGCATCGTGGCCGGTTTCATCCTGGGGGCATTGCTGGGGGCGGTGCTTTACGTGCACATGGGGTTCTGGAGCGTGCTGCCTTTCTTGCTGGCCGTGTTGTACCTGGCGAGCCTTTCTTTCCGCAAGCTGTTCATCTGACGGGGGCGATGGCCATGAACAAGGGCAGGCTCGAATCCTTTAGCGATGGCGTCATTTCGGTGAGCCTGACGCTGATGCTCTACCAGATCCAGCTCCCCGCCGAATTTACCTGGAACGGGCTGCGTGTGGAGGCCCCGCATTTTTTGGGCTATGTGCTCAGCTTCATCTACGTCGGCATCTACTGGAACAATCACCACCATCTGTTCCAGGTGGTCAGCGGCATCAACGGCAAGATCATGTGGGCCAACCTGAACCTGCTGTTCTGGCTGACGATGATCCCGATCGCCACCACATGGGCCGGGAAGTCGGACCTGCTGGCCTTGCCGACTGCCTTGTATGCGCTGGTGCTGTTCATGTGCGCGGCTTCTTATTGGGCGTTGGGGCGCACCATCATTGCGGAGGAGGGGAACGGTTCCGCGCTGGCCCGCACCCTCGGCCGGGATTTGAAAGGGAAGTTGTCCCTCCCGGTCTACGCGCTGGCCGTCGGCGTCAGCTTCTACAGCAGCATCGCGGCGTTTGCCATCCTGACGGCGATGGCGGCGCTGTGGTTCTTCCCCGATGCGCGGATCGAACGATATTTACGGGAGCAGGCTGATGAAAGGCAATGAAGGCAATGAACTGCCGAGGGCGGTTTGATGCGTTGCAAGTAGTACAGACGAGTAGTACGGACGAAAAAAATCCCCGACAAGTCGGGGATTTTTTATCTCAGCTGAAGCTTAAGCAACAGGCTGGATGTTCGAAGCTTGCTTGCCCTTCGGGCCAGTGGTCACTTCGAAGGAAACGCGTTGGTTTTCCTTCAGCGACTTGAAACCGTTCGACTGAATAGCCGAGAAGTGCGCGAACAGATCTTCGCCGCCTTCATCGGGGGTGATAAAACCAAAACCTTTTGCATCATTGAACCACTTGACGGTACCAGTTGCCATTACGGACTCCTAAATTAATTGATTGGGGCTGCTATGCCCGGCTCTTTATCGTTACTCGGGAGGAATGACAGCGAAGACCGCACTACCAGCTCGAATCCTAACGACGCGCTGATTATACTCATTAAATAGGGAATGCAAGCTATTTTCGGTTGCAAAGTTCAATTTAAATATTTAATTATTTTTGCTTGTACTTTAGTTTTCTATTCATGCCGAAAACTGGTGCAGAGAAACGCCCGGAATCCCTTGTCTGGTGCGGCTTTCAGCGTGTCCGTCATTGTCCTACGCGAATTTCTGGATTCGCACAATTCAATCATTTTTCTGATGGATCAGAACAACAGCTTCCGCCGCAATTCCTTCTTCACGGCCTAAATAACCCAGTTTTTCGTTGGTTTTGGCCTTGATATTGATTTGCTGGACGGAAATTCCCAGGTCCTCGGCCACGTTTTTCACCATGGTGGGAATATGCGGCGCCATCTTCGGCGCCTGGGCGATGATGGTGGCATCCACGTTGCCGATCTTATAACCGGCGGCGCCCAGGCGTTTGGCGGCTTCGCGCAGCAAGGCGCGCGAGTCGGCGCCCTTGAATTGCGGATCGGTGTCGGGGAAGTGGCGGCCGATGTCGCCCAGCGCCGCGGCGCCGAACAGGGCATCGGTGATGGCATGCAGCAGGGCGTCGGCGTCGGAGTGGCCGAGCAGGCCCTTCTTGTGGGGGATATCGACGCCGCCCAGGATCAGCGGGCGGCCTTCGACTAGTGCATGGCAATCGTAGCCCTGGCCGATGCGGAAGGGGAATGCAGTGGCGCTCATGGCGGTCAGCCTTTCAAAAAGAATTCGGCCAGCGCGGCGTCCTGCGCCAGCGTGACCTTGAGGTTGCGGGGACTGCCTTCCACCAGGCGGGGCCGCAGGCCCAGCATCTCGATGGCGCTGGCGTCGTCGGTGATGGCGCCGATGCGGCCCTGTTCGGCCGCTTGCCGCAAGGCCCGCTGCAGCAGTGCGTAGCGGAACATCTGCGGCGTTTGCGCAGCCCACAGGCCGGCGCGCGGGACGGTTTCCTGCGAACGGCCGCCGGCGCTCTCGCGCTTGAGCGTGTCGACCACCGGCAGCGCCAGCAAGCCGCCGACGTCGTCGTTCTCCAGCGTATCGAGCAGTCGGTCGATCAGCTCGGCGTTCAGGCCCGGGCGCGCGGCGTCGTGCACCAGCACCCAGTCGGCGTCGCCGGCCACGTTGCGCATTTCGTTCAAGCCATTGAAGACGCTTTCCTGCCGTGTGGCGCCGCCCACGCGCAATATCGTGGTGCGTTGCGCCAGTTCGGGCGTGAGCAACTCGTCGATCCAGGCGTCGCCGGCGCTGACCACCACGAAAGTACGGGTGATGCGCGCATGCGCGGCGAAGGTGTCCAGCGCATGGCGCAGCATCGGCTTGCCGGCCACGGCCATGTATTGCTTCGGGATATGCACGCCCATACGGGCGCCGACGCCGGCGGCGGGGATCAGCGCGAAATGTTGCGGTTGCGCCGGGGCAGAGGTAGGGGAGGCCGGTCGGTTCATGTGATGCGGAGTGCCTGTACGGGCCGCGCGGCAGCCTGCGGCAAGGGCCATCGTTTATAATCGGAGGCTGAATTTTAATGCCAATCCTTTGCAAGCGGCCGGCATTTTGATCGCCCGAAACCGCTGAATCCGCCGAATCTGCTGCTCCCCGAACCCGCCGATGCCTTTCGACCTGAAAAAAAACCTTCCCAAGCCAGGCGTACGTTTTGTCCCGCCAGCAGCCCACGGTTCAGCTGATGCCTACCTGTTGGCACAAGCGGCGCTGGCGCTGAAGGCCGAAGGCCGCATGCTGGCCGTGGTGGTGGCCGGCGCCACCGATGCCCAGCGCCTCCTGGCCGAGATCCCCTGGTTCCAGCCGGCCGGCGACGAGGCCGCCAAGCTGCGCTGCCACCTGCTGCCAGACTGGGAAACCCTGCCTTACGATGCCTTTTCGCCGCACCAGGACCTGGTGTCCGAACGCCTGGCGACGCTGTACGAGGTGCAGTCGGGCCAGTGCGACCTGCTGATCGTGCCGGCGACCACCGCCTTGCTGCGCATGGCGCCGCCCGAATTCCTGGCGGCCTATACCTTCTTCTTCAAGCAGGGCGAGAAGCTGGACGAGGCCAAGCTCAAATCGCAGTTGACGCTGGCCGGCTACAGCCACGTTGGCCAGGTGATGTCGCCGGGCGAATATTCGGTGCGCGGCGGCCTGATCGATATCTTCCCGATGGGCTCGGTGCTGCCGTACCGCCTCGACCTGTTCGGCGACACGGTGGAAACCATCCGCACCTTCGATGCCGATACCCAGCGCTCGCTGTACCCGGTGCCGGAAGTGCGCCTGCTGCCCGGCCGCGAATTCCCGATGGATGAAGCGGCGCGCCTGGCCTTCCGCAACCGCTGGCGCGAGGTGTTCGAGGGCGATCCGTCGCGTTCGGCCATCTACAAGGACATCGGCAACGGCATCGCCTCGGCCGGTATCGAGTACTACCTGCCGCTGTTCTTCGAGCAGACCGCGACACTGTTCCAATACCTGCCGGCCGACGCCATGTTCGCCACGGTGGGCGACATCGAACAGGCCATCAAGCGCTTCTGGAGCGATACCCGCTCGCGCTGGCAGTTCCTGCACGCCGACCGCGAGCGCCCAGTGCTGGAGCCGAAAGCGATCTACCTCGATGACGAGGATTTCTTCACGCTGCTGAAGCCCCATGCGCGCTGGATCGTCAAGACCGATGACGTGCCTTCCGAGCTGTCGGCGCCGCTGCCCAACATCGCCGTCAACCGCCGCATCGACGATCCGCTGACCAACCTGCGTTCGTTCCTGCTGCAGACCGGCAAGCGCGTGCTGATCTGCGCCGACACCAATGGCCGCCGCGAGACGCTGCAGCAATATTTCGCCGAATACGATTTGCATCCTGCGCTGTGCGACGACTGGCAGGGATTCCTGGCCAGCGGCGAAAAGCTGATGCTGGGCGTGGCGCCGCTGTACGCCGGGTTCGAGCTGCAGGCTGAAGCGCTGGCCTTTGTCACCGAAGCTGAGCTGTATGCCGGCAGCGGTCGTCGCGCCGGCCGCCGCAAGCAGCAGGCCGCTACCGAAGTCGAGCACATGGTGCGCGACCTGTCGGAGCTCAAGATCGGCGACCCGGTGGTGCACTCCAATCACGGCATCGGCCGCTACATGGGCCTGATCAGCATGGATCTGGGCGAGGGCGAGACCGAGTTCCTGCATCTCGAATACGCCAAGGAAACCAAGCTCTACGTGCCGGTATCGCAACTGCATGTGATTTCGCGCTATTCCGGTGCCTCGCCGGAAGACGCACCATTGCACGCGCTGGGTTCCGGCCAGTGGGAAAAGGCCAAGCGCAAGGCGGCGCAGCAAGTGCGCGACACTGCCGCCGAACTGCTCAACCTGTATGCGCGCCGCGCGCTGCGCCAGGGCCATGCTTTCGAATATTCCGCACACGATTACGAAGCCTTTGCCGACAGCTTCGGGTTTGAGGAGACCGCCGACCAGGCCGCCGCCATCGACGCCGTGATCAAGGACATGACCGGCGGCAAGCCGATGGACCGCCTGATCTGCGGCGACGTCGGTTTCGGCAAGACCGAGGTGGCCTTGCGCGCGGCATTCGTCGCCGTGATGGGCGGCAAGCAGGTGGCCATTCTCGCGCCTACCACGCTGCTGGCCGAACAGCATGCGCAGACCTTCGCCGACCGCTTCGCCAACTGGCCGGTGCGTATCGCCGAGCTGTCGCGTTTCCGTACCGGCAAGGAAGTCACGCAAGCGATCAAGGGGCTGGGCGATGGCACGATCGATATTGTCATCGGCACCCACAAGCTGCTGTCGGACGAGGTGAAGTTCTCGCGCCTGGGCCTGGTCATCATCGACGAGGAACACCGCTTCGGCGTGCGCCAGAAGGAGGCGCTGAAATCGCTGCGCGCCGAGGTCGACGTGCTCACGCTGACTGCCACGCCGATCCCGCGTACGCTGGGCATGGCGCTGGAAGGGCTGCGCGACTTCTCGGTGATCGCCACCGCGCCGCAAAAGCGGCTGGCCATCAAGACCTTCGTGCGCGGGGAGAACGAATCGACCATCCGCGAGGCCTGCCTGCGCGAATTGAAGCGCGGCGGCCAGGTGTACTTCCTGCACAACGAGGTGGAAACCATCGGCAACCGCAAGGCCATGCTCGAAGCCCTGTTGCCGGAAGCGCGCATCGGCGTGGCCCACGGCCAGATGCACGAGCGCGACCTGGAAAAGGTGATGCGCGATTTCGTGGCGCAGCGCTTCAACATCCTGCTGTGTACCACCATCATCGAAACCGGCATCGACGTGCCGACCGCCAACACCATCATCATGCACCGCGCCGACAAGTTCGGTTTGGCGCAGCTGCACCAGCTGCGCGGCCGCGTCGGCCGTTCGCACCACCAGGCCTATGCCTACCTGCTGGTGCAGGATGTGCATGGCTTGTCCAAGCAGGCACAGCGCCGGCTGGAAGCGATCCAGCAGATGGAGGAACTGGGCAGCGGCTTCTATCTCGCCATGCATGACCTGGAGATCCGCGGCGCCGGCGAGGTGCTGGGCGACAACCAGTCGGGCGAGATCCACGAGATCGGTTTCCAGATGTACTCCGATATGCTGAATGAAGCGGTGCGTTCGCTGAAGAACGGCAAGGAACCCGACCTGGCCGCGCCGCTGTCATCCACCACTGAAATCAACCTGCATGTGCCGGCGTTGCTGCCCAACGATTATTGCGGCGACGTGCACGAGCGCCTGTCGCTCTACAAGCGTTTCGCCAACTGCGTGAAGCAGGACGCCATCGACGACCTGCAGGAAGAACTGATCGACCGCTTCGGCAAGCTGCCCGAGCCGGCGCGCGCGCTGGTGGAAACGCACCGCCTGCGCATCGCCGCCAAGCCGCTGGGCATCGTCAAGATCGACGCCCATTCCGAGGCCGCGCTGCTGCAGTTCATGCCCAATCCGCCGATCGATGCCATGCGCATCATCGAACTGGTGCAGAAGAACCGCCAGGTCAAGCTCAACGGCCAGGACAAGCTGCGCATTGCCGCCTCCATGCCCGACCTCAATGCACGCGTGCAGCAGGTCAAGGCAACCATGAAGGCGCTGGCCGGTTGAGCGGGCAGGGCGGAACGTGCCCCGCAATCCAATGAATCCTTTATTTGAACTACTGAACTACTGAACCGATAACAACAGAAGACATGAACCTGATCCTGCAAGCATTCAAGAGCAATGCCACCGACATCAACGTCATCGCGGCGCTGGCCAAGGCGCAGCGCGTCGAGCATATCGACGCCGGGCGCGTTCCCGATGTGCAGGCCTGGCGTTGCGTCGATGTGGACAATTCCGATGAGACCAGGGTCGCGGTCGATGCCGCCTGCCTGTCTGCGCAAGTGGACTATGCCTTCGTCGATCCGGCGCTCAGGCTGGCCGACTTCCGGCTGGTGGCGATGGATATGGATTCGACGCTGATCACCATCGAATGCATCGATGAGATCGCCGACATGCAGGGCCTGAAACCGCAGGTGGCGGAAATCACCGAAGCCGCCATGCGCGGCGAGATCGAGTTCAATGAAAGCCTGACGCGCCGCGTGGCGCTGCTGAAGGGGCTGGATGCTTCCGCCCTGCAGCGCGTCTACGACGAGCGCCTGCAACTCTCGCCGGGCGCGGACAATATGCTGAAGGCGATTCAGGCGGCGGGGTTGAAGACGCTGCTGGTCTCCGGCGGCTTTACCTTCTTTACCGACCGCATGAAGACCCGCCTGGGCCTGGACTACACCCACTCGAACACACTGGAAGTGGCAGACGGCAAGCTGACCGGCAAGGTAGTCGGCGGTATCGTCAATGCCGACGAAAAGCGGCTGACGGTGGAACGCGTGTGCCGCGAGATCGGCGCCGACCCGTCGCAGGCCATCGTCATGGGCGATGGCGCCAACGATTTGAAGATGATGGGCATCTCCGGCTTGTCGGTGGCGTTCCGCGCCAAGCCGGTGGTACGCGCTCAGGCGGATGTGGGCTTGAATTTTGTCGGACTGGATGGCATCTTGAACCTGCTGGCCTGAGGGCCGCGCCCGACCACTACGAATAGGAGACAACATGACGCAGGAACTGGTATTGGACGGCAACACGCAATCGGCCAAGGATCTGGCATGGTGGCTGTACCTCTTTCACGGCATTTGCCTGGCGTTTTCGCTAGGCACGCTGTCCTGGTTGCCCCTGATCGTCAACTACATCAAGCGCGAGGATGCCCGCGAGACCTTCGTCTATAGCCACCATCGCTGGCAGATACGTTCGTTCTGGTGGTACCTGTTCTGGATGTTCGCCGGCGGCCTGGTATGGCTGACCGTGGTGGGCATTCCGTTGGCCATCCTGATCTGGACGCTGGCCTGGATCTGGAAGGCATATCGCCTGATCAAGGGCTTTCTCGATTTGCTCGACAACAAGCCTATGCCGGTGTAAGCCGGACTCGCCGGTGGCGAGGAAAGTGGCCTTGATCGATGGATCGCAAACGGCACATGGGAAATACAGCGGCGCCCGGTATATCGGCGCCGTTTTTATTTCCGGGTTGTAATGTGCAGAGACGCCGGAAAGATACTGTGGCGGCCGAGTTGTCGAGATGGCTATATCGAAGTCTTTCGTACATAATCTCAACAATTTTCTTAATTTTATGCATGCCGTCTGGCACCGGCGATCCACGATTCCGTGCGTTCCAGCGGTGCGCGACATCCCATACCAAGAAAGCTGCGGCATGAAAAACTGGTCGATTAAGCAACGTATCCTCGGTAGCTTCGCGCTCATCCTGATCCTGATGGCACTGATGGCCGGTATTTCGGCCGTCAACCTGTCGCGAGTCGAAAAGAGTGCCGACAGCCTGCGCATGGACTCCACGCCCGGTCTCTACTACAGCACCATGATCAATACCGCGTGGTACGAGAACTTGCTGCTAGGCCAGCAGATTGCGCAGATCGATAGCACCGATGGCGAACGCCAGAGCGACATTGCGCAATTGCGGCGTAACGGCGAACGACTGGATCACCTGCAGGAAGACTATGACAAGACCGTCTTCAACGCAGAGGACCGCAAGCTGTTCGAAGAATTCAAGGAGGCGCGCCAGAAGTATCGCGCCATGATGACCGAAGTCCTGCAAATGGATTTCAGCCAGCGCGCCGCGGTCGACAAGATATTCAATGAACAGGTTCGCCCCCAGTGGCGCCTGGCTTACCAACTGACCCAGCGCATGGTGGAGAAGAACAAGTCGATTGCCGACGACTCCGCGTCCAATATCAGCGATGCCGTCACCTCGGCGCAGTTCACCATCCTGATTTCACTGATGGCTGCGCTGCTGGTCGCATTGGTATGCGGTTTCTTCCTGATGCGCGCCATCAACAAACCGTTGCAGCAGTTGCTGGTCATCCTCGACATCATGCGTTCCGGGGATTTTTCGCATCGCTTGCAACTGGAGCGCGAGGATGAGTTCGGCCATCTGGCCAACGGCTTCAACCGCATGACCGACGACCTCACTACCCTGGTGAGCCAGGCGCAGAAATCCTCGTCCCAGGTAGCTACCTCGGTTACCGAGATCGCTGCCACCTCCAAGCAGCAGCAAGCCACCGCCTCCGAGACCGCTGCCACTACCACCGAGATCGGGGCCACCTCGCGTGAGATTTTCGCCACGTCACGCGACCTGGTGCGCACCATGAACGAGGTGTCGGTCGTATCCGAGCAGACTTCCGTGCTGGCCGGCAGCGGCCAGGCAGGCCTGACGCGCATGGAAGACACCATGCAAAACGTGATGGACGCGGCCGGTTCGGTCAGCGCCAAGCTGGCCATCCTCAACGAGAAGGCCGGCAATATCAATCAGGTAGTCACGACCATCACCAAGGTGGCCGACCAGACCAATCTGCTGTCGCTTAACGCCGCCATCGAAGCCGAGAAGGCCGGCGAGCATGGCCGCGGCTTCTCTGTGGTGGCGACCGAAATCCGCCGCCTGGCCGACCAGACCGCGGTGGCCACCTATGACATCGAAGTGATGGTCAAGGAAATCCAGTCGGCGGTAGCCGCCGGTGTGATGGGAATGGACAAGTTCTCCGACCAGGTGCGTCGCGGTATGCAGGAAGTGCAGAACGCCGGGACCCAGCTGTCGCAGATCATCTCGCAAGTGCAGGCGCTGACGCCGCGTTTCCAAATGGTCAACGAGGGCATGCAGGCCCAGGCCAACAGCGCCGAACAAATCAACCAGGCGCTGGTGCAATTGTCGGAAGCGGCGCAGCAGACGGTGGAGTCGTTGCAGCAGTCGAGCCAGGCCATCGAGGAGCTGAACCTGGTTTCCAATGATCTGCGCAATGGCGTGTCGCGCTTCAAGGTGTCCGGCTGAGCCGGAGCATGCACGGGACCGGCCAAGGCACGATCGTGTTTTCCCCATGACCCAAAAACTGTTCCTGTTGTTTCATATCGATCGCGACCGCTACGCCTTGCCGGCGTCGGATGTCGAGGTGGTGCTGCCGCTGGCCCAGTTCAAGCAGGTGCCGGGGACGCCGCCCTGGGTGGCGGGACTGTTCAGCTATGGCGGCCGCCATGTGCCGGTGATCGACATCAGCCGCCTGTCCCTGGACAAGCCGGCCGACGTGCGGCTGTCCACGCGCCTGGTGCTGGTGCGCTATGCACCGGCTGGCGCCGAGCCGCGCCTGCTGGGACTGGTGCTGGAGAAGGCCACCGACACCCTGTGCTGCGATCCGCAAGATTTCCTGGCGTCCGGGCTGCACAACGAACAGGCGCGCTATCTGGGGCCGGTGATGCGCCATCGTGACGGTTTGCTGCAATGGATCACGGTCGATGCGCTGCTGGATGCAGATACGCGCGCCTTGCTGTTTCCGCCCGGGCATGCGCTCGCCGGCGCTGGAGAGGCGCCATGAATGCATTGAAAGGCATTGCCGAAAAACTCAAGACAGCGATGGGGCTGGACATGGCTACCGTCGGTTCCAGCCTGATCGAGCGCGTGGTGCACGAGCGCATGGCGGCGCTGAACCTGGACAAGGACGAAACCTATCTGGCCCAGTTGCATATCGATCCGGCGGAATTGCAGAACCTGATCGAGCTGGCCGTGGTGCCGGAGACCTGGTTCTTCCGCGACCGCGAAGCGATGCTGGCGGTGGCGCGGCTGGGCCGCGAAAAGCTGGTCTCGGCGCAGGTGGCGCGGTTGCGCATCCTGAGCCTGCCATGCTCCACCGGCGAGGAACCATACTCGGTCGCGATGGCCTTGTTCGACCAGGGCGTACCGGCCTCGGCCTTCCGTATCGACGCCATCGACATCCGTACACGATCGCTGGAAATCGCCGCCGCCGGCTTGTACGGCCGCAACTCTTTTCGCGGACGCGAACTGGGTTTTCGCGACCGCTATTTCACCCAACAGGATACCGAGTGGCGCATTGCCGATGAGGTCAAGGCGCAGGTGGCTTTCGTGCCTGGCAATCTGCTGGCAGCCGATTTCATGCGCAACGAGCAGCCCTATGATTTCATCTTGTGCCGCAATGTGCTGATCTACTTCGACCGCGAGGTGCAACAGCAAGTGGTGGCCATACTGGACAGTCTGCTCAAGGATGATGGCCATATCTTCGTCGGCCCGGCCGAGGGCGGCATCATGTTGAATTCGCGGGTGGCGCCGGCAGGAATTCCGCTGGCCTTCGGTTTTCGCAAGCGCTGTGCTGACGAACCGGCTTTTCTGCCTGTATCGAAAACCATGCCGGTACGTGTGGCCGCACTGTTGCCCGTGCAGGCCAAGCCGCGGCCATTCGCGGCCAAGGCACGCCCTTCGGTGCCGCAGCCAGAAGCCGTTCCGGCAACCGGCCTGGCCCAGGCGGATCTGCTGGTGCAGGCGCGCCATCTGGCCGACCAGGGCGAGTTCGCGCGCGCCAACGCTTTGTGCGAAAAAGCCGTACAGGAGCATGGCCCCAGCGCTGAAGCGTTTTACCTGCACGGACTGATCAGCGACGCCGGCGGCGACGTGGCCGGCGCCCAGCGCTGCTACCGCAAGGCGATCTACCTTGCCCCCGATCACCATGAAGCCCTGCTGCATCTGGCCGCATTGCTGCAGGCCCAGGGAGATGCGGCTGGCGCCAGCCGCATGCGCGAGCGGGCCCAGCGCGTTGAACAGTCCGTCATGAAGACGGGAGGCCTGGCGCATGGATGAGAACAAGTTGTCCGGCGCATTGTCCGCCGAGGCCATCGACGATTGCTGGAACAGTATTGGCGTGCGCGGCGACAGTTCTTGCCCCGAACTGAAGGAGCACCTGCGCTGCCTGAATTGCCCGACCTATGCCCGCGCCGCCTTGCTGCTGCTGGATCGTGCGGCACAAACCACCGATCTGGCCCAGGGCTGGGCGCAGTCGGCTGAAGACGCGGCGCGCAAGGCGGAGCTGGCCAGCGCCGCAGAGGCCGGCCGCCGGCGCGAGTCGGCGCTGGTGTTTCGTGTGGGCGAAGAGTGGCTGGCGTTGTCGACTGATGCGGTCATTGAAGTGGCCGACGCGCGGGTGGTGCATAGCCTGCCGCACCAGCGCAACCGCGCCGTGCAGGGCGTGCTCAATATCCGGGGCGCGCTGCGCATTTGCGTGTCGCTGATGGGCCTGTTCCAGATCGCCGACGGCCACAGCGACAAGCGTGGCCGCAAGCACATGATCGTGGTGGAACATGAGGGGCAGACGCTGGTGTTCCCGGTCGACGAGGTCGCCGGGGTACACCGCTATGCGAGCGATGGCGTGGCGCCGGTGCCGACCACATTGGCGCACGCCGCCACCCAATACACCCGGGGCTTGCTGGACTGGCGCGAACACAAGGTCGGCCTGCTGGACCACGGCTTGCTGTTTTATGCGCTCAACCGGAGCATGGCATGAGTACGCCAGACCTGAGTCAGATGTCGATGCTGGACCTGTTCCGCTTCGAGGCGGAAAGCCAGATCCAGCAACTCAATGCCAGCCTGCTGCAACTGGAGCACGGAGCCGACCCTGCCGATCACCTGGACGCATGCATGCGCGCCGGCCATTCGCTCAAGGGGGCGGCGCGCATCGTCGGCCTGGATGCGGCAGTAAGAATTGCCCACGTGCTGGAGGATTGCTTTGTGCTGGCGCAGCAGGGCAAGCTGGTGCTGGGACGGCAGCATATCGACGTGCTGCTGCGCGGGGCCGATCTGCTGGCGCGCATCGCCAATCCGCCCGACGGCGACGAAGCCTGGGCCGACCATGCCGGCAGTGTCGAGGTGGCAGCGTTCATGAATACGCTGGCTCTCGTGATGAGTGGCGGCGAACTTCCCTCTCCGTCAGCCCAGACCGTTGTGCCGGAACAGCCGGCGGCGCCGCAGCCTGTGGCAGCACCGGTCGCGGACGTGCGCGAGCCGTCAGGCGGCTCGATGGCGCCGGGTGCCGTGCGCGCGGTGCGGGTCAGCGCGGAAAACCTGGACCGGCTGCTGAGCCTGTCCGGCGAATCCCTGGTCGAGTCGCGCCGGTTGAAACCATTTTCAGCGGGCATGCTGCGCATGAAACGCATGCAGAGGGAGGCCATGCAGGCGCTGGAATTGCTGCAGCAGAAGCTGGCCACCAGCGACGCCGATGAGACGGCGCATGCCACCCTGGGTGAAGTGCGCGCGCTGATGCAACAGAGCCAGCATCTGCTGGGCGACCAGTTGAATGAACTGGAGGCTTTCGACCGCCGTTCGGTGAACCTGTCGCAACGCCTCTACGACGAGGCCCTGGCGTGTCGCATGCGGCCCTTTGCCGACGGTACCGGCGGCTTCGCGCGCATGGTGCGCGATGTTGCCAATACGCTGGGCAAGAGCGTGCGGCTGGAGATTTCCGGTAGCGCCACGCAGATCGACCGCGACATCCTGGAAAAGCTGGATGCGCCGCTGGGCCATTTGCTGCGCAACGCCGTCGACCACGGCATTGAAAGCCCGCAGGAGCGCATCGCCGCTGGCAAGCCCGAACAGGGCCTGATCCGGCTGGAGGCGCGCCACAGCGCCGGCATGCTGCTGATTGAAGTCAATGACGATGGCGTCGGCATCGATCTCGAGCGCCTGCGCGCGATGGTGGTTCAGCGCAAGTTGTCCAATGAGGAGACTGCGGCCCGCTTGTCCGATGCCGAGTTGCTGGAATTCCTGCTGTTGCCAAGCTTCAGCTTGCGTGAAACCGTCACCGAGATTTCCGGCCGGGGCGTTGGCCTGGACGTGGTGGCCGACATGCTCAAGCAAGTGCGCGGCACCATTCGCATCACCACCAGGCCGGGACTGGGTACGCGCTTTTTGATGCAGCTTCCGCTGACCTTGTCGGTGATCCGCAGCCTGCTGGTAGACATCAATGGCGAGCCTTACGCCTTCCCGCTGGCCTATGTGAACCGCACCTTGCGCTTGCATCCGGATCAATTGCAGATCCTGGAAGGCTACCAGCACTTCAGCCACGAAGGCCGCCAGATCGGCCTGATCAGTGCCCACCAACTGCTGCGCCAGGGCGAATGGCGCGCGCGCGACGACAGCGTCTGCGTGGTGGTGATCGGCGACCATGAACATGCCTACGGCATTGCGGTCGACGCTTTCCTCGGTGAGCGTATGCTGGTGGTGCAGCCGCTTGATTCGCGCCTGGGCAAGATTCCCGACGTACTGGCCGGTGCGCTGATGGAAGACGGCGATCCCTTGCTGATCCTGGACGTGGCCGACATGGTGCGTTCGGTGGAAAAGCTGACGTCTTCGGGGCGGCTGGAGGCGGTCCACCACGCAGGCGCCGCGCAAGGTACTGGCGAGGCGCGCAAGAAGGTGCTGGTAGTGGACGACTCGCTGACGGTGCGGGAGCTGGAACGCAAGCTGCTGTCGAACCGTGGTTACCAGGTGACGGTGGCAGTAGATGGCATGGATGGCTGGAATGCCGTGCGCACCGAGCACTTCGATCTTGTGATTACCGACATCGACATGCCGCGCATGGATGGCATCGAGTTGGTCATGCTGATCCGTGGCGCTCCCAGCCTGCAGTCGCTGCCGGTGATGATTGTTTCATACAAGGATCGTGAAGAAGACCGGCAACGCGGTTTGGATGCCGGCGCCGACCGCTACTTTACCAAGAGCAGTTTCCACGACGAGAGCTTGTTGCAGGCCGTCGCGGACTTGATAGGAGACGCCGCACCGTGAAAATCGGCATCGTCAACGACACCTCGATGATGGTGGAAGTGCTGCGGCGGGTGATCGCCGAGACCGGCCGCCATGAATTGATCTGGATCGCCCGCAATGGCGAGGAAGCGGTGCAGATGTGCGCCTGGCAATTGCCGGATGTGGTGCTGATGGATCTGCTCATGCCCAAGATGGACGGCGTCGAGGCAACCCGTCGCATCATGCAGGAGACGCCGTGCCAGATTCTGATCGTGACCTCCGACATGGGCGGCAGCGCCGCCAAGATCTACGAGGCGCTCGGCCATGGGGCGCTGGACGCGACGCAGACTCCGGCACTGACAGGCGCGGCCGGCAAGCGCGATGCTGCGGCGCTGGTCGAGAAGATCGATAACCTGGGACGGCTGCCGCACGAAGCTTTGCCGCTGCCACTGCCGCACAGGACGGCCGCCGCTGGTCCCGCGCCGATGACGGCCGCCGCTGCAGTGCCGGCGGCTTACGATGGCTCGGTGCCGCTGGTGGCAATGGGGGCGTCGGCCGGTGGTCCGGCGGCGCTGGCAGAGATATTGCGCGCGATTCCGCGTGACTTCGGCGCGGCCATGGTGATCGTGCAGCATATCGATGCCGCGTTCGCCCCCGGCATGGCCGAATGGCTGAGGCAACAGGCACACATACCGGTGCGTCTGGCCGAGGAGGGAGACCAGCCGCAACGCGGCCAGGTTCTGCTGGCCGGCAGCAACAAGCATCTGGTGTTTCGCGGTGCTTCCACGCTGGGCTATGCGGCGGGTGCCCCGTCCGACGTCTACCGGCCCTCGATCGACATGTTTTTCAACAGCGTGGTCAGGTACTGGCCGAACAAGGCGGTGGGGGTGCTGCTTACCGGTATGGGACGCGATGGCGCTGTCGGCCTTAAGGCCATGCGCGAGAACGGATTTCACACGATTGCACAGAACCAGGCCAGTTGTGCGGTCTATGGCATGCCCAAAGCGGCGGTGGCGTTGAACGCCGCTGTCGAGGTGCTGCCTGTTACAGGGATTGCGGCGCGCTTGCAATCCTTATTGGCTGGAACTACCAGGAGGAACAAGGAATGATTTCGGTGAATGCCAGCATCCAGTCCGGCGCTGCTGCGCCACAGACGGAAGAGTACAAGATCATGGTGCTGCTGGTAGATGACCAGGCCATGGTAGGCGAGGCTATCCGCCGCGCGCTGCTCAATGAAAAAAATATCGACTTCCATTTTTGCAGCCGTGCCGAAGAAGCGCTGGCCGTCGCCGAACGTACCCGGCCGACGGTCATCCTGCAAGATTTGCTGATGCCGGGGGTGGACGGCATGACGCTGGTGCGCCAGTATCGCGCCAGCCCGGTGCTGGGCGGCATACCTATCATCGTACTTTCCAGCAAGGAGGACGCTACCGTCAAGCGTGATGCCTTCGCCGGCGGCGTCAACGATTACATGGTCAAGCTGCCCGATACGATAGAACTGGTGGCGCGTATCCGCTACCATTCGCGCGCCTACATCAACCTGCTGCAGCGCGACGCGGCCTACCAGGCCCTGCGCGAAAGCCAGCAGCAGTTGCAAAAGAGTAATTTTGAATTGCAGCGCCTGACCAATACCGATGGCCTGACCGGCATCGCCAACCGCCGCTATTTCGACGACTACCTGGAAGCAGAATGGAAGCGCGCCCGGCGCGAGAAGCTGGAGCTGTCGCTGCTGTTGATCGATGTCGATTTCTTCAAGCTGTACAACGACACCTATGGCCATGTGGCCGGTGACGAAGTGCTGAAGCAGCTGGCGCAGGCGCTCGATGGCAGCAGCATGCGTCCGGCTGACCTGGCGGCGCGTTTCGGCGGCGAGGAATTCGTCATGATCCTGCCGCGCACCGACATCGACGGCGCCCACATGATTGGCAGCAAGATATGCTCGCTGCTGGAGTCCCGGCAGGTTCCGCACTCGCGCTCTACCGCCAGCCAGTGGCTGACGGTAAGCATCGGCGCGGCCTGCCTGGTGCCGGATGAAGGGCAGGAGATCAAGGAACTGATCGAGATCGCCGACCGCCGCCTGTACCAGGCCAAGCAGCAGGGCCGCAACCGCGTGGTATGGCAGGACGCCTGAACATAACAACGTCAACCCAAGCAAGGAGGGCGGATGCGCGACATCGCCACATTGGAAGAATTGAAATCGCTGGCCGGCCAGGAAGTGGCGACCAGCGACTGGATCGAAGTGACGCAGGAACAGGTAAACCAGTTCGCCGATGCCACCGGCGACCATCAATGGATACACGTCGATGTCGAACGCGCGGCGCGCGAATTGCCGTTCGGCGGCACCGTGGCGCATGGCTTCTTTACCCTGGGGCTGCTGTCGCGCATGCTCGGCAATGCGATCAGCCTGGGGCAGGACGTCAAGATGCTGCTCAACTACGGCTTGAACCGCGTGCGTTTTCCGGCACCGTTGCCGGTGGGGCGCAGGGTGCGCGGCATCATCGTGCTGGAGTCGGTCGAGGATATTCCGGGCGGCGCCCAGCTGACCTGGGAGATCACCGTCGAGTGCGAGGGGACGGAAAAGCCGGTCTGTGTGGCGCAATTTCTGGTACGCCGCTATTAACGTCAGATTGGCGATGATCTGTACCGGCATGGCGGTGCAGATCATGCCGCCAATGTTCACGGCGCTTGCTGTCGATGTGTTGGTCTACAACATCGGATAAGGCAGGCCGTGATGATTTTCTTTTAACTCCTGTTGGGATAATGCTAATGTGAATGCATCCCGCGCCGCCTGGCGGCGCCGGATGCATTGACTTCAATGCGTATGTAAGGACGTCTGGTGGCAGTGGCCATGGAGATGGCCTCACACCACCGGACGATCGCGCGGCAGCTTGTCCTCGCCGTGTTTGTTTGCGCAAGAATCGCCCATGACGCCAGATCGTTCAGTACACCAAGCCGAAACAGGTTTTCACCAGAAGGCGCTCGCATTCAACAATGTGACCCTTTCCTATATCGCCCGCGGGGCGCCACTCGATCATTTGCTTGACCGTATCGCCAGCGGTTTCGCCCAGGCTTATCCGGCTCGTTCGCTGGGTATTTTCCTGTTCGATGCAGCGCAGTGCCGCTTGCGGATCGGCTCTGCGCCGGGCATGTCGCCGCGCCATGTGCAGCAGATAGAGGCGTTCGATGTGGCGCAACCGGATACGCCCCAATTCTGGCAACGGTTCCAGGGCAGCGGCGCCGAACACGGTGTCGAATTGCTGGAGATGCTGCCGCTGCGTTCCTTCACCGGGGATATCGCCGGTATCCTGGTGGTGTGCGGTCGATCTGGCGCGCCGGACGATCTGCAATATCGCGACATCGCTTATCGGCAGACGGTGGGGGCGGCGGTCTCGATGGCAATGCTGTCCATCGAGCGCTCGATGGCGCCGGCGCATGTCCGGCCGCCGGCCGAGGCGGCCGGGCCCGGCGACGAACGCATGGCGCTGGCCATCGAAGGCAGCGGCACCGGCATATGGGATCGCAATGCGGTGACCGGCGAGATCTATTATTCGCGCGGCTGGAAGGCAATCCTCGGGTATGAGGACTGGGAGCTTTCCAATCATATCGAAGACGCCTATAAGCGGGTGCACCCTGACGATTTGCCCTATGTGCAAGAGACCATCCAGCGCCACTTCGACGAGAAATCCGATACGTATGTCGTGGAGCACCGTATTTTGTGCCGCGATAACAGCTACAAGTGGATCTGCAGCCGCGGCAAAGTGGTGGCGCGCGATGCCCAGGGCAACGCGTTGCGCATGATCGGCACCACCACCGACATCACTGAACTCAAGCTGCTGACCGAGAAGTTGCGCAAAAGCGGACAGTTGCTGGCCGACCTGACCAACGAGATTCCCGGGATGGTCTTCCAGTACCGTATCCCGCCGGGAAAGGCGGGTTACTTCACTTATGTCAGCGAAGGCGTGCGGGAGACCTATGGCCTGGCGCCGGAGCAATTGTTGGCCGATGCCACCGTGATCGAAACCATCATGCATCCGGACGACCTTCCGGCTTACCTTGCGTCGCTTCAGGCCATCGCCGGCGGGGCTGCCCACTGGCGCCTGGAGTACCGCGTGGCCGCGCCTGGTAGCGGCCAGGAAATGCGCTGGCTGCGCGGCCATGCCAAGCCACGCCGGCTGGGTGACGGCAGCATGCTATGGCACGGTTTTATCAGTGACGCCAGCGAAAGCAAGGCGATCGAATTGGAACTGCAGGAATTTGCGTTGACCGATTTCCTGACCCAGGTGCCCAACCGCCGCTATTTCATGAAACGGCTGGAGGAGGAGCACGGCCGCATCCAGCGCAGCAGCGATGGCCGCGCCGCCTTGCTGATGTGCGACCTGGACCATTTCAAGGCCATCAACGATACCTACGGCCATGCCGTCGGCGACCAGGTGCTGAAGAACTTCGCCGACGTGCTCAAGGCGCAGTTGCGCAAGAGCGATACGGTGGGGCGTTTCGGCGGCGAGGAGTTTGCGGTGGTCCTGGCCGATGCCGATGCGCAGGTCGCTGCCGTCTTCGCCGAACGCTTGCAGCGCAGCTTCGCCGCGCAGCCGCTGGTATTGGATGGGCAGGCCATCCTTGTGACGCTGAGCATCGGCATCGCCATCATCCATCCCGATTGCGAATGTCCCGAGACGGCGCTGCGGCAGAGCGATGATGCGCTCTACTGCGCCAAGGAAAACGGGCGCAACCGTGTCGAGGTCGCGCCCGTGCAAAGCTGATGCCGATTGCCGCTCAGCGCTTCTGATACTGGCCTTTTCCAAACAGCAGATCCTTGGCCTTGTCGTCGGTCAAGGGCTTGCGCTTGTCGGCCAGCACGGCCACGCCGCGCTGCACGGCCGGGCGTGCAGCGATGGCGTCGAACCAGCGCTTGACGTTGGGGTAGTCGGCCAGGTCGATGCCCTGGTTCTTGTGCGAACGGGTCCAGGGGAAGCTGGCGATGTCGGCAATGGTGTACTCATCGCCGGCCAGGTAGGCGTGCTTGCCGAGCTGCTTGTCCATCACTTGGTAGAGGCGCTTGGCCTCGTTGCTGTAGCGGTTGATGGCGTATTCGATCTGCTCCGGGGCATACAGGCGGAAATGGTGCGCCTGGCCCAGCATCGGCCCCAGGCCGCCCATCTGGAACATCACCCATTGCAGCACTTCATATTTCTCGCGGTCGGTCTTGCCGAGGAAACGGCCGGTCTTGCCCGCCAGGTAAATCAGGATCGCGCCCGATTCGAATAACGAGATGGGCTTGCCTTCCGGGCCATCCGGATCGGTGATGGCGGGGATCTTGTTGTTCGGGGATATTTCCAGGAACGCCGGCGAGAACTGGTCGCCGGCGCCGATATCGATGGCATGCGCGGTGTAAGGCAAGCCGCATTCTTCCAGCATGATGTGAACCTTGTGGCCGTTGGGCGTGGCCCAGCTATAGACGTCGATCATGTGTGTCCTTGTCGTTATCCGGTTGATTCGATGGTGGCGCACCTGCGATGGCTGCCGTCAGGGGGGCGGTGCATTTTTTCGCCAGGCTAGTGTAGCGGAAGGCGGATGTGGCTGCAGGAGGCGGGAGCGGTGCGGGCAGGAGAATGGGGGAGGGGCGAACCTCGCCCGGAGATGCCCGGGCGAGGCCGTGTTGCAGCGATGGGTGTTACAGCTTGGCCAGCCGGTCCAGCGCCAGGCGCAGCGTTTCATCCTTCTTGGCGAAGCAGAAACGCACGATGCCCGATTCCTTGGGCGTGTTGTAGAAGGCCGAGACGGGAATCGCCGCCACGCCGATCTCGGTGGTCAGCCATTTGCAGAACTCGGCTTCGGAGAGGCCGGAGATGGCGCCGTATTTCACGCATTGGAAATAGGTGCCTTCCGAAGGCAGCAGCTCGAAGCGGGTGTTCTTGAGGCCATCGCGGAACAGGTCGCGCTTCTTCTGGTAGAAGGCCGGCAGGTCGAGGTAGGGCGCCGGGTCCTTCATGTAGGCAGCCAGGCCATACTGTACCGGCGTGTTGACGGTGAACACGTTGAACTGGTGCACCTTGCGGAATTCCGCGGTCATGGCGGCCGGTGCGGCCACGAAGCCGACCTTCCAGCCGGTGACGTGGTAGGTCTTGCCGAAGCTGGAGTTGATGAAAGTGCGCTGCGACAGTTCCGGATGGCGCGCCAGCGATTCGTGCTGACGGCCGTCGTAGACCATGTGTTCGTACACTTCGTCGGACAGGATCAGGATGTCGGTGCCGCGCACGATGTCGGCCAGCGACTGCACGTCGGCCGCTTTCATGATGCTGCCGGTCGGGTTGTGCGGCGTGTTGACCATGATCATGCGGGTCTTGGGCGTGACGGCAGCGGCCACTTTGTCCCACGGGATGCTGTAGCCGCGCTCGTCCACGTTCATCTGCACGAAGACCGGGATACCGCCGGCCAGTTCGATGGCGGGTACGTAGCAGTCGTATGCCGGTTCGATGACGATCACTTCGTCGCCGGCATGCACTGCGCACAGCACCGAGGTCAGGATGCCTTGGGTGGCGCCGGCGGTGACGGTGATTTCGCCGGCCGGATCATAGCGGCGGCCGTGGAGCTTCTCGACCTTGTCGGCGATGGCTTCGCGCAGGAGCTGTACGCCGGCCATCGGGGGGTATTGGTTCAGGCCATCCTGCATGGCGCTGGCGACAGCCTGTACCAGCGCCGGGTCGCAATTGAAATCGGGGAAGCCCTGGCCCAGGTTGACCGCGCCCTTTTCGCTGGCGAGCGCGGACATGACGGTGAAAATGGTGGTGCCGACGTTGGGCAGTTTGGTGACGATATTAGCTGGAGCGCTCATTGCTGCTGGGCCTGATCCTGAAGTGTTTTTCACAAGCCAAGTATTTTAGCCGGAATCGCTGTCCGGCATTTTTGCGCTGCATCAGGAATCAATCCGGGGATGGCAGAGGAAATGCGTCCAGCCGCCAGTGCTGCGGCTGGATGATCGAAAACATGCCTTTGCGCAAAGTCTTTTTGGCCAGCTTCAGCACGGCCTTGTCTTTGCTGACCAGGACATGTGCCTGGCATTGCAGGGCCAATTCCAGGAATTTCTGGTCATCCTTGTCAGTGCAGAGCGGCAGGCCGAAGGTGTTGACTTCAGCCAGCGGCAAGCAGTGCAGCAGGCGGTCGAATTCGGCGCAGATGGCCGGCTTGTCGGCGGCAGTGACCGGCAGATGCGGATAATCCAGCACGGCCAGCCATTCGTTGCGGCAGTCTTCGCGGGTGTAGGCCTGCACGCTGCCGTCCCGCAATGCTTGCAGCAGGGCATTCCAGCGCGGATCGCGGAAGACGAACAGGTCGAGGCAGACGTTGGTGTCCAGCACCAGCCGCTGGCGTTCACTTGCAGCTGGTGCGGGTCCGATGGTAGGTACGGTGGATGCGTTGGGGACTGGTATTGCCGGAATGCTCATTCAATCATCAATCTAGTTGTCGATGCCGTGGTTGGCTTCAGGCGGCATGCCATGCGGTTGGAGCAGGTTGCCGCCCGCTTCGAGCACATCATACCCCTGGTCGGTGACGCGCCAGAAATTGTGCATGTCTACCGCTACCAGGCCACGGTCGTGCAGCAGTCGCAAATGGTGCAGGATCAGTTCCGGCGCCAGGTGCTTGACCGACAATTCTCCCTGGATCTTTTCCACATCGCCGTAAATGGTGCCAAAGGAGGCCAGGGTCTTGAGGATGTCGCCCATCAGGGCCTTGTCGCGTTTCATGGTCTGCTCCTTGCCTCTCGGCGTGGCTGCCGCAATTGGGGCGATTGTGCTTTTGCCAATGCACCACTAATGAATGTAGTCGTTTCTTGTATTGACCGCAAAAGCGGGCGCAAGTGCCTGCCGGGCCTGGCGACGGTTTGCATTATTGGTTAACGGCAATTTGCATGGCGGACTTGAGTGCCATGCCGGCGATAAAAAAACAGCCCCGCGAACGAGGCTGTCGAATACTTTTCGTAACGGCAATATTTGTAGGAATTCGTTTTCAAAATTGTTCCCATGCGTCGTCGTCGCTGGCGGCCATGGATTTGGGTTCGGCCTTTTTTGCGGGCAGGGCCGGCTTGCCCGGTATGGATTTGAAGGCAGGTGCGGCAGCCGGTTTTGGTGTCGGTTTGATGGTGGACTTTGCCGTCGATGTGACGCTTGCGGTGGTGTGCGAGCGATCCAGCTTGAACACGCTGACCAGTTCGGCGAGTTTTCCTGCCTGATCCTGCAGGGAGCCGGCGGCTGCAGCCGCTTGTTCGACCAGCGCGGCATTTTGCTGCGTGACTTCGTCCATCTGGGTGATGGCGAGGTTGACCTGTTCGATGCCATCGCTTTGTTCCTGGCTGGCGGAGCTGATCTCGCCCACGATGTCGGTCACGCGGCGCACGCTGGCCACCACTTCGGTCATGGTGGTGCCGGCCTGTTCGACCAGCTTGCTGCCGGTATCCACCTTGGCCACCGAGTCGTCGATGAGCGCCTTGATCTCCTTGGCCGCCGATGCCGAACGCTGCGCCAGCGAACGCACTTCCGAGGCCACCACGGCGAAGCCGCGCCCTTGCTCGCCGGCCCGCGCCGCTTCCACCGCAGCGTTCAGCGCCAGGATGTTAGTTTGGAAGGCGATGCCATCGATGACGCTGATGATGTCGACGATCTTCTTGGACGACTCATTGATCGACCCCATGGTTTCCACCACCTGGCCGACCACGCCGCCGCCCTGGACCGCCACGTCGGAGGCCGAGTTGGCCAATTGGTTGGCCTGGCGCGCATTGTCGGCGTTTTGCTTGACGGTGGAGGTCAGCTCTTCCATGGCCGAGGCGGTCTGTTCCAGCGAACTGGCTTGTTCTTCGGTGCGCGATGACAGGTCGAGGTTGCCGCTGGCGATTTCACGCGAGGCGGTGCTGATCGTGTCCGTACCCTGGCGCACCTGGCCGACGATGCGCAGCAGGCTGTCGTTCATGGCCTTGAGCGATTGCATCAGGCGGCCGGTTTCGTCGCGGCTGGCAGGTTTGATCTCAACGGTCAGGTCACCGTCGGCCACGCGCTGGGCGACATGCATCGCATCCTGCAGCGGGCGCGACACGATGCGCGCAACCCAGGTCGCCAGCAGCAGACCCAGGCCGATGCAGCAAGCCAGCAGGATGGCGATCATCGTGCGGGAGCTTTCGTAACGGACCTGGGCGTCGTTGTCGGTGGTGTCGGCGGCATCGACATTCAGGTTGACCACCTTATCCAGCGTGTCGAACAGCCGCAGGTAGACCGGCGTGAGCTGGTTGAGCAGGATATCGCGCGCCTCGTCGATTTTCTGTTCCCTGACGCGCCCGGCGATGGTCTGGTGTATGCCGGTAAAGGTCGCGAGATCGGCCTTGATGGCGGTGAAGTTGACTTTCTCCGCCTCGGTATCGACCAGTACCGAGTACTTCTCCAGCGCCTTGTTCAGCACGCTGAACTGGGCTGCGATCAGCTTCTCGTTGTTTTCCACGTTATTTTCATTGCCGGGCAGGAGGTGCTGGAGCTGGACCGTCCGTATGCGCGCCAATGCGACCTTGGCTTCCAGCGGATAGCGCACGCTGGGCAACGAGTCGGTGGCGATCTTGGTCGATGCGTCGTTGACCTTGGACAGTTGTACGATGGAAAACACGCCCTGGATGGCGGTCAATGCCAGGATCGCAGCGAAAGTAATGAGCAGTTTGCGCGCGATACGTAAATCATAGAACCAGTTCATGGCTGTTCCCCTTCGTCGGATGAATTTGTTGCCAGTGTAGAAGTGCCGATGGGTGGGCAAAGGGCGCAAAAGCGCCGCCTTTGCGTAGCAAATTCGGGGATCGCAGCGGTTTCCAGTGTTGGGCGGCGCACGCAATGGACGAGCTTTGGGTATCATTGCGCCAACCTGTTGATTGGATGAAATCCCATGCTGATTGTTTTGTCTCCCGCCAAGTCGCTTGATTACGATACGCCACCTGTTACCGACGTCCACACTACTCCCGCTTTCATTGCACGTTCGGCCGAACTGATCGAGGTGCTCAAGAAGCTCTCGCCGGCCCAAATCGGCAGCCTTATGGGCATTTCCGATCAATTGGCGGTACTCAACGTGAACCGGTATGCATCGTGGTCGCGCAAGTTCACCGGCAAGAATTCCAAGCAAGCGGTGCTGGCCTTCAATGGCGATGTGTATGAGGGCCTGGATGCGAATTCGCTTAATGCCAAGCAGCTCGACTATGTGCAACAGCACGTGCGCATCTTGTCCGGCTTGTACGGCATGCTGCGTCCGCTGGACCTGATGCAGCCTTACCGCCTGGAGATGGGGACCAAGCTGGCCAATCGTCATGGCAAGGACTTGTATGCTTTCTGGGGCAGCGAGATCACCGAGACCCTCAATCGCGAACTGGAGGCGCAGAAGGCGCCGGTGCTGGTGAACCTGGCATCGGAAGAGTATTTCAAGGCGGTCAAGCCCAAGCTGCTCAAGGCCAAGGTGATTTCACCGGTGTTCGAAGACTGGAAGGGCGGCAAGTACAAGATCATCTCGTTCTATGCCAAGCGCGCACGCGGCCTGATGGCGCGCTATGCGGCCCAGAAGAACATCAGCCAACCGGAAAAGCTCAAAGGTTTCAACCTGGATGGGTATGCGTTTGCCGAAGAGGCCTCGACCGACAGCAGTTGGGTGTTCCGCCGCAAGCTGGAGGCCTGAGGTATCGTCTGCGGCGCTTGATGCTGTTGTCTTTGGGAAATAAAAAAGCCTCGCGATGCGAGGCTTTTCGTTTGGCGGATTGGGTCGGGCTTGCCGTTACCAGATCTTCCACCAGGCTTTGTCTTTCTTCTTGGGGCCGCCGGTGTAGTAGGGGCTGTTCGGATAGTTGGCCTTGATGACGCGCTCGGTGTCGTCGCGCAGCTTGGTTTGTCCCAGTGCGTCGTAGGAGCGCATCAGGATGAACAGGGCCTCTTCGTTGGCCGGCGCGTCCGGGTATTGCTTGATGGCGGCCTGGGCGCGGTTGGCGGCCGACACATAGGCGCCGCGGCGGTAGTAGTAGCTGGCCACGTGCACGTCGTATTGCGACATGGCGTTGACCAGGTACTTCATGCGGGCGATGGCGTCCGGCGTGTACTTGCTGTCAGGGAAGCGCTCGGCCAGCAACTTGAACGAGTCGAACGCGTCGCGCATCGCCTTGGGGTCGCGCTCGGTGTTGTCCTGGTCGGTGAAGGTGTCGAAGATGCTGGTGCGGTCGTTGAAGTTGATCAAGCCGCGCAGGTAGTACATGTAGTCGACGTTGGGGTGGTTCGGGTGCAGCTTGATGAAGCGGTCCACGGCAGCCAGGCCTTGCGCCTGTTCATTCTGGCGGTAGTAGGCGTAGGCGATATCCATCTGCGCCTGCTGGGCGTAAGTGCCGAACGGATAGCGCGATTCCAGCTTCTCGAAATACTTGATTGCCTTGTCATAACCACCGGCGTTCAGTTCATCCTTGGCTTCCGAGTATAATTTCGCGGCAGACCAGCCGGTAGTCTCGTCCTTTTGCTCCGGCAACAGACCGCAAGCCGTGAGAGACAGGGCAAAGCCGACGGTGATTAACTTCAATAAGATTTTGTGCATGACTCTTGTGTGCTTGTCTGAATGCTTACCGTTTTTTTGCATGTCGGGCGCGAACGCCTTACCGAGTCGGCTGCATGGTTAACCCAAATACAATCCACCCGATCCGGCGATTATAGCTGATGTCACGTAAGAAACCCCCTCAGATTACAAATGGCGAACAGCCTGTAAAGAACGACCTTCCCGACGACGAATTCGACGAGGGCGACGACGCCTCCGAAGTATCGGCGTCCGAATTGGCGCCCATTTCGCTGCGTCTGACCGACGATGCCATCGGCCAGCGTTTGGATAAGGTGCTGTCAGGCCTGATCCCGGAATTTTCCCGCAATCGTATCCAGCAGTGGATTGAAGACGGCTACGTTACCGTCGATGGCGCCCCGGCCAAGGGCAAGATGACCATGCTGGGCGACGAGCAGGTGGAAGTGGCGCCGCAATCGGCGCCGCAGGACCATGCCTACGGCCCGGAGCCGATGGCGCTGGATATCCTGCACGAGGACAAGTCCATCATCGTGCTCGACAAGCCGGCCGGGCTGGTGGTGCATCCCGCTGCCGGCAACTGGAGCGGCACCTTGCTCAACGGCCTGCTGCACCATTGTCCGGGACTGGCCAATGTGCCGCGCGCGGGGATCGTCCATCGCCTGGACAAGGAAACCAGCGGCCTGATGGTCGTGGCCAAGACGCTGTCGGCGCAGACCGATCTGGTGCGCCAGTTGCAGGCGCGCACCATGAAGCGCCAGTATCTGGCGCTGGTATGGGGATTGCCGCAACTGTCCGGCACCGTCGATGCGCCGATGGCGCGCCATCCGCGCGACCGCATCAAGATGGCGGTGTCGCAAAGCATGACGGCCAAGCCGGCGGTGACGCATTACCGCCGCCTGGCTACCGGCCTGATCGACAGCAAACCGGTCAGCCTGGTGCATTGCCGCCTGGAGACCGGGCGTACGCACCAGATCCGTGTGCACCTGCAGTCGCTTGGTTTTCCGCTGGTAGGTGATGCGCTGTACGGCAAGCAACACCTGGCTTCGGTGTTTCCGCGTCAGGCGCTGCAAGCGGCCCGTTTGGGGCTGACGCACCCGACTTCCGGCAAGTTCAGGCAATGGGCGGCGCCGCTGCCGCAGGATATTGCGGATCTGCTGGTGCGGGCAGGCATCGATCCGGCGCTGGCGATGATTCCGGAAATGTCCAGCGAACCGGACCCGATGACGGGCGATCTGGACGACGACGAATACTGAGGAAGGCACGCATGGAGTTGCTGATCCCGGAATGGGATGCCCCCGCTAATATCGGTGCACTGGCCACTTTGCGCGCCGGCGGCTACAGCGCGCATCCTTATGGCGAAGGCGAAGGCGAAGGCGGCCTGGGATTGAACCTTGGCGCCCACGTCGAAGACGATCCCGCGCTGGTAGCGAAAAACCGCGCCTTGTTGCGCCGCCTGTTGCCGCAGGAGCCGGCCTGGCTGTCGCAGGTGCATGGCACGACGGTAGAGGATGCCGCAACCGCGCAGCCCGCCGCCCAGGCCGATGGCTGCGTCAGTGCTTTGGCCGGCGCCGTGTGCGTGATGATGACGGCCGATTGCCTGCCGGTTCTGTTGTGCGACCGCGCCGGGACGGTGGTGGGCGCGGCCCACGCCGGCTGGCGTGGATTGGCGGCAGGCGTATTGGAAAACACCGTGGCGGCAATGCGCGCGCGCGGCGGGAAAGACATCATGGCCTGGCTGGGGCCGGCGATTGGGCCGGAGCAGTTCGAAGTCGGCGCCGAAGTGCGCGAAGCCTTCATGCAGCACGACGCCACGGCCGATGCGGCCTTCCGCAGTGTCGCAGGCCGGCCGGGGAAATTTCTGGCCGACATCTATCATCTGGCGCGCCTGCGGTTAAATGCAGTTGGGGTAGCCGATATTTTCGGAGGCGGGCTGTGTACGGTCAGCGATACCCGTTTTTATTCTTATCGGCGCGACAAGGCTACCGGCCGCATGGCTTCGCTGATCTGGCTTAAGTAGCGGCGGATATCCGATTGAAGCATGGCAGCCTGAGAGGGCTGCCATTTTTATTTGCGTTTGCCGTTGTCGCTTGAAGATAAATACGGCGGGTTGGCGGCCTTGGGCGGCCGATGCGAATGTGCCTGCAGGGCCTGGATCAATTCGCGTGTATGGCCGGGCAGGCCGTCGAGGCCGCGTACGCAGATCAGCAATTGCCGCTTGGCCCAGGCATCGGCCAATGGAAGGACTCGGATATCCAGATGGGCGGCGCAGGCGTAGGCCGCGGTTTCAGGGATGACCGCCACACCGACCAGTTGCTCGACCATGCGGCAGATGCCGTCGAAGCTGCGTAGCCGCACCCGGTATTGCAGGCGTTTCCCGGCGCGCGTGGCATGGCCTGAGAGATGCTGCTGCAATGCGCTGTCGCCGGACAGGCCGACGAAATCCTCCCCCAGCAATTCGCCGAAGGCCACCGATTTGCGCTTGGCCAGCGGATGCTTTTTCGCCAGCACGGCGACCAGGTGGTCCTGGCGGAAGGGAAAGGTCTGCAAAGGGCCGCTGTCGGTCGAGTCGGCGATGATGCCCACGTCGGCCACGCCGTCCACTACGGCTTGCACCACTTCATAACTCAGTTTTTCTTCCAGTTCGATATCGGTGTGCGGATGGCGCGCCAGGAAAGAGGCCAGGACTTCCGGCAGGAATTCGGTCATGGCGGAGGTATTGCACAGCAGCCGGATGTGGCCTTTCAACCCTTGCGCGTACTGGCCCAGTTCGTCGCGCAGCTGTTCCATTTGCTGGCCCATCATGCGGGCATGGTGCGCCAGTGCACGGCCGGCGTCGGTCGTCTGTATGCCGCGCCGGCCGCGTTCCAGGAGGGCGGTGCCGAGCGCATCTTCCATGTTGCGGATACGCGCGCTGGCCGAGGCCAGCGCCATGTGCGCACGGGCCGCGCCGGCGGTGATGCTGCCGCTTTCCACGATGTGCAGGAAAAGGCGCAGGTCAGAGAGGTCGAATCGGTTGCTCATCGGCAGGAGGTGATGGTGGCCAGCCTTCGTCCATGACGAAGGCTGGCTAAGTGTATTCCACATTTCCAGATGGCGCGAGGGCTGGCAGACTACAAGTTGTCTGACTTCTTTTGCCATCCTCTACCGGTCCTACACCATGCAATCTCTTCTTTCCTTCATGGGCATGAACTCCAATGTGCTGGCGGTTTGCCTCGGCGTGTTCCTGCTGGCCGGTTTCGTCAAGGGCGTGATCGGCCTGGGGCTGCCTACCGTCGCAGTCGGGTTGCTTAGCCTTGCGATGCCGCCGGTGCAGGCAGCGGCGCTGTTGATTGTGCCTTCGATGGTGACGAATGTCTGGCAACTGCTGGCGGGCGGAGCCTTCATGGCGCTGGCCCGGCGGCTGTGGACCATGCTGGCAGGGATCATGCTCGGTACCTTGGCCGGCAGCGGATTCATGGGCGCCGACGGCGGCCGGCGTGCCATCATTGCGTTGGGCGTGGCGCTGGTGCTGTATGCGATAGCCGGCCTGGCATCGTTCAAGTTTTCGGTGTCGGCGGGAGCCGAGAAATGGTGGTCGCCGGTGATCGGCCTGGTGACCGGTTTGATTACTGCGGCTACCGGTGTGTTCGTGATCCCGGCCGTGCCGTACTTGCAGGCGCTTAACCTGGAGCGCGACCAATTGATCCAGGCGCTGGGTTTGTCGTTTACTGTCTCAACCGTCGCACTGGCGATCAATCTGGGGCAGGGCGGAGCCTTCGGCAGCAGCGTAGCCGGGGCATCGGCGGTGGTATTGTTGCCGGCGCTGCTGGGCATGGGGATCGGCACATGGGTGCGCAGCAAGGTCAAGGCGCAGACGTTCCGGCGCTGTTTCTTCGCCGGTCTGCTGCTGCTGGGCCTGCACCTGGCCTCGCACATGCTGGGGTGAACGGTGATGGCGGCTTGCGGCTGGAAGATCGAAGGACCGCGCATGCGCCCGCAAAACGAGGTGCATGTCTACGCGTATCTTGGTGGCCGGATGATCGGTATGCTTGACTGCCAGCTATGCGGAAGCGGTGTGCAGTTGCGTATGGCCTATGTGTCGCCACCTTGGCGCGGAAGTTCGGTGCTGCGGGATATGCTGGCTACCCTGAAGGGGCACTACCGGAAAATTGTCGTGTTGCATCCCCAGCGTCGCTGACGTTGTCGTGGCGCCGTAGTGAGATAAGGCAATGATGCGACGCGCAAATAACACGTCATGCGGATGGTGTCGGCACTGAATTGGTGCCCGTGAATTTTTCCTGATGTTTCCAGGCTGCCGGCAGGGGGGCGACGCCGAATTCATCTGGCCGGATGGTTGGCGCTGTCTTCCGTTTTTTTGGGCTCGCATTCGGCATGCTCGTCATTTGCCGACTCTTCCTTGCGTGCAGCTTTCATTTTCTCTCTCTTTTGTCGATTCCGCTTGCGTTGCGGTGTACCCATCAGGTATAAAACAACGGTCAAGGGAAATACGCCGTACAGCAGGAAGGTGGTCACTCCGGCGACCGCACTCTGTTCGGTGATCGACATCATGAAGACGACGTAGAGCCATGCGATAGCAACGATATACATGGTGACTGGAGCTTCGAGATAAACCGTAAAGATACGCGAAAATTGCAGATCCGAGCATGAACAAGCAGAATCCGCAGCAACCCTCTCCTGATGTATCCGCATGGCTGGCGCAGATGTCCGACCCAAAATTCTGGGCTTCTCTGCCGTCTCAATTCCAATCGCAATTCCAGCATCTCCAGCCCCCGCTGCAGGCTTTTCCCAATATGGGTTTTCCTTTCGGGGGCGCGGCGAGTGCCGGCGAATTTGACCCATCATCGCTGATGAAGCAGTTGGGCGAGTTGGGCGCCTCGCTGGATGCGGCCGACATGCTCCGCCTGCAGCAGGATTACGCGCAGCAGTTTTCAGAACTCTGGCAATCGGTGATGTCTGCCAAAACGCCCGCCATCACCGACCGCCGCCTTTCCGCGCCGGCCTGGCAGGAGAGCCCTTACTTCGCGTTTCAGGCCGCGGCCTACCAGCTTAATTCGCGCTTCCTGCTGACCTTGGCCGATGCAGTCAAGGGCACCGACAAGGTGCGCCATAAATTGCGCTTTGCGGTGCAGCAAATGATCGATGCGATGTCGCCTGCAAATTTCTTGGCGACCAATCCGGTTGCCCAGCAAAAGATTATCGAGACCCGTGGCGAAAGCCTGACCAAGGGCATTGCGCAATTGCTCGCGGACTTGCAGAAGGGCCATATTTCACAGACGGATGAGACCGCATTCGAAGTCGGCAAGGATGTCGGCGCCAGTGAAGGTTCGGTGATCTACGAGAATGAACTCTTCCAGCTGATCCAGTACACGCCGCTGACCAAAACCGTGCATGCGGTGCCGCTGTTGATCGTGCCGCCTTGTATCAACAAGTTCTACATCCTCGACTTGCAACCGCAGAATTCGCTGGTGCGCTATACGGTCGAGCAGGGGCATACGGTGTTCCTGATTTCGTGGCGCAATGCCGACGCTTCGGTCGATGGCGCCACCTGGGAGCAGTATGTCGACGGTGCTGTGGTCAATGCCATCCATATCGTCCAGGAAGTCAGCAAGCAGCCGCAGATCAATGCGCTGGGCTTCTGTGTCGGCGGCACTATTTTGTCGTGCGCGCTGGCGCTGCTGGCTGCACGCGGCGAGGATCCGGTGTCCAGCCTGACGCTGCTGACGACCTTTCTCGATTTCTCCGATACCGGCGCCATCGATGTCTATATCGATGAGATGCAACTGGCCATGCGCGAGCAGATGATCGGCAAGCGCGGCCTGATGGCCGGACGCGATTTTTCCAGTGCATTTTCCAGCCTGCGCCCGAACGACTTGTTGTGGAACTACGTCGAATCCAATTACCTGAAAGGGGAGACGCCGACCGCGTTCGACCTCCTGTACTGGAACGCCGACAGCACCAACCTGCCGGGGCCGATGTTCTGCTACTACCTGCGCCACATGTACCTGGAGAATGCCCTGAAAGATCCGGGGCGGCTCACCGTTGCCGGCGAGAAGATCGACTTGCGCAAGATCACTGCGCCGGCGTTCATTTACGCCTCGCGCGAGGACCATATCGTGCCGTGGAAGTCGGCTTATGCATCGGTGGCGTTGATCAATGCATCCAGGCATGCCAATAACCGTTTCGTGCTGGGGGCATCCGGCCATATTGCCGGCGTGATCAACCCGGCGTCCAAGAACAAGCGTAATTACTGGATCAACGACAAGCTGGAAGCCGATCCTGATACGTGGTTCGCCAAGGCCAAAGAGCATCCCGGCAGCTGGTGGACCGAATGGGCTGCCTTCCTGGGTAAGCATGCGGGCCGCAAGGTGGCGGCGCCCAAGGCCGCTGGTTCGGCAAAGTACAAGAAGATCGAACCGGCTCCCGGACGTTACGTGAAGGTCAAGGCCGATTAGCGGCCTGCATCATCAGGCAGCGATGAGTCGGACGAAGTAGGGATTCAGGGTGGCCGTGGCAATCGGCACTCTGAAAAATGCGGGCGCAGAGCAGACGCGAGAGAGGGGAGATATTGATATCCCCGGTAATCAATCCACACTAGGAGGCAGCACAATGAACAAGCGTATCGCATATGTGACCGGCGGCATGGGCGGTATCGGAACCGCTATCTGCACACGCCTTTGCAAGGACGGATATACCGTCGTGGCAGGTTGTGGGCCGAATTCCCCGCGCAAGGACAAATGGTTGGCAACCATGCGTGAGCAAGGCTTCGATATCCACGCGTCCGAGGGTAACGTCTCCGACTGGGAGTCGACCAAGCTGGCCTTCGAGAAGGTTCGGGCCGAGATTGGCGATGTCGATGTGCTGGTCAACAACGCCGGCATCACTCGCGACGGTCAATTCCGCAAGATGAGCAAGGCGGACTGGGATGCGGTCATCGACACCAACCTCAATTCGCTTTTCAACGTGACCAAGCAAGTCATCGATGGCATGGTGGAGCGCGGCTTCGGACGCATCATCAACATCTCTTCCGTCAACGGCCAGAAAGGCCAGTTCGGGCAGACCAATTATTCGACCGCGAAAGCCGGTATCCATGGCTTCACCATGGCACTGGCGCAGGAGGTGGCGACCAAGGGTGTGACCGTCAATACCGTCTCGCCTGGCTACATCGGTACCGATATGGTGCGCTCGATCCGGCCGGAAGTGCTGGAGAAGATTGTCTCCGGTATCCCGGTCAAGCGCCTGGGCGAACCGGAGGAAATCGCTTCCATCATCGCCTGGATCGCTTCGGCTGAAGGTGGTTACGCTACCGGTTCCGACTTCTCGCTGAACGGCGGCCTGTATATGGGCTGATGCAATTTTCTGCGGTTGGCGCTGCTTGCGTCGACCGCAGCATTTTTGCGAGGGATAATTCTTCGCATTGCAATATTGGTTTGCCCATTCGCACTCTTTCCCCCCTATAATGTTCGTATGCTGCCCTGCAAAATCATGGGCTGTATTGCGCTGGAACGAGCAGGGCAAAAGAAGCAAGAGGTAAGAGAGAGGACAGATAAGAATGTCCCAGACGTCTGCGGGCTGGGAGGCAACTGAAGCGGCCCGCAATCGCTGCAAACAATAGCCGCAACAGCGGCTGAAAAGAGAGACTGGACTTCAGATGACTACTGCAAAAAAATCGGCCGATCGCTTGATCAAGAAGTATCCCAACCGCCGTCTTTACGATACCCAAACCAGTTCCTACATTACCTTGACCGACGTCAAGCAGCTGGTGCTGGACAATGAAGAATTCACCGTGGTCGATGCCAAGAACGGCGACGACCTGACCCGCAGCATTCTGCTGCAGATCATCCTGGAAGAGGAATCGCACGGCGCGCCGATGTTCTCCAGCGGCGCACTGTCGCAGATCATCCGCTACTACGGCCATGCGATGCAGGGCATGATGGGCTCCTACCTGGAAAAGAACATCCAGACCTTCATCGACATCCAGAACAAGCTGGCCGAGAATTCCAAGGGGTTCTACGAAGGCAAGCCGTTCAGCCCCGAGATGTGGACCCAGTTCATGAATGTACAGGGACCGATGATGCAGGGCATGATGAGCAACTATATCGAGCAGAGCAAGAACCTGTTCATCCAGATGCAGGAACAGATGCAAAGCCAGACCAAGAACATGTTCGTCACCTTCCCGTTCGGTAATCCGCCGGACCAGAAGAAGTAAGGCGAAGCGCCGCGTTTGCCAGGTTTGCTGGCGGTGACCTGAAAAATGTAACGCTCGACTTTCCAAACGGCCCTCAGGGCCGTTTTGCATTTTGGCAAGTATTGCCGCGGTTTCGTGGAAAATATGTGCGAAAAAAGAGTAGAAGAGGGCGGTACGCGGTAGACAAGGTACAATACTGCCCTGATTTTTAAAGCTTTTTCCCGTCTTTCCTCCCAGCCAGTTTCTCCAGCCAGTTCATCATGTCCAACGCATCCTCTTCCAATACCCCGGCGCAGCCCAAGGTCGGTTTCGTCTCTCTCGGTTGCCCCAAGGCGCTGGTCGACTCCGAGCAGATCCTGACCCAGTTGCGCGCCGAAGGCTACGACACCGCCAAGTCCTACGACGGCGCCGACCTGGTGATCGTCAACACTTGCGGTTTCATCGACGCCGCGGTGCAGGAGTCACTGGAC
>NZ_LFLT01000159.1 GCF_001189955.1 Herbaspirillum chlorophenolicum | reverse complement strand
GGAAAAATACGCCCCTGTGCGGGCGGTGCCGAGATGGCGAAGCGCGACGACGAATAAGGCCAGGCTTACCCCATACGCCAGAAATCCAAGCACCATCGCGCTGAGAACAAGTGTGGGTGAAGGAATGCTCGCGCCGAGGAGCAAGGCAAGAACCAGATTGGTCGCGCCAGATGCCAGCCCTTTGACGGAGGCCACCCATGATGCGTCATTGAGCGACACTTTCCGGGTCAGGTTATTGTCGATCGCCCATGCCAGGCAAGCCCCCAGGATTGCCAATGATGGCCAGGCGGCAGAGAAACCGGATGCGGTAGGCCAACTGAGAACGATTGCTCCCAAAACGATGGCCAGCATGCCGAAGGCAATTCGGCGGTCAAAATTCTCTTTGAAAACAAACCACGCCAGGAGCGCGGTAAAGACGCCCTCGGCATTGAGCAATAACGACGTTCCCGACGCCGGCATGGCTGTTAAGCCTGTCATCAGCAAGACAGGCGCAATGACGCCCCCGAAAATGATCGCGCCACCGAGCCATCGCCATTCTTCGCGGGGCAAATTGACTTTCTCCGCCCGGGAAATAGCGCGATAGAGCATAAGGCCGATTCCTGAACCCAGATACAGCAGGCCGGCCAGCATCCAGGGCGAGACATTTGCGAGAATCAATTTGGCGAGTGGTGTAGCTGCTCCGAAACGGCGGTCTTCGGCAAGGGCGGCTTTGACTCCAGCAGATATCAAACGAGATTGCATATGTTGGACAGGAAGAGTTGGTGTGGAAATCGATTGTATCTGCGGTAATGGTACGCGATGCATCGGGTAGCTTCTGGCCGATGACTGCCATTCGAAACATATTGCTGGTCTAAA
>NZ_LFLT01000158.1 GCF_001189955.1 Herbaspirillum chlorophenolicum | reverse complement strand
TGCTTTACGTGGTTGGCTCGCGAGCTAGGAAGCATTTGCACCTTATCTCTGAAAGGGGCCGTGCTAGCGGTAGGCGCTACTACGAACCCACTGCGATACTGGCACAAATGAACTTCGCGTATAACTTATAGTAAGCATATGCAGAAGCCCCGACTAGCGGGGCTTCTGGTCCATCGGGTCCGATTCCTCTTACCTAGCGGTTGCTAGGCCAAGGCGAACTTGGCGGGCAACCTCGCGAGTCGGCTGAAGAGGTTCTTTGAAACAGGTTAGCAAGCTGGCGCTCAAAACGCAAACATCGTGGCAATGACGCGACATCCACCATCACGATGAGCGGCAACAATATTCCTGTTAGGCGTCAAATCCGGTACTACCGGAACGAATGTGCCGATAGAGAAAAGCCCCATTAATTGTTATTTCGGCGCTCATCTTTTTTTCGTCAATGAATCCGCTCATGCTTGGCGCATGACGCATATCGACACGAACTCCTCACTCATCACGCCGGCTGACGGCAATGTCTTTTTAGACTTGGGATTTGGCACGGCACTGGCTGCAATATTGAAGGCTGAGTCGCAAGAAATCATCGAGACGCAGCTCGCGGCAAAGCATTCAGGCTGACCATGCGCACGAACATCGAAATCGATACGGCCCTCATAGAAGATGTCCAGCGCGAATGCGGCGTCAAATCAAAAAAAGCTGCAATTGACCTGGGCCTGCGAATACTCCTTCGGGCTAGCCGCCAGAACTCCCTCGGCCGGCTCAACGGCTCAAAGGGCAGTGTTGGAGACATTGACTGGCCACCTGCGTCAGAGGAGCCATTCGAACTCTGTCGCTTATACACAGATGCGAGACCACGAGACTAAGGCGAC
>NZ_LFLT01000157.1 GCF_001189955.1 Herbaspirillum chlorophenolicum | reverse complement strand
TAAAATGGCAAAAGGCAAGTTTGAGCGGACCAAGCCGCACGTGAACGTGGGCACGATTGGCCACGTTGACCACGGCAAGACCACGCTGACCGCAGCGATTGCAACGGTGTTGTCGAAGAAGTTCGGCGGCGAAGCGAAGGCGTATGACCAGATCGACGCGGCGCCAGAAGAAAAGGCGCGCGGCATCACCATCAACACCGCGCACGTTGAATACGAAACTGCAAATCGCCACTACGCCCACGTTGACTGCCCCGGCCACGCCGACTACGTCAAGAACATGATTACCGGCGCAGCGCAGATGGACGGCGCGATCCTGGTGTGCTCGGCCGCTGACGGCCCGATGCCACAGACTCGCGAACACATCCTGCTGTCGCGTCAGGTTGGCGTTCCTTACATCATCGTGTTCCTGAACAAGGCCGACATGGTGGACGACGAGGAACTGCTGGAACTGGTCGAAATGGAAGTGCGCGAACTGTTGTCGAAGTACGAGTTCCCAGGCGACGACCTGCCAATCGTGAAGGGTTCGGCCAAGCTGGCGCTGGAAGGCGACACGGGTCCCCTGGGCGAGCAAGCGATCCTGGCCCTGGCCGAAGCGCTGGACACCTACATCCCGACCCCGGAACGTGCCGTTGACGGTACCTTCCTGATGCCGGTGGAAGACGTGTTCTCGATCTCGGGCCGCGGCACCGTGGTGACCGGCCGTGTTGAGCGCGGTGTGGTGAAGGTCGGCGAAGAAATCGAAATCGTCGGTATCCGCGACACCCAGAAGACCACCTGCACCGGCGTGGAAATGTTCCGCAAGCTGCTGGACCAAGGTCAGGCTGGCGACAACGTTGGCGTGCTGCTGCGCGGCACCAAGCGTGAAGACGTGGAGCGTGGCCAGG
>NZ_LFLT01000156.1 GCF_001189955.1 Herbaspirillum chlorophenolicum | reverse complement strand
GCACAGGGTAGATACCCAGCAATCACATGAAGCGACTTTGCATGAATTGCTCATTGAAGCAAAAAGCATTCAATGAGCAGGCTGTAGGCTATCGATTGCTTGAGGGAAGCATTCGAGTAAGGGTTCCATCTTTCAGAATAATTTGATGGTAGAGAGCAGCGCATACATGTAAGCCGATCAGCGCTAATAGTGCCCAGACCGACGCAATATGCCAATCCCCGATCGTGGCCAGCAAATCGGAATTTGCAGGGAAGATTACGGGCAGCTGCATCAAGCCGAAGAAGGACAGGTTCCAGCCACGCTCTGCAGCATTCATCCAACCCAGGATGGGTGAGATGGCGAGAAGAAGGTAGAGTCCGCCGTGCACGAACTTGGCTGCAATTACGGTGAGGGTCACACGCGTATGGAGCGGTTTCGGCGCCGGACTGATCAGGCGCCAAACCAGTCTGGCCAGCATGACCAGGAGGATCAGCAATCCGACCGAGATGTGGAGACTGACCGATCCTTCGGGCGATTGCAGATCATCCACATCTGGCATGGTCCAGCCGATGGTGCATTGGGCGATGATGAGCAGCACCGTGATCCAATGGAAAAACTTGGCAACGGGCGAATATTGTTCTTGGATACTGTTCGACATAATAGCTCCTTAGATTTCATTGACTTCGACTTCTATCTGGCTCACTAATTGACTCGGAATATTGACCGTCACGCGCAGGCCGGATTGACTAGATTTGTCACGAAAGCCAAGCGTGATGCTTGCACCCAACCTGTCTGCGATGGCCTTCACGATCGACAAACCTAACCCAGAACCGATCTGACCGCTGCCCAGCAACCGGTGGAATGCCTCGAAGATGCGCGCTCGTTCGGCCACCGGGATGCCTGGCCCCTTAT
>NZ_LFLT01000155.1 GCF_001189955.1 Herbaspirillum chlorophenolicum | reverse complement strand
TTGAAATCCATCGTCTCGCTCCCGGTTGCGCCGCTCTTTTTCATCGGCCGCGGAGGCATCCGATGTGAACGAGGCCAAAATCAGACACGCGAGTATGCATTTGCGATGATTGTGAGAAAATACTGCGTTATCGCGGATGCAGTATCCGCACCAGATTTCGTCTGACACCGACTTCCATCCATACTATTTACGCGTCGAAAGAATACCTATGACTAAATTGAAGAGCCTGGTCGCCAAACTTGCATTCGTCGGCATTGCCTCCATCGCTGTCCAAGCGCCGAGCTACGCCATTGACGGCGTGTCCCTGGAATACGGCACCGGTAACAACACCCAGCTGGTTCGCCTCGGCGCCCAGTGGACCTGGGCCAGAACTGGAATTTCTGGCAGTCGAACGGCACGCATATCGGTGGCTACTGGGATCTGTCGCTGGCGAACTGGCGCATGAACCACTATAACAACACGAATAGCAGCGGCAATCTGGCCGATATCGGCCTGACTCCGGTGCTGCGCTTCCAGCGTGACGATGGCAAGGGTTTTTATGGCGAAGCCGGTATCGGCGTTCACCTGTTCTCCAAGCTGTATCGCAACAACGACAAGGTTCTGTCGACTGCATTCCAGTTCGGCGACCATATCGGCGCCGGCTATGTGTTCACCAACGGCCTGGATCTGGGTATCCGCTTGCAGCACTTTTCGAACGGTGGCATCAAGGAACCTAACGGCGGCGTGAACTTTGCCGTGGCGCGTGTGGCATACAAGTTCTAAGATCCGTAGCGAAAATTCGCAGTGATAAAAAAGCCGGCATAAGCCGGCTTTTTTATTGTGGAGTGGGAGCTGCCTGTGTCCTTGGCATGGAGAGAGAAGCGATGTTGCCGGTGAGTTTGGCCGGGAGTAGGAATGGGGAAT
>NZ_LFLT01000154.1 GCF_001189955.1 Herbaspirillum chlorophenolicum | reverse complement strand
ATCTAGAAGGGCGATATCGTAGTGTTGGCTGGTGATTGTCGTGATGGCGATTTTTCCGTCCTTGATCCAATCTACCGCGTACGACGCATCCTTCAAAGCGGCCTGAATAGCCTCACCAATCATCGCGTCGTCTTCGACCAGCAGTACTCGCATGTCGTCTCCATTGGAATAGTGTCAATGTGATGCCGTTGCCGCTCTCTGCCGGAAGACCAGCATGGCGCACAGCATGAATGCCAACAATGCGATGGATGCACCGTAGCGACTCAGAGCCAGGCCACCGGTACTCAAAGGTTTATCGAGAAAGTCGCCCACCACGGCTCCCAGTGGCCGCGTCAATATGAATGCCGTCCAGAATAGCAGTGTGCGAGAGATTTTTGTTCCGTAGTAGGCCAACACCAACAAAGCGAGCAGTCCACCGAAAACCGCAGCCGCGCCGGTATAGCCCAGTCCTGCACTATCAGCTGTCCAGTCTCCGAGTGCCGTGCCCAATGTCTGCGAAAACATGATCGTGATCCAGTAGAACATTTCTGCTCGCGGGCGGCTTACTGTGTTCACTGAAATAGAGCCGAGCGTGCGCTTCCAAAGCAACAGGGATGCTAGTAAAAGCGCGGACAACAAGGTGGTGCCACCGGCGTAGCCGATCCCAAGCGAACGATCAGCGAAATCAGCTAGCGTTGTACCGACAGTGGTGGTGGCGATAATCGTGGGCCAATAGGTCAAGGGATGGAAAGTTTTTGACTTGATCTGGTACGCCACTGCAATCACAAAGAACGCAGCGAAGATGCCCGTACTGGTCAGATAGCCGAGGTTCATCGACATGGAGGCCGCATCACCTCCAGTTTCGCCAAGCTTGGTGGCTACGATCTTGATGAGCCAGACTCCCATGGTCACCTCCGGGACTCTTGCCA
>NZ_LFLT01000153.1 GCF_001189955.1 Herbaspirillum chlorophenolicum | reverse complement strand
GCATTATTTTGCCGTTCCAGATGGATGGCGTGCCAGGCATCAGCTTTGCTGGCATCGCTCCTGGCGAGACCTTCACGTACAAATTCAAGGTCAAGCAAAGCGGCACCTACTGGTATCACTCCCACTCGGGGATGCAAGAACAAACCGGGATGTACGGCGCTATCGTCATCGATCCGGCGGATGCCGGTAAGAAGCTGGCAGATCGGGAGCATGTGATTCTGTTCTCTGACTGGATGGATGAAAATCCGATGTCGGTGCTCTCCAAGCTCAAGAAGCAAGGCGATTTCTACAATCTAAATCGCCTGACGGCCGGCGATTTTGTCCGCGACGCCCGCAAAGCTGGCGTGAAGGCAGCTATGGACAATCGTGCGATGTGGAATGAGATGCGCATGAACCCCACTGACCTGGGCGATTTGTCTGCGGCTGCCTTGACCTACCTAGCTAATGGCGTCACGCCGGCAGGCAACTGGACCGCATTGTTCAAGCCCGGTGAGAAAGTCCGCCTGCGCTGTATCAATGGATCTGGCAACACCTTCTATGACGTACGAATTCCCGGATTGAAGTTGAAGGTGGTTCAGGTCGACGGCGTGGATATCGAGCCGGTGAGCGTGGACGAATTCCGCTTCGGCCCGGGCGAAACCTGTGACGTGGTAGTCGAGCCCAAGGACGACGCATACACCGTGTTTGCCCAGTCCATGGAGCGTACTGGCTACGCTCGTGGCACGCTGGCAACTCGCGCCGGACTGACGGCACCGGTGCCCGCAGTCGACAAGCCGGAGTGGCTCAGCATGGGCGACATGATGGGCGACATGTCCTCGATGTCCGGTATGGATCATGGGGCTATGGGCCACATGAATCACGGTGCGATGGCGGGGATGTCCTCCATGAGCGGCATGGACTCGATGTCGAGCATGGATAGCATGGACA
>NZ_LFLT01000152.1 GCF_001189955.1 Herbaspirillum chlorophenolicum | reverse complement strand
GCGCAACCTGGTGGCAGCGGCTGCCGCCATCAGCGACAGCCAGTTCACCAGCAACGGCTTGTATGGCGCGAATGGCACCACGCCCAGCTTTACCGATGCCAACGGCAAACTCATCGTTGAAGCCGGAGCACAGATCAGCACGGCGCAACCGGCCTCGGTCACGCAAGGCGGCGGCTATGTACTGCTGCTGGGCAGTGAAGTCAGCAATGCCGGCCAGATCAGCACGCGCCGCGGCCAAACGGAGCTGGCGGCCGGTGATAGTTTCATCATCCGCAAAGGCGTGGGCACCGATGGCAATACGGCCTCGACCACGCGCGGCAACGAAGTCTCGCCGCAGTTCATCAATGGCAGCACCGCCGGCCAGGTGGTCAACAGCGGCCTGATCGTCGCGCGCGAAGGCGACATCACACTGGCCGGGCGCGATGTGCAGCAAAGTGGCGTAGCCATCGCCACCACCACCGTCAACACACGCGGCACCATCCACCTGCTGAATTCGGCCAGCGATACGCAAGGATCGGTCACGCTCGGCCAGAACGCCATCACGGCCGTGGCGATTGAAGACGACGGCAGCACCACCGCCCTGAACAGCCAGCGCGACGCCCTGATCGCCGACTCGGCAGCGCAGGACGGATTACGGACAGGATCGTCGTCGGGCCTCTTCGACAACCTGTCCAAACTGTCGGACCGTCGCGACCAGTCGCGCGTGGAAATCGTCAGCGGCGGCAATGTCGACTTCCAGGGCAACTCGCTGACCCTGGCTACCGGTGGCCAGATCGCGGTCAGCGCGACCAAACGCTCTTTTGCCGCCAGCGGTTCGATGTTGGACGTTTCGGGTGCCGTGGGCGTGAACCTGTCGATGGACAGCAACAACATCAAAGTCAACGTGCAAGGCAATGAGCTGCGCGATGCGCCGCTCAACCGCGATGGTGGTTCTTTACTCAACAGCAATGTCTGGT
>NZ_LFLT01000151.1 GCF_001189955.1 Herbaspirillum chlorophenolicum | reverse complement strand
GCCAGACATTGCTGTTGAGTAAAGAACCACCATCGCGGTTGAGCGGCGCATCGCGCAGCTCATTGCCTTGCACGTTGACTTTGATGTTGTTGCTGTCCATCGACAGGTTCACGCCCATCGCGCCCGAGACATCCAACATCGAACCGCTGGCCGCAAAGGAACGCTTGGCCGCACTGGCGGCAATCTGGCCGCCGGTGGCCAAGGTCAGCGAACCGTCCGCGAAATTGATGTTGCCGCCGCTGACGATTTCCACACGCGACTGGTCGCGACGATCCGACAGTTTGGACAGGTTGTCGAAGACGCCCGATGATGCGCTTGCACGCAGCGCATTCTGTGTCGCCGAATCCGCGATCAGCGCATCGCGCTGGCTGTTGAGCGCGGTGCTCTTGCCATCGTCATCGATCAGCACCGCCGTATACGAACCGCTTCCCAGCGTGACGCTGCCTTGCGTATCGCTGGCCGAATTCAGCAAATGGATGGTGCCGCGTGTGTTGACGGTGGTGGTGGCGATGGCTACGCCGCTTTGCTGCACGTCGCGCCCGGCCAGTGTGACGTCTCCTTCCGGCGCAGTCAGCAAGCCGGTGTTGACGACCTTGCCGGCGGTGCTGCCGTTGACGAACTGCGGCGAAACTTCGTTGCCGCGCGTGGTCGACATCGCATTGGCATCGGTGCCGTATCCCTTGCGGATGACGAAGCTGTCACCGGCTGCCAACTCTACTTGCCCCTTGGGTGTCCTGATGGTACCGGCATTGCTGACCTCACTGCCCAGCAGCAGTACATAGCCGCCGCCTTGCGTGACCGAGGCCGGTTGTGCGGTGCTGATCTGCGCACCGGCTTCAACGATGAGTTTGCCGTTGGCATCGGTAAAGCTGGGCGTGGTGCCATTCGCGCCATACAGGCCGTTGCTGGTGAACTGGCTGTCGCTGATGGCGGCGGCCGCTGCCACCAGATTGCGT
>NZ_LFLT01000150.1 GCF_001189955.1 Herbaspirillum chlorophenolicum | reverse complement strand
TAACGCAGAACCAACATCAGGATGAACGCTGCCAGCGCACCTATCCAGCCGCCAGCGGCGAGCAGATGGATGATGTCGGCAATCAGGTGAACATGTCCTCGTACGCCTTCGTCCATTGCACCATGACCAGCCCAGGATAACGTGGCCAAGGCGGCGCCCCCCGCTGCGCTCATCAGAACTGCACTCACGGTCGGCCATACGTTCGACAGTAGCGCAGTTATGATAACCACGAGCAACATCCCCATCCGCAGGCACCACGCCATGCCAAAAGAGGTGTCCGTCAACATCATCTCGAACATGTGTTGTTCAATCGAGCCGATGTCAGCAGCGCCGGTCATCGCCTTGGTCATGAGCAGCATGCTCACCGCCGACAGCGCTAGCCCGATGGCGGCTGCACTGGCCGTCAGTACGACGAACTTCTTACCCAAGGGGGATGAACGCTCAGGCTGGCGCAGCGCATGCAGCTGGAACAGCGGCAGGCCAAAGACAAGCATCAAGTCCAGATACAGCGCAAAGCGCACCAAAACGGTCATCCCGTCCATTACCTGCTCACTTCACCGTGAAAGTGATCTTGCCGGTGATCGGATGGGTATCCGACGAGACCGCACGCCATTCGATGCTGTACACGCCCGGCATCAACGGTTGGCTTGGTGTGATTACCATGGTCTTGGGGTCATCCGAGCCAGACACTTTGGCCGCCATCTTCATTGGCGAGGCATGGTTCATCCCTGGCATGCTGGTCATCAAGAGGCTGGCACCGGAGAACTGCTTGGAGAGATTTTCCGAGAAGTGCAGTTCGATCTTTTCCGGCGCACTCACTGTCGAGTTGTCTTCAGGGGTCGAGCCAAGCAGCTTCGGATGAGCGAAGGCTGCGGTAGCGAACGCGGCTGCAGCGATGGTGACGGCCGTTTTAGCGAAGAAAGATTGGTAGGACATGGCGATACTCCTTGGAGATGTTGTGGAGG